>JBEKIX010000007.1:0-70315 GCA_050011535.1 Acidobacteriota bacterium
AAGCAGTGATATACCCCCTCTTGCCCTTCCTGGACGTATTTGCTGCGTGGCAATGCCATGGGTCACCTCTTTCAGTACTTCTAACCGCGGACTCACGGAAAGTGCCAAGAAAAAGTCACCAGAAAATGGGTGTCCAGGTTCTACCAGGTTCTCCGAGACTCCTATGCAACCAGCAGACGTGCGCGCGTGTGGGTCCGGCGACGAGATTTGACCGTGATTTCGATGTCGTGCCCGAGAAACATAAGAAAGCGCAAGAGCCGGTCAATGGAAAAACCTGAAAGCCTCCCACGGGTGAGAGCGGAAATCTTGGGCTGATCCACATCCAATAATTCGGCGGCTTGGACCTGAGTAAGACGCCGAGTGCGGATGATGTCGATGATCTTCTGCGCGAGTTCCGCCTTGGCAAGGGCTTCTTCCGCCCGAGGCGAGCCGAGGTCAATGAAGACGTTCCCGCTGCTCTCAACAAAGTCTTGTTTAGACATATCAATCCCCCTGTTCCGAGTGCAATTCGATCGCGCATTTCAGGCGATGTCTCACGAGATCGATGTCTGCTCTGGGAGTGGCAATTCCGCGCTTCGATTTTTTCTGAAAAGCGTGCAGGACATAAACCTTGTTCGCTAGCCTCACCGTATAGACCGCTCGAAACGTGTCGCCGCGATAGTCGGAGACGACTTCCAATATACCCGGTCCCAGACCCTTCAGTGGCTTCGCGTTTACGTGCTTGTTTCCGGTCTGCGCCTGGTAGTGTGCGAAGCCGATTTCATCCTTGACTGCCGGAAGAAAACTCCTCACGGTTTCCAACGAATCCCCCATCCAAATCAGCGGCTTGGTCGCCGCTTTCTTCCCAGGCAGCATCATAGAAATCCAACCGTATGCCAATTATGGCATATTCTCGATGGAATTGCGAGGACCAATTTGCAATCTCACAGCCGAGCGTGGTGTCAGGCCTGGAAAATTTGAGATTTTCTTGGAGGCTTCCCGGGCCTTTGCCACAGCGGGTGCGCGAAAATTGAATTTTCCAGACCTGACACAGGTTCCTCTACTGCTTTCGCCGCTGGCTGCTCCCGCGAAGCGGACGACAAAGCGCATATCGTGGTGACACAATAGGGCAGTTTTGCGGTTCAAATCACCGGAATGGAAGGCGGGAAAGTAATAAGCAACTCAGAGGCGCACACGGCAGTTGATCCAATCCTCTGTTACCACTTGGGCAGGCGGGTATATACTCTGCTCACCAGGGATTCCTGAACGCACACGTCTAGCGGAGGGTTCAACAAATGAAGCATGATAACAAAGACATGCTGTGCCTCTTAATGTGTGTGATTTCGGCAGTCCTTGCCTCGTCCTGTGCGCTAACTCATTATAATTTAGCAACCAAGTCTGGCTCAGCACCACCCGCCATTCTGAGCAATCGCGGTACTGTGGCGAATTTTGGCGCAGCCACCATGTGGCTTTATGAAATCGACGGACGCCGAGATCCCTCCGGCGCGTTTGGCCGTGGTGGGAGATTTGAGTTGGTTATCGATCCTGGACCACACACGCTCAATGTGCATTACGATCTCAACCCAGGCCCCAACATCAGGGTGTACAGCTCCCCACTCCTTGTGTCATTTGTCGCGGAGCCAGGACATTCATATCTGATCAAGGCGGAAGAACTAGTCGACAATACGTGGCGTCCGGTCATAATTGATGTGACCGACAAGGCATCCTCGCGTAGGATTGACGTGACGCTCCGTAACGCGCCGTCGCCGAACTTGGAGGATCTTATCGGGCAGCCGACGGGTCAGATCCTGACACAGAACAAATCTGTTGAGGGGACACCAAACAAATCTGTCGAAGGGACCGTGAAAGGTTCCGGCGGCACAGCTATTCAGGGAGCAACAGTTAAAGTGCAATGGACCGATGCCATGGGGCAGAAGGCGATGAATTTGAAGACCGACAAGAGCGGTCACTTCATGCTGATGGGCCTTAAGCCTGGCGCTTACAAAGTGACTCTTGAAATCCCCGGATCGTCAGACGTTTCGGTGCGCAAACGCAAAAGCGTCCCAGGAGGTGAATGGGAATTTGTTTATCGCCCTCAGCGGATTCAAAATCCAGAAGGGGTGCTGGTGGAGGTCAACGAATCAGATGAATACGAAGTAAATTTCACGGCGGTATCCAGCAAGTAAGTCAAAGGCCGATCTGACCGAGTCCGGGCGCTCAAAATGCAAGCTCCACTACACGGCAAGTCAGTAGCGGCCTGCAGTCATAAATCATACCTCTTTGGAATCCGGGTTTGATGCCGCTGCACTGCGTAGCGGGCGAATAGTGGCGATATCGTACATAACCGACTGGCGATGGAAGGCTCCAAGGGCATTGTGCGCGCTGTCTGTTTTCTGTCTGCGCCCATAATTTTGCAGCTGCGGAACGGTCGACGTTGGAGTAGATCAACTCAGCTGCAATGGCCGGCATTATGTTTTGGTCGCCCAACGGCTCCAATACCGCTTCGAAGCATCCTCCAATTCTCCCTGTGAAAGTGGGCGACCCTCAGCTGTGGTCGCCTGGACGGTTGAGTACCGCACTCGTAAAGTTCCACCATACGGCTTTCCATTGCAGGTTACGGACAGAGAGTCGGCATCCTCTGTCGCTGATAGGATCTCCAGTTGTCGGAGAAGGCTTGGACACCCTCAAAGATGCAGTGAACTGTGGGTGTCTTACGTTTTGTCTGCTTCATGCCGGCTTATCCCTGCGCTCTGGGTGTCCACATTTTCATCTTACCTTCACTTTCTTGGGCACCTGCAGCAACTGCTGCCTGAAGTCTCCGATTGGTCAGCCGCCCCATCCGCAGGTGAGCACGAGACATTGGGCGGGCAAGATGGTTGTCTCCAGGAGCCGCGCTCGATCGCTTGACGGGCAGGCAGGGAATGACTATAATTCTGGTCGATGGCACGCCGCTCCCGCTATACGATCACCTACTCGCCCGAGGTCAGCCGTCATGTCGACGCAATCTTGCCCAATCTTCACAGGGAGATTCGACGAGCGATCGAAGAGCAGCTTTCTTTCATGCCGGGAAAGGCCACGCAGAATCGCAAGCCATTGGAGGATCAGCCTGGTCCGTATGGTGCGACCTGGGAGCTTCGATGTGGGGCCCGGAATCAGTTTCGAGTTTTCTACGAGTTCAGCTCTCAAACCCGAGAGGTCTGGGTCTTGGCAATCGGCTTGAAGGATAGAGAGCGGTTGTTCATCGCCGGTGAGGAGTTTGTAACATGAGAATCGTGAGTTTGGCCGAGGTTAAAGCGAAGCTGAGCGCATTCCTGGACGAGGCGGGGAATTCCGGACCCGTTGTAATTACCCGCAATGGTCGAGCCGTAGCGGTCCTGCTTGCTCCCTCCGACGATGACGATCTGGAGCGCCTCTTATTGTCCCGCTCGCCCAGGTTCCGGGCGCTTCTCTCGAAGGCCCGTTCGAGCATCCAGGCCGGTAAAGGGATTGGACATGCAGAGTTCTGGAAAAGAGCTTCAGACAGGGCTGCCCAACATTCGGTTGAATGTGGCGCCCGGCGCGGCGCGCGCTAAGGGAAAGCGTGGACACTCATCGTTCATAATCTTTATCCAATCCATAGATGAGCCTCTTGGGAGGAGTACGGATCGGAGATTGAGAATACGAAACTGACCCTTGGCTGAACCGTGATTCCCAGAACCGGCCCTTTTTTCCGCACGCGGACCTGGACCTGGACGTCGACCATCTTTCCCAACGCGAATTTTCGCAACTTTAAGGTAACGCTTGTCTGACTCTCGCGCTGGCCTTGTCACCGTCTAAGTGGCAGAAATTTTGTCTAAGATAGTTCCGCCCGACTTGTGTTATCTATGATCTGTTCAAGCTACGTCAGATTGTCCCAGGAGGAACAATGCGGGAAGAATTGAGCGGAGAGGCATTGGCAGCGCTCATCGAAAGGGTCTTTAGGCCCTGTCCTTCGGATCGCGCGTTGGCATTCCTGATTGATATGCCGGACCGGGTCCGAAGTGATACAGCCGAGTGGCGGGAGCGGCGTGAGATGGCGGCGCAGTGGGTGCGGCGGCTCGCGCCTTGTCAGAAGAAGCTTGGTCTTGACGTGCATCTTTATCTGTATCGCAATGTGCGGGCCAACAACGCCGACCTTCCGCGCGGCGCGCGGCTGCACATATCCGGTCCGCTGCCGGGCACTGCGGATGAGATCGACCCCTGGGTTGAAGAGCCGTTCCCGGACATCTTCAGGAATCACAGCCTGCTGATGGCACTCACGGAATTCTCCGCGACGGCGCCTCTCAAACTGTTGGCCAGAACTTATGGATTCCGCGCGGCAACGATGCCGGGTTTTTCTCCCGCGATGATCCCTGCCCTTCGCCTCGATTACGAAGAAATCAACCGCAGGGTTGCCATGCTCAAGGATCTGCTCGACCGTGCAGAGGCGGCGGATCTTCTATTTGCCGTGGAGAACGGCCCCGAGTGTAGTCTGTTTCTCGACCTGCGCCACCGCACGGCACATGCTTCCGGTGGGCTGCTCTACGATCCGGGCACCGCGGGCAATCTCCCCTCGGGCGAGGCTTACATCGTGCCTTACGAAGGCGAAATTGCCAACATACCCAGCAAATCCGCAGGCAAGCTGCCGGTACAGTTCGGCGGCGACATAGTCATCTATGAGATCGAGCAGAACAAGGCAATGCGCGTCGCGGGCACGGGAGCGGCTGCACGCAGGGAGGCGGAGCATCTCAGGCGCGAACCCGCCTACGGCAATATTGCCGAACTGGGCTTGGGAGTGCTCTCCGACTTCGGCGTCAAGCCGTGCGGTTCGCTCTTGCTCGACGAGAAACTGGGACTGCACATCGCTTTTGGCCGCAGCGATCATTTCGGAGGGCATGTAGGGGCGGCGCAGTTCTCGCGCCCGGAGGAGGTGGTGCACATCGACCGCGTGTACCTGCCATCGGTGCAGCCACTGATCCACGTGCGCCGCGCCGACCTGCGCGGACCCGGGCTCGAGCTTGCCCTGATGCGGGACGATCGCTTTGTCGTCGATTATGCAATTTCATGAGCAAGGACGCCAAATCCTCGTTGCTGCGGCCAAACAGTCGCGGTTTTTCTGATATATTTGGGCCGATGATCCCGGTCGCACTTTCGATCGCCGGATCCGACCCTTCCGGAGGCGCCGGAATCCAGGCGGATATCAAAACGTTTCATCAGTTCGGCGTTTACGCCACGACCGTGCTGACCCTGGTGGCAGTCCAGAACACACAAAGTGTGAAGTCTGTCGAGTTGCTTTCACCCGCTCTTGTAGAAGCGCAACTGGATGCGGTCCTGGAGGACATTCCGCCGGACGCGGCCAAGACTGGTGCGTTGGGCGACGAGAATATCATTGCCGCCGTGGCACGCCGCGCAGCCGGCCTCGCATGTCCGCTGGTTGTCGATCCCGTGATGATCAGCAAGCATGGGATGCCCCTCATGACCATACGGGCTCGCGAAGCCCTGGCGGCACTTCTGATTCCACACGCTTTCCTGGTTACACCGAATCTTCACGAAGCCGGCGTCCTCGCGGGAATGGCCGTAACCGACATAGAAACGATGGAGGAAGCTGCGCGCCGCATTTCGTCGCTGGGCGCGGCCGCCGCGTTGGTCAAAGGCGGACACCTCGCCGGGGACGCTGTCGACGTGCTCTACTTCGATCGCAGAATCGTTCACTTTTCATCCCCGCGCATAGAGACGCTTCACACCCACGGGACCGGATGCACGTTTTCCGCCGCGATCACTGCCGGGCTGGCGCGACAGCTGCCACTTCAGCAGGCAATCGAAAATGCCAAGAAGTTCATCTCGCTGGCGATTCAGTTCAATCCCGGTCTTGGCCATGGCCACGGCCCCGTCAATCACAATGTCACTATTTAGCGAAATTGGGGGACGCTCACCTTTTTTCGCCATACCTTCTCGAATCTGCCGCGATTCTCCCCCCGAAAAAAGGTGAGCGTCCCCCAATTTCGCTGGTATGCTTACTCTTCTGATTTTCCCGGAGAATTCCGCGGAGTCGATAATGAAGGATGAAAAGACAGCGCCCAAGGAATACCAGCTGCAGAAAGCCTACGAAAATCCTCGATTTCTCCATAGCAAGGATGCCCGGCTGATCCGAATGCTCAGCGAGTATCTCGAACCTGCCGCCCGACTCAAATGGCAACAGGTCGAGGATACCGTTGTTTTCTTCGGTTCCGCGCGAGCCCGGCCGCTGGAGGAAACGCAACGCCGTTTATCAACGGCGCAGGAGGCGCTCGCAGCTGCCGCGGGTCCGAGGCAGGCCCTGGAGGATGAAGTCAGGCACGCCGAACAGGCGGTCAGGATGTCGCGCTACTATGAGGACGCGCTTGTCCTGGCCCGGTTGCTGGTCGAGTGGGCCCGAACTATCAACGGGGATAGGAAACGGCTTATGATCTGTTCGGGAGGAGGCCCCGGAATCATGGAAGCGGCCAATCGGGCGGCCAGCCAATTGGGAGCGCAATCGCTTGGACTATCCATCAGCCTTCCCGCCGAACAGCTCGTGAATTCGTATGTTCCTCCCGAACTGGCGTTCCAGTTCCACTACTTCTTCATGAGGAAGTTCTGGTTCATTTATCTCGCCAAGGCGCTGGTTATTTTCCCGGGCGGCTTTGGCACACTGGACGAGGCATTTGAGGTACTGACGCTCGTCCAGACCGAAAAGACACGCAAGAAAATGCCTGTCCTCATGTACGGTTCGGACTACTGGAAAGAAGTCCTGAATTTCGATGCCATGGTCCGCTGGGGAACCATCTCGGCGGAAGATTTGAAACTCATTCATCGCTCCGAGGATCCCGAGGAGGCATTTCACTATCTCAAGACCGAACTCACGAGGATCTGGAACCTGTAGAATTCAGCCCTTGGACGTCAGACCCCAGAGATCAGATTGAAATGGACGACTTTTTGCTTGAGAGGCAATACCCGGAACCGGCGCCGTCCGGCAAAGACCATCGGCACGCCACCGAGCACGATCGAGACCGCATATTGCACAGCTCGGCGTTTCGCAGGCTCCAGGGCAAGACTCAGGTTTTCGGTATCGGCCAGGCCGATTTCTACCGCACGCGCCTGACCCACAGCCTGGAAGTCGCCCAGCTCGCCCGCGCCATCGCCAACAACATGCTCGTCGAGGAGCCTTCGCTGGCAGGCTGTCTGACACCGGAGGCGGCGGAGGCGGTTGCCCTCGCCCACGATCTTGGACATCCGCCGTTCGGCCACGCCGGAGAGCGCACCCTGGATGCGTGCATGAAAGACGTCAGCCGGCGCGTGCGCTTGCGCGGCAAGGAAGCGCTGCGTTTCGAGGGCAACGCTCAGACCTTTCACGTGCTGGTCGCGGCGGAGCCGAAATCCCCATCCTATCCGGGACTGAACCTGACCCGCGCGACACTTGCGGGGGTCATGAAATACCCGTTCCAGCAGGACACCGGAAACGACAGGTTCATTTTCGCTTCCGATACCGGGACTGCAAGCTGGGCGTTGCGCCGCGGAGGGAAGCTTCTGACATCCCGCCAGGTCGAAAACGGAGTCAAGCCCCAGAGATCGTTCCTCTGCGAAATTCTGGATTGGGCCGATGATTGCGCCTATTCAATCCACGATGTGGAGGACGCGCTGCAAGCCCAGTTCCTCCGGCCGGGCGATCTGGCGGATGCGCGATTCGCCCAACGTGTCGCCCAGTACTACGAAGAAACGAGGGAAAGTGAGACCGCGCCCGTGTTGACCCGCGGAGATATCCACAAACGCCTGGCCGTTCTTGAGCGGCGCATCCGGCCTCCGGCCTCGGGCGACGAGCGGGCTCATCGAAAGCAGGCACTCAGGAATATCCTTAACGAACTCGTCACCGCGGTCACGGTCCGGCCGCGGCCGGGCGCGCAGCGCGCTGACTATGCCTGGACTCTGGTGGTTCCTGATGAAGCCAGAATCCTGTCGGCATTGTGCAAGGCCATCATCTGGGAGGCGGTGATCACCGATCCTCGAGTCGCCGCCATGACCATTAAAGGCAAGGAGATTTTGCACGACCTCTTTGGTCTTCTCCTCGGAGAGCTGGTGGAGAAGAAAAGCTGCGCCCTCTTCCCGCGCTATTACCGGGAGCTGGTCGAGGATGCCATGAGGGCAGGCGAGCCGGAGGCCGCCCGCTGCGTATGCAATTTCCTGGCGTTGCTGACGGACATGGACGCGCTCCGCCTGCATGCCCTGCTGCGCGGATCCAAAGCGTCCTCAGTATTTGACTTGCTCTGACGCAGGAGGATGACTGAGTACTGTGGTTCAAACACAGGCAAGCTCCGAAATGGCGTGAGCCCATGAGCGCAATGACATGCTTGCCATCGGACGTGGACCTGGACCTAAACCTCGACGTGGACGTGGACTTTCAGCCGCCAAGGATGCTTGCGAAAATCTGTCAAGCACAAGAACGTCCAAGTCCAGGTCGAAGTCTAAGTCCAGGTCCAAGTGGGAAAAGTGGCTAGAGAAACGTCCGCCCTGTGCGTCAGGCAAGCAGGTCGAGATCGCGCTGGCGCGTGGGCGGAGGGTCGTATGGGCAGCGCGCTGCCCCAGGCGACTGCGTGGAAGGGTCGTTCGTTATGCCATTCGGCTCTGCCGTGGCACCTTTGCGGGGACGGTTCCTCTGACGGTCCAAATCCTCCGACTCGTGCAGGCGTCTCAACGAATCCTCGGTGGAGGAGGTCGGTTGAGTGCGCATGGGTCGGTTTTCCGGCTCATCCGGAAGGCTCTTCGGTCTGGGTGTGCCGTCGCCGGTTTCCTGCGTTTGAATGGCAGGACGCTTCTGGAACCGGTCGCCCGCCGTCACCGAGCTGTTCGCCGATCCCTGTTGGGCCGCCAGATTTGGGGCGTCGCCGATGGTCAATGTCATAGTTTTTCATTGAATGACCATCCCGAACGGGGGGATTCATGGACGGGGAAGGTCCGAACCGAGGGGCCAGCGCTTCGAAGGGACATTGCACTTATCGGATGGTTGCGCGAGATTCATTAGCAGCAATTCTCCGTGGAGGTAACCGTTTAGACGCAGCGACAAGGAATTGGTGTCCTTGGAGTCTTTGAGGTTCGCATTGGCATCCGGTCATGCGATCCGGTTTTCAAAAAGAGGCTGGGAGGGAGAGTCATGGCGGATCCGATCTTTATCGAGGGGGGCGTTCTGATTCCGGGCGATGCCATCGAAATGCGGGCAGTACGGGCTGCCGGCCCGGGCGGACAAAACGTAAACAAAGTCGCTACGAAGGTCGAACTTCATGTGAATCTCGATCGCATCCAGGGGATGGGGTCGGAGAGTCGCCAACGCCTGTTGCACCTGGTGTCCAAACGACTGGACAGCGTCGGCCGGCTGCTGGTGACCAGCCAGCGGACGCGCGACCAGCAACGGAATCTGGAGGACGCCCGTCGCAAGGTGCACGACTGGATTGCGAAGGCTCTGGTAAAACCGAAGAAACGCATTCCCACCGCCCCGACGCCCGGAAAGCGTGAGCGGCGACTCGACGAGAAACGGCGCCATAGCAATCGCAAGGCAAGCCGCCACATTGCACCCGTTGAAATGGAATCGGAGTAGAATCATGTCGAAACCCTTTAATCCGCCTCAGAGAATTCTGCTCGGGCCGGGCCCGAGCAATGTTGAACTTCGCGTGCTCCAGGCCATGATGGCGCCCCTGCTCGGCCACATGGACCCGGTTTATTTCGAGTGCATGGACGAAACGCAGGCACTCCTGCGCCGCGTGTTCGAGACCGGGAATCGTGTCACGCTCGTTGTTCCGGGAACCGGCGGCGCCGGGATGGAAGCATGCCTGGCCAACCTTATCGAAGACGGCGAGGAAGTTGTCGTCTGCGTCAACGGCTTTTTCGGCCAACGGATGGCAGAACTTGCCGAGCGCTGGGGCGCCAAGGTGTTGCGGGTCGAAACCGAGTGGGGCCGGCCGCTCGACATGGAGAAAGTCCGCGAGACCTTCCGGAAATCAGGTGCGCGGATCCTGACGATGGTCCACGCGGAAACGTCTACCGGCATCCGTAATCCGATCGAGGAGCTGAAGTCGCTTCGGGATATCCGCGATGCCATCTTCGTCGTCGATTCGGTCACTTCCCTGGGAGCTCATCCGGTCGGCATCGATCACAATGGCATCGACGCCAGTTATTCGTGCAGTCAGAAAGGCCTCGGCGCACCTCCGGGACTGGCGCCGGTCACCTTCTCCGAGCGCGCGCTCGAAAAAATCCGCGCGCGCAGCAAGCCGCCGCGAACCTGGTACCTCGACATCCAGCTTCTCGACAAGTACTGGGGGACGCCGCGGGCATACCACCACACCGCGCCCGCGCTGATGACTTACGCGTTGCGCGAGGCGCTCGCGATCGTCCTGGAGGAGGGACTGGAAGCGCGCTGGAAGCGCCACGAGCGCAACCACCGCGCCCTGGTAGCAGGGCTCGAGGGAATGGGGCTGGAAATGCTGGCGGCGCCCGAACACCGGCTCTGGTCGCTGAATACGGTCAGAATTCCGGCGGGCATCGACGATGCGCGCGTGCGCGCGTCCTTGCTCGCACACCACAATATCGAGATCGGCAGCGGACTGGGAACGCTGAAGGGGAAGATCTGGCGTATCGGACTAATGGGATCGGGCAGCACGGAGAACAACGTCTTGCTGCTGCTGGGTGCGCTACGTTCCGTCCTCGCTCAAGAGGGGTACCTATCGGCCCGCTGATTGCGGAACTAACCGCAAAGACTCAAAGTACTCGAAGAACCTCCAAGAGGCTTTCTTTGAGGCTCTTCGAGTACTCTGAGTCTTCGAGGTTCCTGATGCAATCTTGTCATCCAATCCCTTTTTTAAAAAAAGATCTGAACAGTTACCAATGATCAGGCGTGGCGCCGCTATTTGATCCAGAGCTTAACAAGGCCGGCGCCGCTGCGGATGGTCAGAATATTGGTGGGGCCGAGGCGATTCAGGCTGTCCCAGATGTTGTCGATGTCGACTCCTTTTTTCCGCAGCTCTGCCTTGGTCGGTTCATCCAATGCCATGACCGCGAGCTGGGCAAGACTCACAGGAAAGTCCAATTCGACTTTCGGCTGCGTGTTCTCTCCTCCTTGATAGATCCGCAGGTGAAACATCTTGACCGGCGCATTGTCCTTTTTCGCATTGCTCTTTGCCTGCTTCGCCGGCTCGGGCGGCGACAGCGCGGCCGGATCGATTTTCAGAAGGGCGATGGAGGCAGGCGTTACGAAAACCTGCTGCTTCTCTTTTGCCACGATCTCCCTGAGAATGGGGACGCTCAGGGAATTGAGCTCACGATCTTTCAGGGAGCTGCAGCGCAGGGCGGCGGAATAACGCACTTCCTTTCGCGGATCTCCCAATGCTGAGACCAGGCGCCCGCGGTACGCCTGCTTCCCCTGCTCGAACAACGAAGCCGCCAGGTCTACAACGGCCTGCCTGGCCTCCGCCGCCAGGAACGGCTCGCCAGGATACTTCTTCAGGAACTGTTCGTAAGAAAGCAGTGCGTCCTCCTGCTTTTTCTCGAGGCGCAGGCAGTAGGCACCCTGAAAATACGCCTGCGGCAGCAAACTGCTCTGGGGAAAATCCCGGATTACGCGCTGAAAGACCTGGCGTGCTTCCTCCCACTTCTGTTCGAACATCAGGATTTTCCCCGCGTTGAAGACATCCTGGTCTTTCTGCGCGGCGGTTCCGTACAAGACCAACGGCCCGAGCGCCACCGCCGTTATTAGAACAAGAGTCCGCAATCCTGCCCCATTCATGACTGACTCCTAGGAAATGTCCGAAGACACAACATGGATTCGCAACAGCAGTTGGCCTCTCTCGATCGAACGTTCCATGAGCTGAAGCGCATCTCCCGTTTCACACTCCCGCGACGTGGAGAGGTTGACCAGGAAGCGCTCCAGATCGTCGCACAAACTCCGGGCTTGTTCGAGATTGGGGACGTTCGGCGCCGCGTCGATCATGCGTTTTTGCTGCAGCAACTGGCGCGCTCTGGCAATCTCGAGCGAGACATCGAAATGATTTCGATCACATTTTCTTTCGGCTCTGGCCAGGTCGAGCAAGAGGGCGTGGCATCCGTCGAGGTACTGAACCGTGGCCTCTCGAGTATAGACTGTGCGCACCCTGTCGAGAAACGCCGCGTTGCCCGAGCCCGCCTGGGCAACCTGGCCTGCCGGCGGCCGCGGCGCATGCAGGCGCATCATCCAGATCAGGCCGCCGGCAAGTACTGCCACCGCGGCCACGGCCCTGGCCCACCGGGACAAGCCCAGACTCGTCAGATTCCACCTTCTGGAAGGCAGCGATGCGACGCGGCCGGCAAGCTTCTCCGGCAGGAGATCCCAAGCCATGTCGTGCTCAGGCTCAAAAAGTCCGGGATCTTTCAGCCATCCCCGGATCCGTCCGATCTGCTCCGATTCCTCGCGGCAAGCGGCGCAGGATACCAGATGCTCTTCCACCTGACGGATGTTTTCCGGCGCGAGCACTCCTTCTGAATGGAAAACCAGCAACTCGCGAATTGCCTCACAGTTGCTCATAGTCCAGCACTCCTTTTTGCTTGAGCATCATTTCCTTCAGCCCAATCACGGCCTTGTGCAAATTGGATTTGACCGTGCCCAGCGGGCAGTCAAGCGCGGCCGCGACCTCCTCCAGCTTCATCTCCGCGAAGAACCTCAGCGAGACGACCTCGCGCTGGCGCTGCGGCAAGCGCCGCACGGCATTCTCCAGCAGGCGTCTTCGTTCCTGCCCGCGTAGCTTGCCGAGAGGATCTGCGCTCGCGCCCACCGTCGCCGATTGGTGGATTTGGGATTCCATCACATCCTCCAGGGAAGCGGTGCGCCCGCGATCCGTCCTGCGAAACCGATCGATGCTGGCGTTGATCGCGATGCGATAGAGCCAGCCGGCGAAGGAGAAACGGCTCTCCCAGGTCGAGCGGGCGGTGTAGACCTTGAGAAAGGTATCCTGAAGCACCTCCAGGGCATCTTCGCGGTTGTGGATGTAGGTGCTGATGACGCGATATACTTTTTTCTGGTAGCGCTGCACAATCTCCTGATAGGCATGCATGTCACCCTGCTGGACCTGTCTCATCAGGTCCTCACTCGCGCTCGAAGCGGATTCGCCGGAGACTCCTGGATGAGCGGTGGTATTCAACTGTGGCGCCTGTCCGGTGGATTCTCCACCTTGGAAAGAGTACAGAGAACATTCTGGTGCGCCGGCTGGATCACTCTCCCGGGAATCGCGTTCGACACTTTGTGACAAGTTCTGCGCCCATCTTTACTCCTCCACCTGGAGGAGTTGGGATCTTTTCGCCCGCACCTTGGTTTACGTGCTCGCAAAACCGAGGGTTCACTTCTTGTACTGCACGCTAACCCTTTTTCGTGATCCCGGCAAGTGCGACGTGGTCTATCGCCTGCGTCCGCAATGCAGTGCAAAGGCGGAGGAAAACCTGTCAAAAACCTGTGACTTTTTGTGAATTCCCGCTTTTGTCAGCGGACTTGTGGCTATAAGTAATTGATATTTAAGGAATAATGATAAAAGCCCACCGCGAAGGAGCAATTTAATTGACAGTGGCTTGGGCCATTCCTATTATGACTGATCTGGCCCGAAACGCCCGCCCGGATCATTCTGACTTCGCTGTGCTTTCGGCCACAGTGTTGGAGGCAGCCGGCACAGAATGTCCAGCATGGGATATTCCCTGGTTCTTGGTCTTGCGGCAGCCGTCGCGACTTATGTCGGCGTCGCTCGATTCCGCCGCTGGGCGGAGCACAGGCGGATGCTCGACCTGCCGGACGAGCGAAGTTCGCACACGCGTCCCACTCCCCGAGGCGGCGGTCTGATCATCGCCGCGGTGACGCTGCTCGGAGCGTCCATCATCGCGGCTGTCGTACCTTCCTTATGGTCCGCGTTTCTCCCATACGCAGCAGGGGCCATTCTCGTGGCTGCGGTCAGCTGGTTCGAGGATCTTCACTCCGTCCCCAGATCTGTCCGTTTCGCCGTTCATCTCCTCGGGGCAGCAGTGGCCATCATGGGACTCGGCTACTGGCGCGCAATTAGCCTGCCGCTTCTCGGAACCGTTTCCCTCGGATGGTGGGGAGTCGCGGCCACGACCCTATGGATCGTGGGCTTCACAAACGCTTATAATTTCATGGACGGCACCGATGGCATCGCCGGAAGCCAGGCGCTCGTTGCCGGCTTAGGATGGGCTATGCTGGGCTGGACTGCGGGACAACCTCTGGTCAGCGGCATCGGGCTGTTGATCGCCTCCTGCAGCCTGGGATTCCTGGGCCACAACTGGCCGCCGGCGCGCATTTTTATGGGGGATGTCGGCAGCGCCTTTCTGGGGTATACTCTGGCGATTCTTCCGTTGATGTATGGCTTCTTCGACCGGAATGGAACGGGTGCGCCGGTCGTCGGCTTGCTTCTGGTATGGCCTTTTGTTTTTGACGCGGCCTTCACGTTCGTGCGTCGCCTTTTGCGGGGAGAGAATGTTTTCGCCCCGCACAGATCGCACCTGTATCAGCGCATGACCTCCGCGCATTCGGGACACGCCCTGGCCGCGCTGATCTATGCGGGACTGGCAGCGGTGGGTTGCGTCCTTGCGCAGGTGTGGTCCACGCGCGTGGCAGATGGAGCGGTTTCCGCCGTGCTTGTCCTCCCGGCTCTCTTTCTGGGATTATGGACCTTCGTGGTGGCACAGGAACGCCGCCTGGCAAACTCTACGGGGGCGAGGTGAAGTCACAAATAGTAAAGTATCGCAAGGTTGTCATCGTCGTATCCCAGGCGGGCCTGCTGGTACTTACTTACTATCTCAGCTTCCTGCTCCGTTTCGATTTCCTGCTGAGCGCGGAATATCAGAAGGTCTTCATCCAGACCCTCCCGCTCATCCTGATCATCAAGATGGCGATTTTCATTTATTTTCGCCTGTTTCGCGGCTGGTGGCGCTATGTCGGGATGAGCGACCTGCTTGACATCATCAAGGCGGCGTCTGCGAGTGCCGTGCTCTTCTTCGCATCTGTTTACCTGATGCGCGGGTTCGTCGGCTATCCGCGCTCGGTGATCGTCATTGACATGGTGCTCACCATCCTGGCCATCGGCGGCATGCGCTTCGCGGTGCGCGCCTACACCGAGTCGACGCGCACCTTGATCACGAGCGCCAACGCGCTGATCATCGGGGCGGGGAGAGCCGGCAATGCCATCGCCCGGGAGTTGAAGAACAACGAAAGGCTCGGGTACAGCCTGATCGGTTTTGTCGACGACGATCCGGCGAAGCGGGGCGAGCGTATCCACGGAATCAAGGTCCTGGGCAGAACTGCGGATCTCCCGCGCATCATAGGCAAATACGATGTTTCCCAGATTCTGATCGCCATTCCGTCCGCGACCGGCAAGCAGATGCAGCAAATCATCGACACGTGCGTCGAGTGCAAGGTGGACTTCAAGACTTTGCCGGCACTGGGCGATATCATCAACGGTTCAGTATCGATAGGCCAGATGAGGCGCGTGCGCGTCGAGGACCTGCTCGTGCGCGCTCCCGTGCGCCTTGATCTGGAGCGCATCCGTGGAAAGTTCCAGCAGCGGGTGATCTTCATAACCGGCGCGGGAGGCTCGATCGGCTCGGAGCTCGCGCGCCAGGTGGGCCGATTCCAGCCCGAAAAACTGGTGCTCTTTGACCGATCCGAAACCGATCTTCACCGGCTCGAGATCGAGTTTGCAGAGAGATTCCCCAGGCTGGAGCGTGTGGTCGTGGTGGGCGACATCCTCGACGTCAACCGCCTGCGTGAAGTCATCTCTGCTCATCGGCCGGCATCGGTCTTTCACGCGGCGGCGTACAAGCATGTGCCGATGATGGAAGGAAACTGCTTTCAGGCCGTGACGAACAACATCTTCGGAACTTACAACGTGGCACTGATGGCGCGGCAGTGCGGCGTCGAGGATTTCGTGCTGATTTCCTCCGACAAGGCCGTCAACCCGAGCAGCATTATGGGCGCGACCAAGCGCGTCTCCGAGCTCCTGATCCTCGGCCTGCAGGGCCATGCGACCCGCTACGTGTCCGTCCGCTTCGGCAATGTGCTCGGCAGCAACGGGAGCGTGGTTCCGCTGTTCGAACAGCAGATCGCGAACCGAAAACCGCTCACCGTCACCCATCCGGAGATCCGCCGCTACTTCATGACCATCCCCGAAGCGGCTCAGCTCGTGCTCCAGGCATCAACGATGGGAAAGGGCGGCGAGATCTTCGTGCTGGACATGGGCGAGCCGATCAAGATCGTCGACCTGGCGCACGATCTGGTCCGCCTCTCGGGACTGGAGCCGCAACGAGACATCCCAATCGTGTTCATTGGATTGCGCCCGGGTGAGAAGCTGTTTGAAGAACTGCGGTTCGACGGCGAAGGCTTGAAGCTGACCGCGCACGAAAAAATCCGTGTGCTGGACGGCGGGCCGGCCAGTTCGGGCCAGGTCAGCGCCTGGCTTGACGAACTGGCCGTCATCGTGGCGTCCAAGAACGTTCACCAGCTTGTCACAAAGTTGAAGGAGATCGTGCCCGAATACACACCCAGCCCGGAGATCCTCTCGCTCGCAGAGGTAGACCGGCACGACCGGTTCGTCTCCTATCAATCGGCGCGCACAGACCTCACCAACGAATCCCAGTAATCACCCTTGAGGCAGCGAGGTTTAGGCTAATCACTAAGCTAACCTCCAAGACTCCAAGTACTCATAGAATCTCGAAGAGGCGTCGGCTTCCAATCCGATGGTCATCCTTAGAGGCTCTTCGAGCCCTTTGAGCCTTGGAGGTGAGCTTTTTCTTCGTGCCTTAAATCTCAAAGTTTTTCGTGTACTTCACGGGATTCGTGGATATATTCTGCCCATCCGCAACCCTACAGGAGGATTTATGCCCCGCAAACGATACCGAACCTTTGTAAAAATGGCGTTCATCCCGGCGCTGCTCATCGCAGCTGTGTCGTTCGGCCAGGAAGTTCCCGAATACGGACCGCCGAACGGAACCCTGGTGATCGTCGGCGGCAACCTGAAAGATCCCGCGATCTACGCCCGGTTCATTCAGCTCGCCGGAGGACCGAATGCAAACTTCGTGATCGTTCCGACCGCGGGAGGGAATCGGAATCCCGACGGGTCTCTGCACGTTTACAAGGAGGAGGATGTCGTCGCCCCCTGGAAGAAGCTGGGGTTGAAGAACGTCGTCATGCTGCACACCGCCGACCCCAAGGTGGCAAACACAGAGGAATTCGCCCGACCGCTGCGCACGGCGAACGCCGTCTGGTTCGACGGCGGCCGGCAGTGGAACTGCGTCGATTCGTATGCGAACACGCTCACTCTGCAGGAGTTTCACGAGGTTTTGGAGCGCGGCGGCGTGATCGGCGGGTCGTCGGCGGGCGCCACGATACAGGGCGACTACCTCGTCCGTGGCGCCATATCCGGGCCCGAGGTCATGATGGCGCCGGAACCCGAGCATCAGAAAGCTTTTGCCTTCCTGCGGCATAGTGCCATCGATCAGCACATCAACACACGCAACCGATGGGACGATCTCATCCCCGTGATCAAGAAGTTCCCGGATCTGCTCGGCATAGGACTTTCAGAAGATACCGCGATCATCGTGAAAGGCGACACTTTCGAAGTCATGGGCGCCTGGAAGGTGGCGATTCATGACAATACGCGTTTGTATCAGCCGTGGGAAAAGCCGTATTACATCCTCTCTGCGGGCGACTCGTACAACATGAAGACTCGCAAAATCGTGAAGCTGGCCAACGGCACGGGCAGGTAGCCGGTACGAGATTGGTGACAGTCACCCTTTTTCGCCGGGAGTATCTCGGCAGATTCGCGAAGGGATGGCGAAAAAAGGGACTGTCCCCAATTTCGTACCATGAACCATTTGTTGTAGCATCGAGGTTTCGCGAGGGAACATGAAGATCCTGCACGTCGTCGGAGCGCGTCCCAATTTCATGAAGGTGGCGCCGGTGTATGCTGCGCTGGCCCAGCGTGCCAAGATATCCCAGATCCTCGTCCACACCGGGCAGCATTACGATGCCTTCATGTCGGACGTGTTCTTCCAGCAGCTCGAAATCCCGGAGCCTGATTACAACCTGGGCGCCGGATCCGCCAGTCACGCGCAGCAGACCGCCGAGATCATGCTGCGTATCGAGCCGGTAATTCTCGAGACCAGGCCGGATCTCCTGCTGGTGTACGGCGATGTGAATTCCACCGTGGCCGCGGCCCTTGTGTGTTCGAAGCTTCTCGTCTCCATCGGCCACGTCGAAGCCGGACTGCGCTCGTTTGACCGCACTATGCCCGAGGAGATCAACCGCATTCTCACCGATCGCGTGGCGGATCATCTCTTCACGCCGTCAAGCGATGGCGACGAAAACCTGCTGCGCGAGGGGGTGAAGCCCGAAAAAATCCACCTTGTCGGCAACGTGATGATCGATACGCTGGTGCGCCTGCTGCCGCGCGCAGGCACGCCGGAGATGCTCGCACGGCTGGCGCCGGGCGGCCTCCCTTATGCGCTCGTCACCCTGCACCGTCCGTCAAACGTCGATGATCCGGCGGGACTGCGCGCCATCCTCGAGACGCTGAATACAATTGCCGGAGAGATCCCGGTCATCTTTCCCGTGCATCCGCGTACCCGCCAGGTGATGCGCGGGATCGAGATCGGGGAGCTTTCGCCGCGCCTTCATCTGGTCGAGCCCGTCGGATACCTCGAATTCCTCGGGCTCCAGCGCAAGGCGGCCTTCGTAATCACTGATTCAGGAGGAATCCAGGAAGAAACTACTTATTTAAATGTCCCCTGCCTCACCGTGCGCGAAAACACCGAGCGCCCCGTAACCGTTACCGTGGGGAGCAATATCCTGGTGGGTCGCGACATGGGCCGGCTGAAACAGGAAGCAGCCCGGATTCTCGCAGGGAAAGGAAAGACCGGGAGTGTGCCGCCGCTCTGGGACGGCAAGGCGGGCGCGCGCATCGCGGACATCATCCAGAGCCTGAAATAAAGACCCAAAGCTAACCTCCAAGATTCGAAGACTCAAAGAGCCTCAAAGAGACTAATGTGCGGCGCGCGCAGGCCGATACGGTTCATCGAACCGAGAAGAATGCGCACCCCTCCATTCACTCGTCGCAAGGTTCTTTGACCAGCCCGTCCGTCCTCTGCGCCGTCGAGGATGCCGTGCGTATGCGCACGGATTGCCAGGGCTTTATGGAGATACGCATGAAAGCATTAAGGATCCCCGCCTGTTGTTTCGGCCTCCTATTGTCCTCCACCATGGCCCATGCGGGCCAGATCACTTTCTATTTCGATTTCAATCGCCTCCAGCAAGGAACGCTCGCGCTGGATCGCGGGTCGGAGGGGATTCTCACGGAAGCCGTGTATGTCGGCAAGGGGACCGCGACTGTGCTCGACGACACCGGCTTTGGGTCCGAGCTCACGACGGGCCAGATCTTCGATACCTATTGTGTCGACCTTCTCCATGACATCTATCTCGTCGAGAGCCCGCAGGTGCAGCTCGGGTCGATGCAGGATTGGACGCAGCCGAATCCGCCGGATCCGTTCGCGTCTCCCAATCCGTCGTCGTGGCCCCTGTCCGGCAACAGTTTCGCCGGAAGAGAGGCATCCTATCTCTATGACCAGTACAGTGATGACGCCTCCGCGGCTAGCGACAGCAAGATGAGCGAAGCCGGACTCCAGCTGGCCATCTGGGAAGTGCTCTACGATGTGCCCACATTCAGTGGGGGAGTCCCGACTTTCAACCTCACTTCAGGAAATGTCTCCTTCAGCGGATTCTCTTCGGCCGTGACGGGATATGCGATGGGCTATCTCAGCGGATTGTCGGCCAATTGGAGCCAGGTGGCAGGTACCGATGCGATCTGGCTGGAGACGGCTAACTCGAGTGAGGGCCTGGGCGGCCACACACAGGACTTCGTGGGCCCCGGGTCGGCCGCAGTGCCGGAGCCGACGACGCTGGTTCTGATCGGATCCGGACTCGCCGTGCTCGCGGGAATCAAGTACAGAAAAATCAAGGCCAGGCAGACTCTTCGGCCCTGAACAAAAAACGAACCTCAAAGGCGCAAAGTACTCAAAGAGCCTCCAAAAAAGCAGGGCGGAGCTGAAGGTGTCGGCTTCTGTGCTGCTCATTGCCGGAGCCTGGAGTCAAACGAGCCTTGATGAGCTCCAATTCGAGCCAGGCACACGGAGCTCGCTGGACTCCAGGCTCCGGCCCTTTCAGGGCGCGGAAGCCGACGCCTCTTAGAGGCTCTTCGAGTACTTTGCGTCTTGGAGGTGAGGTTTAGCTGCGTCCGGACTATCTGGGCGCAACGATCAACAGCCAGCCCTTTCCTTTCGGCACAGGGATCGGATCGTCCGGGCCGAATCTCGCTGCGGGCTGAAAATCCTTAACCTCAGGCGCGCTCAGGACGGCCTGCTTGGGGTCGATTCCCAGCGCGCCCCAATCGATCGACAACCTGACATTGACGTCGCTCGCCGCCCAGCTGGCGATCGACACCAGCGTCTTTCTTCCCTGCTGCACATAAGCCGTAGCCAGGACGTCCTTGTTGCCGGTCTTCACGGGACATCTCTGGGACCAGTACCCGATCATCTCGCTGTCCTGAATCCTGAAATCGTCCCACACCTTCCAAACGGGACTCGGATCGTTGCCGTCGTAAGGCATGCGGCAGGTCATGCCGTAGATCATGCCACGCCACTTGTTCCCTCCATCCTGCAGCATTTCGCCCATGAGCCCGTACGGGATGCCCGACATCTCGATCAACCAGAAGTCCGGCGGCGAATCGGGATCGAAGTACTCTCCGAACCAGAGGCGATTGATGTAGGGAAAGTGCTCGAGGTAGAGATTGGCGCTGTTGGCGTACCCGTCGCGCGGATTGTACTGGTTGGCCGAGTGCAGATCGATGAGCGCCTCTGGCCGGCCCCGGTCGAGCACCTTGCGCACTCGTTTCATCGTGGTGCGATCGAACGCGACGTCGTCGATGTACAGGCCGTCGATCTTCATGTTCCTGACCAGCCAATCGAGCCCCTCGATGTAGTAGTTGTGCCAGCGCGACATGCCGCTGTTGATGACCGCGGCATCTTTTAATTGGGGAACGAACCAGGCCGCAATGTAATCGGACCCCAGATGCTCCTGCAGCCATGAAAAACCGCCGCCGGGACCCTGCGAAAAGATCTCGCTGCCCAGGCTGCGCAGCGCAAACAGCTCCAGCGCATGGTTCGAAAGCTCGCGGATGGTGTCATAAATCTTGACCCTGAGCCCCTTCTGATGCGCTTCGTCGATATAGGCCTTCATCTGCTGCTGGTGGAGAAAGGGATAGTTGATGTACGGGTTCACGTCGTTGGCATGGTGGACATTGATGACGTTTGACCCGGCCCGGATCACGTCGTCGATCGGTTTGAATGCGTGGAAAAAGCGTGTGCTCCACTGGGATTTCGTGTCTAACGGCTTGAAAGGAGTAAGCAGCAGATTGAAGTCGAAGTGCAGATCGCGCCCCGGTTGCAGCGTCCGTTGCCCGCTGGTGCAGCTGACGAGCAACGTGGAGCCATTCGTCTCCCGAATGGAGATTCTCCCCTTGCCGTCGTTGAACCAGGAAGGAGGCATGTTGAGCGGCTTGGACTGATAGAAATTTGTATTCAGCGGACGCGAGTAGTTCTCGGCCCTCAGGCTGAATTGCAGGCCGGCGTTCGCGTCCCCAAGCCACGCGCCGTCCTGATTCTTTTTCACGTCCCAAGTCCAGTCTAGGCTCGGCGGCCGGTAGCCGCCCTTCAATCCAAGCCCCATCATGTATGGCGCCGCCTCTTTCACCAGCGGAATTTCGAGACGGATATCCTGCACCTGGACGGGCTGCGCGGCGCTGAGCGTGATCTTGACCTGAACGAAACCGTCGAATTCCATGGAGGCGCTGAGTTCAGACTTGAGGGGCCCGGAAGAATTGACGGTGCGCCATTCCACGATGCCGTCGCTTTGCTTGATAAATTTGTGCGCGCCCTGCGACCACTTCATGCGCTGCGCGCCCGGGCCTTCCATAATCAATTCCATGGGCGCCGCGAGCAGAGATCTGGCGTTTCCCCCGATGCGCGTGACCTCGGCGGAAAAGAGACTTTCGATCTGCGCGGGAAGCCCGGATGCGCCCAGAGTCACGCTCCGGCCCAGAATACCGATTTTGTTTTGGGAGACACGAATCGGCGAAAACGGGCGGACGATGTCGTCGTCGACGGCAAGCTGGGAATCGAGCCAGCGCAAGCGCGATTGTCTCCAGGGCTCGTCGTCGCCGGAATCGGGGATGTGGTCCGGGCCGACCGTTATGGCTAGGTTAATGGACTGTGCCGGCATGCCGGTTGGTGTCACGCTCACTTGACCGCGGTACTGTCCGGGCGCGGCGTCCTTTGGTATCTGAACGCCGCACCACAGGGCCTGGACCTGGCCCTTTTTTACCGCGACGGTTTTCTTGAAGGTGGATCCATCCCAGTTGATGCCGCCCGTGTTGATGCAGCGCAGGGCGGCAGCCGGAATCGAACCGCGGCCGCCCGGCCCGCGCAGATCGCTGAAGCGGACTGAGGCATCCAGGATGTCGGCGTCGCTTGCGAAAAGGCCGATCTGGAATGCATAAAATTCGCCGCGCGCCGCTTCCCCCGTGAGTTCCGGTTTCGGTCCCGACTCGATCCACTTCTGCGGCAGGTCATCGCTCATGCGGATCGGATTAAGCCGATCTTCCGGAAAGAGGAGAAACTTCCTGCCGGCATTGGTTTTCAGCAAGGCGGCAACCTCTTCCGGAGTGGCAATGACCTCCATCGGATAGAAGCTGTTGAACTGGTCGATCGATTGGATTTCGACCAGCGCCGCTTGTGGCAATGGCACGGTATTCTCCGAGCGTGAGATGGCAGCTTGCGCGGTCTTTTTCCATGAGGGGTCGGCAGTGTCTTCGGGAGCTTGATAGGTCACCACGGGATAGTTGCGCCCTTTGGAGACGTACGGGAGGTAGTACACGTCATAGGCGCCGGCGTTGGGTGCCTGGAATGCCATGACGCCGGAGGATCTGTTGATGCTGAGACGCAGGAGGTTGGTGACTCGCTTCCCGGTGCTTTCCTCGACGACGATGATGTTCTTCTTTTCCGGTTCCGAATCGCGGCGGCGCCAGGGGATGGTTGCCACAACCGTTTCAGCCTTTTCCCTAACCAGCAGAACCGCCCGATGATTTCCGAGCGACTCCGCGTCCCAGGTGCCGGTTCCATAGCGCACCCCCTGCGATGACAGCGGCGTCAGGGCGCTCAGCAGCAGGACCCAAAGGCAGACGTTTCGCAACAATGCAGTTCTTATCATCGTGGCATCCTCGGAATGATGAAAATACTAACCTCAAAGGCTCAAAGGACTCGAAGAGCCTCCAAGGAAACCTAACGGATCTGAGGGCGTCGGCTTCTGTGCCGCTCATTGCCGGAGCCTCTTGGGGGCTCTTTGAGTACTTTGAGTCTTAGAGGTTACCATTAAGACTCCCATGATTCGAAGACTCTATGTTTGGTTGCATAACGCCCCAAAACAGTGATAAGTGTAGGGCTCTTTAACGGCAACTTCCGGACGGGCTTTGAGTCATGGCGCAGGCATTCGGCGAACCATCCCCGGTTCCCGCACTCGCGGAAATCGAGATACTGAAATCGATCCTAAACCTTCTTGCCGACGGTGTCCTGGTAGCCAATCAGGATGGCAGGTTCATGTTCATCAACCGCGCGGCCCATTCTATCCTGGGGATCGCTTCTCAAGGCCTTTCGATGAGCGAGTGGTCGGAAACCTACGAATGTTACCCGCCGGGCGGGGTGACTCGTATCCCTCCCCATGACCTGCCGCTGGCCCGTGCGCTCTCGGGCGAGTCCGTGGAAGAAATGGAATTATTGATACGCAGTCCGGCTCAGCCCGATGGGGTTTGGATCATTGCGAAGGCGAGTCCGTTGCGCAACGAAGCGGGAGCGCTCCGCGGCGCGGTCATGGTGTTCCGCGACGTTTCGACAAAAAGAGAGGATGAGGAGAGGATTCGCACATTCGCGAACGCCGTGGAGCAGACGGCCGACAGCATCGTGATCACCGACAGGAACGGCCTGATCCATTACGTCAATCCCGCGTTCGAGCAGACCACCGGCTACTCCCGCGAAGAGAGCATCGGCCGCACTCCGGCGATCCTCAAGTCAGGCGTGCACGACGCCGCGTTTTATCGTGATATGTGGGCCACGATCGTTTCCGGAAAGGCTTTCCGCGGCACCATAGCCAACAAGAAAAAGAACGGCGAGATTTATTTCGCCGAGCAGACGATTACGCCGATACGGGATGCCGCCGGCAAGATCACACAGTTCGTCGCGGTGACCAAGGATGTGACGGAGCAGAGAAAGCTGCAGGAGCGCGAGTATCAGATGAAGCTGGCGCGCGCGATCCAGCAGCAGTTTTATCGCATCTCCGCCCCGCCGGTCGAGGGGTTCGATATAGCGGGCAGGACATTCCCCGCGGATGAGACCGGAGGAGATTACTTTGATTTCATGCCGCTGCCCGATGGGTGCATAGGCATTTTCATCGGAGATGTCAGCGGACACGGAATCTCCTCGGCATTGTTGATGGTCGAGCTGCGCTCCTACCTGAGAGCCTTCTCCACAGAGAGCCTTGACATCAGCAAGATACTCCGGCTGGTCAACAGCGCCCTCGTCCGCGACTTGGAGCATGCAAGCTTCGCCACGTTGTTCCTCTGCCGCCTTCATCCGCCCTCGCGATCGATGATGTACGCGAGCGCCGGCCATGTACCTGGCTACATCCTCGGCGCCGATGGAGCCGTCAAACAGGTATTGCAGAGCATCGACATCCCGCTGGGAGTGATCCCAGAGCAGACATTCGGCTGCAGCGCAGAGATCAGGCTCGAACCCGGAGAGATTCTGGTGTTGCTCACAGACGGAATCACGGACACGGAAAGACCGGATGAGACGCAATTCGGTGCCGGCCGCGCGCTCGAGTTCATCCGGGAACATCGCCAGGATAGCGCGCAGCACATCATGCGCGGCCTTTTTGAGGCTGTGCGCGATTTCGCGGATGGGCTGCCCCAGCGGGACGACATCACTGCCGTCATTTGCAAAATAAACCGGTGACAGCCACCCTATTTCGTCATCTTGCTATGCCCATCTGACATTTAGAATAGCGAAATAGGTTGGCTGTCACCGGTTTATTTTGAAGGAGTGTCGATGGAGTCGATAAAAATGCAGCGCATTCCGCACTCGGCCATCCGCCTGATGGTCGAGGCCGCGGAGAGAATGGAACGCCAGGGGAGAGAGGTCATTCACCTGGAGATTGGCAGGCCCGATTTCGACACGCCCCCACACATCGTCGAAGCCGCCGTGAATGCCCTGCGCGCGGGCAAGCACCACTATTGCCCCAATGCCGGAATACCGGAATTGCGCCGGGCAATCGCCGGCAAATTCGCCGATGAATATCGGCTTGAATACAACCCCGGCACGGATATCATCGTCACCAACGGCGTGGCGGAGGCGGTGTATCTGTCGATCGGCGCGCTCCTGAATCCCGGCGACCAGGTGCTGATTCCCGACCCCGGCTGGTTGAACTACGAAGCCAACGCGCTTACCGCTCTCGTGGAACCGGTCAGTTACACGCTCTCCGCGGCCAACCTGTATCAGCCGGACGTCTCCGAGATCGAGAGCAGGATCACCGGCAGAACGAAGATGATCATCCTGGTCAGCCCATCCAACCCGGTCGGGTCGGTCACCAAGCCGCAGGTCCTACAGGCGCTTGCCGCGCTTGCGGTGAAACACGATCTGATCGTGGTCAGCGATGAGATTTATGAGCGAATCATATACCCTCCCGCCCGGCACAACACCATCGCCCGCCTGCCGGGAATGAAAGAGAGAACGCTGCTTTTAAACGGTTTTTCGAAGTTCTGGTCGATGACCGGATGGCGCCTCGGGTACGTTCTGGGCCCGAAGGAAATGATCGACCCGATGCTGCGGTACCATCTCTTCATGCTTACTTCCGCGAACACATTCGCGCAATACG
The DNA here is from genome assembly GCA_050011535.1 of Acidobacteriota bacterium. GTDB lineage: Bacteria > Acidobacteriota > UBA6911 > UBA6911 > UBA6911 > JAFNAG01. The sequence goes on from JBEKIX010000007.1 coordinate 26,036, forward strand.
GCGCGGTGGCGGCGCTGACAGGCGACCAGGGCCCGTCGCTCGCCATGGTTGCCACACTGAAGGAGCGCAGAGATTATATGGCGCCGGCGGTCAACGGGATCCCCGGCTTCTCCTGTCTCATGCCGGAAGGCGCGTTCTATGTGTTCGTCGACGCGCGGCCAACCGGGCTGGATGGGTATCGGCTGTCTAACCTGCTGCTGGAGGAGGCCGGCGTGGTCACGGTCGCCGGCGAGTGTTTCGGAAGGAACGGCGCCGGGCACATTCGTCTGGCTTTGACGTGCCCGATCGACAAGCTGCGGCGCGCCGTTGCCAACATGACGCACGTCATGCAAAGCCGGTGAAAGTCGCGACATCTCATTCACCTCGAAGACTCAAAGACTCGAAGAGCCTCGAAGAAAGCCTATCGGATTGGAAGCCGACGCCTCTTGGAGGCTCTTTGAGTACTTTGAGCCTTAGAGGTTAGCTTTTGGGGTCATGGCGGCGCGGTAGAGAAACAGGCAGCAAAGGAAGATCGCCGCGACGGCAAGCAGAGATCCCGCCATGCCCGGTATGAGCGGCTCCATCGACTTGGGCGCGATGTTTCCCGCCACGAGGCCGGCGATAAGCACGCCCGCCAATCCTTCGCCGGCTACCAGGCCGGACGCGGCGAGAATTCCGGGATCGCTCTCGCTCCTGGCGGCGCCTCCTCTTCTGTATTCCACGACGGCGCGCGCGCAGCCGCCGACGTAGATCGACGCCATGGAAGACAACGGCAGATAGACTCCGATGGCGAAGGCAAGACCGGACGCGCCGCAGAGAATCCCCGAAAGAGCGACGCCGCCGCCCGTGAGCACAAGCCCCCACGGCAGTTGTCCGGCGAGCACGCCTTCGACAATGGTCTTCATCAGCGTAGCCTGAGGCGCCGCAAGTTCACGTGAACCGAAGGTGTACGCCGTCCCTAGCAAAAGCACCGTGCCCGCCACCGCCCAACAGGCAAACGACGCGCCGATGACCTGGCCGAATTGCTGGCGCGCCGGCGTGGCTCCGACGAGATATCCTGTTTTCAAGTCCTGGGAGATGTCTCCGGCCTTTGACGCGGCGATCGCGACGATCGTGCCGACCGTGAGGACCGCGGCGCGCGCGGCGCCGGTCGTCCAGCCGGCGGCAGCAAAGACGGAGGCCACGCCCAGCAAGGTGATCAGCGCGATGCCGGAAGTCGGTTGTGACGTGACGCCCACGATGCCTACGATGCTCGCGGCCACCGCGACGAACATCACGCCGAATATGCCGACGCCCGCAGCGCAGATCGCTCTCGGCACGAGTCCCATGCCTCCCGCGAAGATGCCGGGGACCAGGGCCGCTACCGCCACAACCGTGACGATCGTGCCGGCCACGAAGCTCCCGGGCAAATCGCGTTCCGTTCTCGGAACCTCGGCGGTGGCGGAGTTCCCGCCGGCCTTTCTGAGGCCGCGCGCCACGCTCGCGAACGCCCCGATCATGGTGGGAAGCCCCCGGAGCACGGTCAGAATCCCCGCGGTGGCCACGGCGCCTGCGCCGATGTATCGAACGTAGCGCGCCCAGATGTCGTTGGTCGTCATCGCGGAAATCAGACGCTGAGTTTCCGGATACAGCGGCGCCGTCAGACCTCCGCCAATCCATGAGATCAGCGGGATGAGAACCAGAGATGAGACCAGTGAGCCGGCCACCAGCACGCCTGACTGCCTGTAGCCCAGGATGAATCCGACTGCGACGAGCGCGGGCGCCAACTCCAGGGCGAGCTCGGCATGCGGCAGTATGGGAAGGGCGGCACTGACGGTGCCGGGCAGGAGAAACACAAGCGACACGAGGAGCTTGATGAGCGCGCCGACGGCCATGCCTCGAAAGATCCAAGCGCTCCCGGTGGAACCCGCCGTCGTCGCCCTCAGGACCTCGGCGCACGCGGTTCCCTCCGGATAAGGCAACTCGTCGTGGGCTTCCACGATCAGCAGACGCCGCAACGGGATCATCGCCGCCAGGCCGAGAATGCCTCCCAGGAAGCACAGCGCCACCATCTCCAGATAGGGAGGAATCATCCCCCAGAGGAAAAGGGCCGGGATGGTGTAAATCGTCCCGGTGGCCAGCGCCGTGGACGCCGAGCCGATCGTCTGCGAGATGTTGGCTTCGAGGATGCTGCCTTTGGCGCCGAAGAGTTTGAAGATCGCCACGGTCATCACCGCGGCGGGAATCGAGGCGGAAACGGTCAGTCCGACGCGCAAACCGAGATATGCGTTCGCGGCCCCGAAAACAATGCCGAGCACGATCCCGGCCGCGACCGCCTTGAGAGTGAATTCAGGAAGAGATGGAGAACCCGGGGAGGCCATCGTCCAGACTCCTAACGAAATTGGGGACAGTCACCTTCTTTCGCTATCCATTCGCGAATCTGCCGAGATATTCCCTGCGAAAAAAGGTGACTGTCTCCAATTTCGCAGAAGCCGACGCCTCTTAGAGATTCTTTGCGCTCTTTGAGTCTTGGCGGTTAGCTTTAACAGTCGTTCTTGCACGCCGGCCTTACGCCTTCTTACGGTTGTCAGGCCGGTGTTCGAGGAATTCTCGCAGATTCCGGAGCTCATCGCGCAGCTTCTTTTCGCGAGACTGAATCGAAAAGAGATAAATTGCGAGAATGATCCAGATGGCCGCATAAGCCGCGAAGAGATAATGCATCGTATCGACATTTTCCATGGCAACTCAATCCTTCCTTAGCGCACAAGATTCGCAGCGCGCTCCAGCCGTTCCAGTTCCACGCGCGCAGATTCCAGGAACAGGCGCCGGCGGATCACGTAAACGAGGAGCACAAGAAAGACCAGCGAACAGGTCAAAAACGCGGGCACCATCGCGGGATCAATTCCCCCCTTCTCGATCATCGCCGACGGATGCATGTCACGCCACCAGCGGATGGAAAAAAATACGATGGGTGCGTCGAGAAAGGCGATGATGCCGAAAACCGCGGACATGACGGCCCTTCTCTCGGGATCGGGCACGTACGCGCGCACCAGCATGTACGCCAGATAGAGCAACCAGAGGACCAGCGACGACGTCAGACGCGGCGACCACGTCCACCAGACGAACCAGACCGGTTTTGCCCAAATTGGCCCTGTCACCAGGACGATCATGAAAAACATCACGCCCACCTCCGCGGCGGAGAGCGCGAGGCTGTCCCACTTGCGGTCCTTCTTGATCAAATACATCACTGAAGCCACGAAGTTCGCGGCGAACGCGAGCAAGCCGACGATCCCGGACGGCACATGAAAGTAGAAGATGCGCTGGAGATCTCCCATGGTGCGCTCGCGCGGGGCGCCGAGAAAGGCCATGTAGAGAGCCAGGATCATGCCGATCAGGAGAATTCCCAGGAGAAAAGCATCGAGTTTTTTTTGCTTCGTCAGATCCATGGCTCAATCCTCCAGAACAAAGTCGAACATCAGATAGGATACGGTCCCGAAGATGACGGTGAATGTAGTCATGATGGCGAGCGGAAGCTTCAAGGCGCGGTAATCCGGACCGTTGAGGATGATGTTCGTCGCCTCGACCGCATTGACGAGGATGGGCAGCACCACGGGAAAGAGGATGAGGGGAAGCAGCACTTCCCTCATTCTGGTATTGACCGAGATCGCGGACAATAGCGTCCCTACCGCCGTAAAACCGAGCGTTCCAACAGAGAATACCAGAATCAGCCAGGGAATCTCGGACCAGACGGTCAGGTTGAAAAAAATCAGGCTGCAGACGAAGATCGCGATTTCCGCGATGAACATGAAGATCGCGGCCGCCAGCGTCTTTCCGAGGTAAACGATGCCGCGGTCCATCGGCGCCATCAGCAATCCCTGCAGGCAGCTGTTTTCCTTCTCGGAAGCGAACATCCGGTTGAGACCGAGAGTGCCGGAAAACACGAACGACACCCAAAGCACGCCGGGCACAGCCGTCCGGATCGAGTCCCGCAAGGACTCGAGCGCGAAATTGAAGACCACGAGCACGACGATGCCGAAGAAAAGCATGGCGTTGAGGGAGTCTTTCGTGCGCAACTCGATGAGAAGGTCCTTGCGAAGGACCGCCCATACTTTACCCAGCATCTCAGCACTCCTCCGTGAGGTCTCGGTAACGGCGTTGAAATTCCTCCAGAGTCGATGCCTTGCGAGCGAGGTCGAGCGCGACCCCGCCTTTTTCGATCACGACCAACCGGTCCGCGAGAGCGTATCCGAGCGGCACATCATGGATGGCCATGAGGCAGGTTCTCCCGTGAGAGCGCGCTTCGTCGAGGTAGTTCGTAAGGAGTTCCGTTCCTTCGCGATCGAGCCCGGTGAACGGCTCGTCCAGCAGCAGCACGGCCGGATCGTGAAGAAAGGCGCGCGCAATCGCGAGACGCTGCTGCATGCCGCGCGAGTAGTTGCGCACCGGCTCGCGCGCCCGCCCGGCAAGGCCCACGCGGGAAATGCGTCTCTCTAGGTCCGCGTCCGCGCAAGACAAATCGAGGAGCCGCGCATAGAAGCGCAGGTTCTCCAGCGCGGTCAGGTCAAGATAGAGCGCGGTGTTGTGCGAGAGGTAGCCCGTAAAACCGCGCGCGTCCAGGCTTCCGGGCCTGGAACCTCGAATCCGGACGCTTCCCGCGGATGGACGTGAAAGACCCGCCAGGATCCGCAGGAGTGTGGTTTTGCCGGCGCCGTTGCGTCCGAAGAGCGCGATGAATTGCCCATCGGAAACGTCGAGGTGCAGATCTCGCAGTGCCGAGAAACGCCCGAAATATTTCGCCAGCCCCTGGACTTCAATCATCTTTTTCCGGAAATAACTTAAGACGAAAGCGAACCTCGAAGGCTCAAAGGGCTCGAAGAGCCTCGAAGAAAGCCTATCGGGTCAGAAAGCGTCGGTTTCTTGGAGGCTCTTTGAGTTTTTCGAGTCTTTGAGGTTAGCTGCCTCCTCTGGTCACCGTTTCTTCTCTAGCAGCATGGCAATTCTGCGCAGGTGACGCTTGCCTTGCTCGCGCAGCCGCACGTACCGGCGGCGGTCGAGAGCCTGCTTTTCGTATTGCGCGTCGAGCGCAGCGATGTAGTTCAACAATTGCTCGCGGCGCTCCCGCAATTCCTGGGCACGCGCCTCCTTGGCCCCCGCAGGCTGTACAATCACACGGCTGCTCGCGTACCACAGCACGATGACGAGTCCAAGCAACAGGAGCGGGCCGATGATCAGCGCGTTTTGCCCGACCAGATTGGGCATGGGCATGACCTGTACCTGGGGTTCCTGGGAGGGTGGAGGCGCCGGGGTGTCCGCCACCGGTGTTCCGCCGGAGAGAGTCCAGATTACTTCTGTTCCGGCCTTGATCGGGCCAATCGCGTATACGGCGAAGTTCTGCGCCGCATCGGTTTGAACCTTGGTCAGCCCCTGGCCCGACAAAGTCATGTCCTGAGGAATCACGCCGATTTTTGCGGAGCCCACGTCCTGATAGAACTTCTTGCGGAATGTGAAGCTGCCGTTCTGCCAGGGAAACTGCTGCCCGACTTCAAATGTGGTCGCCCCGGGCTTAAGCGGATACAGACTGTAATAACTCTGCCCGTCAGCGCTCTCGAGCGGCGCCTGCGTCACCGGCATGCTCGATCCCGGGCTCGTTACGTCGAGGCTCGGAGGATCCGTAATACCGGGCACCTTGGAAATGCGGAAGTTCCCGTCTGTACGCATGAAGGTGCTCGGAGGCTTGGTTTGATTGTCGATCTCATAGGATTCGAGGGAGCGCAGACCGTCACTGGACAGCTTGAAGGCAATTTGCAGGTTTGCCAGCCGGATGCCGCGAGCAGCATCGGTGGTCTCGTAGACCCGCATTTCAATCTGCGCCTTCCCACGTTCGTCAAAGGTGACGGGACTGAAATAACTGACCTCCCGATAGTCGGCGCGTATCAGCAAAGGACCCACCGTAGGCAAGCCGCTGAACTGGAACTTGCCCGAGGAGTCTGTCTTGGTCGATTTCAGCGCGGTCATGCCTGATGCGGGCTGGACCGCGTCCACGGATAGCCCGGCAAGCGCCTTAGTAGGGTCGGTGCCGTCGATGAGCCGGCCTTCCACGACACCCATGTTCTGGGAGTAGACGGACGGCACAAACAAAGCCGCGGCCAGTATCAATGCTGCATTCTTGATAAGCATCATGCGTGCAAACTTAGCTCATAAGACGTTGCAAAGGAAGATCTGAAATTGATTCGAGATTCGAGATTCGAAATTCGAGATTGGCAATCTCGAATTTCGAATCTCGAATTTCGAGGCTAGAGCCGGTGGCCGCAGTCGGCGCAAAACTGTTTCCCGGGCGCGACTACTGCTCCGCAGGAAGGGCAAGTCGCGAGGGCCGGGCCTTTCCCCGAGGGAAGTTTTGCTTTTCGGGCGGCAACGGCTTGCTCGATGCTCTCGTCGAGATTTTCCTCAACGCCCAACTGATCCAGCTTCTGCAGGATTTCGGCGGCTTCCGACTTGAAGCTTGTTTCCAGACTGTAAAAGTCGGCATTGCCGAGACGGCCCATCTTGTACTCGAAGTTCAGGTCCTTGAGATTGCTGTACACGACCGCCTTTCGATTCAGCAGCCGGTCCAGTTCCGTCTCCGCCAGCAACTCCACCTCGAGATTGCCCTTGGGCTCATTAAAGAGGGGCATGAGGACATAGATAGATGCCAACACCGTCACAATGGTTCCTGCCAGAAAGATCATCAACTCTCCTCTTCGAAATCGCGGAGCTCGCGCTCGACTCGCGGATCGACGGGCGCCGCCGGCTTTAGATCCGGCGCGGCGGGGCGCACCATGTGTGCGACGATCCAGCCCACGACAAGCGTCCCGAGGCACAAAATCAGAATCGGCATAATCCATGCGGCTATATCAAAACCCTTCATGGTCGGCGCCGAGAGAACCTTCTTGCCATAACGGGCGACGAAGCTGTCCACGATCGCACCCACGGTCTCGCCCTTGAGCAGGCGCTCGTGGATCTCCGCGCGCATCGGAACCGCCGAGCTGCAGTTCTGCATGGCGCACACGCTGAGCTGCTCGTTGCAGCCGCACTGGCAGACCAGGCGGTCGCAAGCTTCCTTGTAGTCTTTGCTGATATCCGGCTGCCTCTGCGCCGGCAGCGCCGCTGCAAGAACTCCCAACAGCAAAACCCATAATGCAGTGCTTCTCATCGCTATGCTCTTCCCCACAATAGAGTCTTCGCACCTCAGTAAGAATCAGATATGGTAGTGACGCTAATCCAATGATATATGTGTCGCCCTTTCAGGGCTCTTTCTTCACTTGCTCCCAACCCCGGGCTCACGCCCGGGGCTACTCTCTTTCCGCCCCTTCGGGGCTGGATACCATTTGCCGTCACTATACTTCATGAATATCAGTAGTGTCATATCGTGACTCCGAATGGTATGTCACTGCTCCTTTACGCTCTCCTCCATCGGCACACTGAGGTTCATCGAAACCTGCGGTGTGGCGAATGCGCCGCCGCGGTCCGGAAGAAGTGTGATGAGCGCTCCGAAAACCATGATCGCCGCTCCGAACCAGACCCAGAAGACCAGCGGGTTGACATGTGCCTTAATTTCGTACCGGCCGTCGTCCGTAAGTCCGTTGAACACGGTGTAGAGGTCCTCTTTAGGAGTGCTGCGGATCGAGACCTCGGTGGTGGATTGCCCTTCACTGGTTTTGTAGAAACGCTTTTCCGGCTTCATGGTGCGCAGGAACTTGCCGTCTTTGTATGCGTCCAAATACGTCACGCCGTACACGTAGTTCGGCGTGTCCGCTTCCCGGTAATCGGTCAGCTTCAGCGCGTAATCCCCGATCTTCATGGTGTCGCCCGGCGCCATCGTCTGGCTCGCTTCCTGGTTGAAGGCGTTGCCGGAGAGGCCGACGAAAATAAGGACGATCCCGAAATGGACGACGTACCCGCCATATCGCCGCTTGTTTTTCAGCGTGAGCCGCGTCAGGGCAATGAGGAAATTCTCGCCGTTGCTTTTGGCCCGGATCCTGGCCGCCTTGTAAAACTCCTCAAAGATCGTGACCGTCACAAACACAGCCAGAGTCAGGCACATCAAAGTGTAAAAGTTGCGCATGCCCGCGGCCAGCAGCACCGCCAACGTCGCAATCGCGAAAACTCCGGGCAGGAAGAACGCCTTTTTCAAACTCTCAATCGAGGTTTTGCGCCATGCAAAGAGCGGTCCCACTCCCGTCAGCAGCAGAAGCAGCAGCCCGATCGGTATGTTGATGCGGTTGAAGAACGGCGGCCCTACCGTGATCTTGTTCCCCTGCAGCCATTCGGAAAGTACCGGGAACATGGTTCCCCACAAGACGGCAAAGCAGGCGACCACGAGCATCATGTTGTTGAACAGGAACGCGCTCTCGCGCGAAAGCACGGAATCCAGCTGCCGATCGCTCTTGAGATAGGGAAGACGGTCGATGATCAGAAACAGACCGCAGACGGCGATGGTGCCTATGTACAGCAGGAAATATTTCCCCAGCGAAGAGTCGGCGAAGGCGTGCACCGAACTGACCACTCCGCTGCGCGTGATGAACGTTCCGAACACGCCCAACAGGTAGCACATGATCACCAGAATCATGTTCCATACCTTCAGCATTCCCTTGCGTTCCTGAATGATGACGGAGTGAAGAAACGCTGTTCCAACCAGCCAGGGCATGAGAGAGGAGTTTTCCACGGGATCCCAGCCCCAATAGCCTCCCCATCCCAGGACGACGTATGCCCATTTGGCGCCCAGAATGAGACCGGTCCCGAGGAAAAGCCAGGTGAGCAGTGTCCAGCGCCGAGTGGTACGAATCCAGGCATCACCCAGCTGGCGCGAGATGAGCGCAGCCATCGCAAACGCGAACGGCACGACAAAACCGATGAAGCCCAAATAGAGAATGGGTGGGTGAATCACCATGGCCCAGTATTGGAGCAGCGGATTGAGTCCCCGGCCCTCCGCCGGGGCCCCTAGCATGCTCCCGTCGGCGCCCACCTGCACGACATGATTGAAGGGGTTGGACAGAAACAGATTCAAGGACAGGAAGAAGGCCAGGTTGACCATCAGCACCGCAATCACGTACGGCATCATGTCGCGATAGCGGAAGCGGTTCTGATACACGACCACCCCGGTGAAGATCGACGTGATGAAAACCCAAAGAAGCAACGAACCGTTGTGGGCGCCCCAGAGCGCAGCTATTTTATAAAAGATGGGCAAAGCGTGGCTCGTGGCCTCCCACACCTGGGAGACCGAGAAATCGCTCGTGATGAGAAGATACAGCATGCTCCCGGTCGCCAGCGTTATGGATCCGCATGCCGCCATCACGGCGCGCTCGGCGCTGCGCACGATTCGATGCTGCTTCCGCCACGCCCCCAGCAGGGAAGCAAACAGGGCATAGAGAGTCAAAACCAAGGCAAGCAACAAACAGAAATTCCCAAATTCACTCATGTCCTACCACTCCAGGGAGGAAGTTCCGATGTTAGGGCCTGTTATTACGTGACTGACGCTCGCAGCAGAAGCCGGCCTACTTCGTCTTCTTCGCATATTCCGCTTCGTACTTGGAAGCACACTTCGCCTCGATATGACTTGCCTGGAATACTCCGGCCTGTGAAACCACTCCTTCCACCAGCGCCTGAGACCCGTCTTTGAAGGTGTCGGGAACCACGTCCTTGCCCACGTAGCGAACCCGGAGCTCCTGTCCCTGGCTGCTGATCACAAACTCCATCGGGATCTTGCCGCGATCGATCGAGCCTTGAACCACATCGCCAGCAACCTTCACGGTTTTCCCCTGAAGCTGGTTGTGCATGGTGGCGTACTCGTTGACCGTTATGTAGTAGGCTTTGCTCTCCTGGAAACCGACAAAGCCCAGCCAAACCAGAGCTGCCAGAACCACGGCACCGCCCACCATGAACTTAAGTCTTGGACCTCTCATCTCTGACCTCCCCGGCGTGATTCGCGCTGTCCCTTGTACTTGCGACAGAGATTCATCTCGACACCCAATACCGGCATCACACCCAAAATCAACAAAACCGGCAGGCAAAAAGACAGCACTCCGTCATTATGGTACACCGTCAGGAAGACTGCCGAACCTCAAGTATACCATTTCAGCCCCCGGCGGGAAGGTTTCTGAAATCACATTTCATAAAATTCCGGTATCTGTTTGTCCGCGGCAACGAGGATGTGGTGTTCTCGGAATAGACACAAAACTAACCGCCAAGGCTCGAAGAACTCGAAGAGCCTCCAAGGAAAGCCTATCGGATCGGAAGGCGTCGGCTCTTGGAGATTCTTTGAGTACTTTGAGTCTTTGAGGTGTGTTTTGAAGATCTTTGTACTTCCAAAGGCGGGAACAGGTTAGAATGGCGCTTCATTTCTCTAACCTATGCACAGGGTAGTGTCGATTTGCTAGGCAAGTCGCGCAATACTGATACATTATCTGCCTCCAGGGGGAAGATGATGAACCTTGGTGAAGGCCAAAGGGATCGTCCGGCCGATGGACCGGATGTGCTGCGCAAGCAAATCGAGGAAATCAGGGAAATGACGTCGGCGCTTCTGCGTCCCCCAACTGTCCGGACTCAGACGCCCGATGCAGGGATGCGCGTGGTCGAGCGCATCAAGGCTGAGATGGGATCGCAGCTCGGCTTCGTGCCGCCTCTTTTTGCATCGGTCATGGATTCGCCGGAGATCCTGGCGGGTCTCTGGCAGCAGATGCGCTTCGCCTATCTCAATAATCCCATGCCGGCCCTGACCAAAGAAAAGCTGCTGGCCCGGCTTTCGCGCAGCTGCCCCGTGCGTTACGCGCTTGTGGCGCACAGCTGCAGATTGCGATCTCTCGGGATGCGCGCCGGTGAGATTCTGCACTGGCTCGAAGACTCTTTGCCGACCGGGGAAGAGGATCTCGAGCCGTTCTTTGCCCGATTCGCGTCCGCACCTCGACCGTTGCCTCCGTGGCCCAAACCCGGCACGCCGCTCGAGGATGCGCTCCTGGCCTGCGCGATCTACCTCTTCAATCAACCCGGCAGAAACTCGCGGTGTCGTGACGCGCTGTGCCGGTTCCTGGGTTCGGCCAATTACGCGCGGTTGATATCCCTTCTTGGTTACGTAAGAACGCATCTCACCTGGCTCGAAACCTGCCCGGAACCAGATCAGGCAAGTGATGACATCATCTGTGACTGCCTGCCCCGGCTGTTGGAGGAGGAGCCTGGATTGGCGCCCGTATTCACCAACGCACCCGAACAGCAGGGGAAAGGGTTGCACGCCGAAGGACGGATTCTCGAGAGGTTGTTACAAGACAACCCGGACGGCATTTTTGCATTCAGTCCCAGTTTGGCCTGTACGCTGTGGAATCCTGCCATGGAAAGAATATTCGGCATCCCGGAGGGGGAGGCTGTCGGCCGGACCCTTTTTGATGTGTTGCCGTTCCTTGTGGAGGTCGGCGCGGACAAAGGCCTGCTGGAAACACTCCAGGGAAACAGCATCAGCGTCCCTAACGGCCGCTTTCGTGTTCCCGAAACCGGCAAGGAGGGATTCTGCGATGCACTCTACGTTCCACTGATCAACGGCGAGGGCAGGATTTCCGGAGGGTTGGCGTTCGTACGGGACACCACGGAGCGGATTCTTGCGGAACAAAGCAGCCGTGCTACGGAGGAACGTTATTTAGAGCTTTTCGAGAATGCCCACGACATCGTTTATACGCACGACCTGGATTGTCACCTCACGTCCATCAACAAGGCGGCGGAGCGCATCACAGGATACACAGGCGCCGAGGCCCTTCAGATGACGGCCGGTGATCTTGTCGATCCGGAACAGCTCAAGATCGCGTGCAGAACGATGGAAAGGCAGATCGCCGGAGAGAATCCTCCGCCCTTCGAGCTTGAAATCGTGTGCAAGGACGGCAGGCGCGTCGCTCTGGAAGTCAGCACACACATCATCTCGCGGGACGGCAGGCCCGTCGGCGTGCAGGGCATCGCCCGCGACATTTCCGAGAGAAAGAAGACGGAGGAGGCTCTACAGCAGGCCAAACAGCACCTGGAAGCCTGGGTGCGCGAACTCGAACAACGCACGCGCGAAATGACTCTGCTCAGCGAAATGGGCGACATGTTGCGCGCCTGCCTGACCACCGATGAAGCCTACACGGTCATCGTCAGGGTGGCGCAGCAGATATTCCCGGTGGAAGCTGGAGCTCTGTATGTCATTTCACATGCGCACAACCTGGTCGAGGCTGTGGCCGTCTGGGGAGACGCCTCCCGGGTCGAGCGTGCCTTCGCCCTGAACGAATGCTGGGCACTGCGCCGCGGCCGCGTGCATTGGGTGGAGGATTCGATCACCGGCCTCTTGTGCAAACACCTTCCCACTCCATCTCCTCAAAGCTACCTGTGCGTGCCGATGATGGCGCAGAGCGAAGCGCTCGGAATCCTCTACCTCACCCCGCCCGCCGACTCGCATCTGACAGAACCAAAACAGCGTCTTGCCGTGGCCATGGCCGAACACATCGCGATGGCGCTGTCCAACCTGAGGCTGCATGAAACGTTGCGCAGCCAGTCGATCCGCGATCCGCTCACGGGCCTGTTCAACCGGCGCTTCATGGAGGAATCACTCGAGCTCGAGCTGCGCCGCGCCGCCCGCAGCCGGCGGCCGCTCGGCATGATCATGGTGGAGATCGACAACTTTAAGGAAGTGAACCGATCGCTTGGAGGCGATGCCGAAGGTTCCATCCTGCTCGAGCTCGGCGGACTGCTGCAGACAGTCATCCGCAGGGAAGACGTCGCTTGCCGTTTCGACAGCGAAAAGTTTACGATCTTCCTGCCTCAGGGCAGCCTGGAGACGACGGCACGGCGGGCGGAAAACCTGTGCGAGATGATCCGGCACCTCGATATCCGCCATCGCGGCCGTCCTGTCGGAACAGTGACGGCGTCGGCCGGCGTCGCCGCGTTTCCCGATCAGGGCCGCACGGTGGAGACGCTCATCCGAGCCGCCGAGGGCGCGCTCCAGCGCGCCAAACAGGAAGGCGGCGGCCACACATTGTCCGCGCAGTGAGGTTTCGGGGACAGGCGCCATAACCTCAGAATCCCGAGGCGCACAAGCCAGGTCTGTCCGAGATGATTCCGAGGTTATAGTGCCTGTCCCCGAAACCTAAAGAGATCTTATGATCGCACATGACCGATTTTCGAAATGGATGCCGCGAACTCTGGCCTTCCTGTTTTGCCTGACTGTGTCCGCTCTTCCCTTTCGTGCCCAGGTTCAAAAGCCTCCGGCAGGGCAGAAGACGGAGCAAGCCGCCAAGCCGATCCGCATCGGCGTAGGGTTGGTTCAGACGGACGTGACGGTCTTCGATCGCGAGAACCGGTTCGTCGACAATCTGAAGCCCGATCAATTCGAGTTGAAGGTCGACGGCGTCGAGCAGCCGATTGCGTTTTTCGAGCTTGTCGCTTCAGGAAGCCCTCATGACGAGGAGATCTGGGCCAAAGCCGAAGGCAAGCCTGTGCCGGAGCCGACCAAGCCCGCTGCAAACGCTTCCGATGCGGGGCGCACGATCCTGTTTTTTGTCGATGACTGGCATATGTCCGCTGAAGACGTCGTACACTCGCGCGCCGCTCTGGCAAGTCTCGTCGACAAGTCGATGGGCGTGCACGACCGCGCCGTAATCTTTGCCGCATCGGGGCAGCTCGGATTCCTGCAGCAGCTTACGGACAATAAGGCCGTCTTGCATGCTGCCCTGCAGAAGCTCAACTTTCAGAGCTCCGGTGTCGAGGACAGCCAATGGCCGCCCATGACGGAGGGGCAAGCATTTTTGATCGACCAAAACGACACGGATGTGATCGCTTACTTCTGTCAAGCAATGCAAGGAACAGGTTGGGATCCTGGTCGTTCTTCTTCGAGAGGCGGAGGCTGCAACCCAGGTTTGATGCAGGTGATCCACGACCGGGCGAGCCAGCTTGCAAATCTCTCTGCAGGCATCGCTGCAAGATCCTTCGCCGCCCTGCGTGATCTCGTGCGTTCATCTGCGGCGCTTCCGAGCCGCAAAGTGATTTTCTTCTTGTCGGACGGCTTCGTCCTTCAACCGCAGCGGAGTGACATCGTTGATCGATTGAGGCTATTGACCGATGCCGCGGCCCGCGTCGGAATCGTGATTTACAGCCTGGATACCCGCGGCCTCGTGGTTGGTCTTCCCGAAGCTAAGACGAAAAGAGCTGCGGATCCGGGGGGAAATCTGGCGCACAGCGCGCTCAGCGAGGTCATGACCCAGCAGGACGCGCTGAACGCACTCGCATCCGACACTGGCGGGCGATTTCTGAAAAACACCAATGCCCTCGACACCGCTTTGATCTCAGCGTTGGCAGAAATGTCGCACTATTATCTCCTGGGTTGGCACATCGATCTGGAGAGTGTGCAGTCAGGCAAGTACCGATCTCTCCAGGTCGCCGTCAAAGATCGCCCTGATCTCACGGTGCGTTTGCGGCAAGGTCAGGTCGACTTATCGCAACTCGTCGCCAGGAATGATGACCAGGCCGGCACCGCCATGCCGTCCGCAACGGCCGGAGGAAATGAGTTGTTGGAGGCGCTTCAATCCCCGTTCGTTCTCAAGGCATTGCCGGTCCATCTCAACGCCGGACGCCTGTTCCAGTCCGACAGGGGAAATATTCTCACCATCTCGTATCTGGTAGATGTAAATGCCGCGGATTTGCTGGCTGGCAAGGAGAAGGAAGGCATCAAGATCGATGTTTTGGGTGTAATAGCAAATAGGGATGGCAAAAGCGTGGGCGATTTCAGTGAGCATCTCTCCTGGGCCGGAGATCCGACAGGTCAAACCAGGCCGGCGAGTGAGGCATTTGCGCACAGCCGGTTTATCGTCCTTGAACCCGGAGTCTATCAAGTGCGCGTAGCCGCACGCGATCCGAGGAGCGGCCGCGCCGGCAGCGCCTGGGAGTGGATCGACGTCCCTCCGTCCACCCCGGGGAAGATCTCGATGAGCAGTGTTTTTCTGCAAGAGCAGACAACGGAGACGGTTGCGGGTCTGGATCTGGACGCTCTGAGAAAAACTCAATTCAGCGTCCGCCGCAGTTTCTCGCCGCAGTCTCAAGTGCGATTCCTGCTGAACATCTATAATTCAGCAGACACCGGCGTCCAGGTGCAGACGAAGATCTACCGTGGGAACCAGGTCGTCAACCAATCCCCGGCGAGGTCTTTGCAGGCTGCTCCGCAAAATGCAAACGGGGGCGCGATTTTTTTCAGTAGTGAATTGCCGCTCAAAGGCCTTCCTCCCGGCGCCTACACCCTCGAAATCACCGCAACAGGCTATTCCACGAATGCCGGCGCCACTCAGCGCATCGCGTTCTGGATTCAATAACGACGCGATGCCAGGCAAGCCCGGACGGCGCTGTTGCGAAATTGGTGACAGTCACCGATTTCGTGCGGTTGACAAGGGAACCGTATATTCACTACATTTTCGGCCTTGCGAGAGGATGGACCCTGGAGCTGGCACATGAATCAAAAACGCAACAAAGGGAAAGCCGGCTTGAGACGGGCCAAACCCTCGGCTGGACGCGGACCTGCTCCGGATCTTTTTCTGCGTCCGGCATCCAATCTCTCCGTCTCCAAAACAGCCTCGGCCCGTTCCGGGCTGGCCATTGCGGTGATGGCTTTGCTGATCGCGGCTATCGTGATCGTCTACGCTCCCGTTCGTCACTATGACTTTGTGCAGGTCGACGACCCCAAATATGTGACCGAGAATCCGAATGTTGCCCAGGGACTCACACTCCCGGGCATCGTGTGGGCATTCACAGCGCGGCACGGCGGCTACTGGATTCCGCTGACCTGGTTGTCGTATATGGTCGACGTGCAGATTTCCGGCATGAATGCCGGCGCGCTCCATGTTACGAATGTCCTTCTACACATCGCCAATTCGCTGTTGTTGTTCGGGCTGCTTTGGAGCATGACTGGCGCGTTGGGCCGGAGCGCTTTTGTCGCCGCGCTGTTTGCGATCCACCCGCTCCACGTCGAGTCCGTAGCCTGGATCACGGAGCGCAAGGACGTTTTGAGCACGCTCTTCTGGCTGCTGGCGATCTGGGCCTATGTCGCGTACGTGCGGCGGCCCGGGGTCGGCCACTATCTCATGGTGCTGGTCTGGTTCGCGCTGGGACTGATGGCGAAGCCGATGCTGGTAACCCTTCCCTTTGCGTTGCTGCTGCTCGACGTGTGGCCGTTGCGCCGCGTTGACTTGGGCGCCGGGACGGCAGGCCGCTTCAAAAACGCACTCATGGGTCGCAGAACTGTCTGGGTTCGCCTGGTCCGCGAGAAAGTGCCGATGATCGCGCTGGCCGCCGTGCTCAGCGCCGTGACCTTCACGGCACAAGGAGGAGCCGTCGCCGGACTCGATGTGTTCCCGTTCGTCCTGCGCATCGAAAACGCCCTGATTTCGTACGTTGCTTACCTTGGCAAGATGATCTGGCCCGCGCACCTCGTGGTGCTTTATTCATTTCCCCAATCAATTCCTGGGTGGACTACCGCGGGGGCATTCCTGGTGCTCGTGGCTATATCCGCTGTTGCGGTGCTGGCGGCACGGCGCCGTCCCTATCTTGCCGTCGGGTGGTTGTGGTACCTGGGAACCCTGGTGCCGGTTATCGGCCTGGTACAGGTGGGACTTCAATCGATGGCGGATCGTTTTACCTATGTGCCGCTGATCGGGATTTTCATTATTGTGGCCTGGGGTGCATGGGATCTCCTCGAGCGCGTGCCTTATCGGCGCATCGCGTTACCAGCTGCGGCAGGAATTGCAGTCCTGACTTGCACTGTCATCGCGCGGGGGCAGGTCCAGTATTGGAAGGATAACGTCACACTCTGGACGCATGAGACTGAATTCACGCTCAACATGGACACGTATCACGCCCATATCTCGTTGGGAACCATTCTCAGAGATCAAGGCCGGTTTGACGAGGCTTTTGGTCATTTTTCCGAAGCCATGCGTCTCAACCCCGACTCTGCGGAGGCTCAACATGAAATGGGACTCCTGCTCGCCAGGCAAGGGAAGTTCGATGAGGCCATCGCATCCTTGTTCGAGGCAGTGCGCCTCAAGGCGGACTTTCCCGAGGCCCAGAGAGACTTGGGACTGATGCTTTCTCGGCAGCGGAGGGCAGGCGAAGCCATTGATCATCTGTCCATAGCAGTCCGTCTTAAACCCGCCTCCGCAGAGTGGAACTATGAATTAGGATTGGCTCTGGAAAACCAGGGGGAATTCGACGACGCCATTGCGCATATGAGCGAGGCGGTGCGCCTAAAACCGGACCTGGCAGAAGCTCAGAACAGCCTGGGTTCGATCCTTGCGCACCAGGGGAAGGTGGACGACGCCATTGCGCACATGAGCGAGGCGGTGCGCCTGAAACCGGATCTGGCAGAGGCGCAAAACAATCTGGGGGCTCTCCTGGCAAGTCAGAAGAAATTCAGCGAGGCATTGCCGCATTTCTCCGCAGCGGTGCGCCTCAAGCCCGACTATGAAATGGCGCACGTAAACCTGGGGTTCGCTCTGGCAAAAGCCGGCAGAACCGAGGAAGCGATTCGTGAACTCAAGGAAGCGCTGCGCATCAATCCCGCCAACGACGCGGCGCGCCGCGCTGTGGAGGAAATGTTAAAACGAAGTCCTGACTAGCTGATTCGGCGCCGTGCCGTGGTCCTTTCCAGGTTGGTACGCGCCTCTTCAGAGTCCGGTTTTAGCCGCAGCGCTTCCCTGTACTGGGCTGCGGCCTCTGAGATGCGGCCCAATCCTTCAAGAGCCGCGCCCATGTTGTTGTGCACTGCCGAATCGTTCGGGTTTGATTTGAGGACCTCCCGATATTGTACCAGCGCTTCCTCAAGCCGGCCTTTCCTCTGAAGAGTGATGGCGAGGTTGTAACATGCTTCGGGATACCCGGGCCGCAACCGCAAGGCCTCGCGGAACTGCGCTTCCGCTTCCGCGGCATGGCCTGTGACCTGCAAAGCAAAACCCAGGCTGTTGTGAGCCTCTGCGAGATCGGGCTTGAGCCGCAGCGCCTCCTGGTATTGTGAAATCGCTTCCTCTATGCGGCCCATTCGCTGCAGTGCGGTCCCCAGGTCGTTGTGAGCCTCCGCGAAGTCCGGCTTGAGCCGCAGCGCCTCGTGGTGCTGGACGACCGCGTCCTCCAAACGCCCCATACTCTGCAGCGTAATTCCCAGACTATTGTGAGCCTCGGGTGAATCGGGCTGGAGTCGCAGTGCTTCCTGGAACTCGGCGGCAGCCTCCGGTTTTCCCATGGCCTGGAGAATGACACCCAGGTTGTAATGGGCATCGGGATAGTCGGGATTGATTCTCAGAGCCTCGCGGCACTCAGCCTCTCCTTCTCTTATTTGCCCGAGCTTCGGCAGGGCATTTCCGAGGTCGTTGTGCGCCTCCGCCAGGTCGGGCTTGAACCTCACTGCTTCCCGATACTCTGCCACTGCTTCCTTGAGCCTGCCCATTCGCTGCAGGGCATTTCCGAGGTTGGTATGGGCCTCGGCGAGGTCTGGCTTGAGCCGCAGTGCTTCCTTGAAATGTGCCACAGCCTCGTCGAGGGAACTATTGAGTTTCAACATGCCCAGGTTGCTGTGTGCCATCCAGCAGGAAGGGTTGCGGTCGATGGTCGTGCGATAAAGGGTTTCTGCGTCGGCATATTGGCGGCTCTGGTTCCAGGTAAGGAAAGCCAGGGGACCGCCGAGGGCGAGGATGAGAATCGCCGCCGCAGGTTTGGCTGGGAGGGACCAGCGTTCGGCGAGGCGGGACAAGGCGGCGCCAGCGAGAGCGATCACGGGGAGGCTCGCGAGGTACTGAAAATGATCGGCAACGAAGGAGAAGCGGAAGGGGAAGACGTTGAAGAAGCCGAGCACGGGGAAGAGAGCGCCTCCAAACAGGAGGAGTGCGGCCAGGGGGGCACGGGATCGATTACGAAGCAGCCAGAGAGAAGCGAGCAGGGCTGCTGCAGCGACGGGGTAGAGGTATAGTGACAGGGTAGACTGGCTGATGTGCCAGCGGGGGTAGATGAAGATGAGGTTAGCGGGCCAGCAGAGTTTGCCGAGGTAGAACCAGACAGCACGGCCGGCGATGAGGATGCGTTCGACGAAGGAGAAGGAGAACTCGGCGCCCTGAGCGCCGATGAGGTTGTGTTCAACCCAGGCGGACAGGAGGCCACCTGCAGCGCCGAGGGCGAAGAAAGGAGTCAAGGGGAGGACGTCGCGGCGCAGGCTGATATGGCCGCGGAGCCACCAGAAGAGAACGAGGAGAGCGGCGGGGAGGGTGGCTGTGACGGTTTTGCTGAAGAGTGCGAAAGTAAACAGGGTGAGAGCAATGGCATAGAGATGGCGTCGGCGGTTAGAGTCAAAGTGAAGATAGGCGAGGGCTGCGGAGAGGTAGAGGGAGCCGGAGAGGGTGTTCTTAAGTTCCGTGATCCATGCGACGGACTCAACGTGGACGGGATGGAGGGCGAAGATGACCGCTGCGAGCCAAGCGCCAGGAACCGAGAGGTAGCGGAGGATGAGTGCGAAAAGGAAGGCGGAGAGGGCGTGCAGTATGATGTTGACGATGTGGTAGCCCAGAGGGTTGTCTCCCCAGATGGAGTGGAGGAACCAGAAGGCGGAGTGGACAACGGGGTAATACTGCTGGGTGGCGCCGAGGTCGAACCAAATGCGCCAGAGGCCGTGGGCAGACTGGAGGGTGGGGCTGGTGGTGTGGGCATTATCGTCCCAGAGCGGACCTCCGTGCCAGGCGGGCTCGTAGGCAAGGAGGACGGCGAGCATAAGTGCGGGGAGCATGAGCCAGACCAGCCCGGGCCGAGGCGGGAGCATCTGAGGCCGCGCGCGGGAGGCGGACTGGTCTTTGGGTTGCGAGGGACTCTTATCCGGACGGTTCTGGGATCGGGACGGCTTTGTTTTCCGGGAACTCATAAGCGGGTATTTATATAGATCTTCGGCCTGGAACTCAATGGCCGGTGATCAACCGAGGGACAGCCTGTCCCCCCTCTTGCCTGCGTGTTGGACTCAGCCATTGATGGAAGCAGCTTTCGGGGGTTATTCTATGCCTCGCAAAGTCGTGAGACTGATCTGATGAACGAAGCCAGACACTCCACGTTTGAATCCGGGACAGTGCCTGCGGCACGGCCTCGGATTCCTTTCATGGCATGGGCACTGGTCGTGTTGCTGCTCGCACTCTTCGCGGCCCAGAACCTCGTCGAGATGACGCGCGAGTCCTGTTCCAGCGACGAGGTCGCACATCTGCCTGCCGGATACACCTATCTCCTCAAGCATGACTTTCGATTGAACCGCGAGCACCCGCCGCTGATGAAGGTGTTATGTGCTTTGCCGCTGCTGGCGCTTCATCCCAAGATTGATTTCAATAATCCTGAATGGCCGGAGGCTTCCCCCCGTTCGTCCGCGCAATTCGGCTTCAGTTTCCTGTACGCGAATGATGCGGATCGATTGCTGTTCTGGGGAAGAGTACCTGTTGTTCTAATCGCCGTGCTTCTGGGCTTCTTTATCTTTCGTTGGGCTCAGCAGCTCTATGGTTACCCTGCGGGCTTATTTGCACTGGGGTTATTCGCCTTCTCCCCCAACATCATCGCTCACTCCCACCTTGTGACTACGGATTTGGGGTTCTCGGCCTTCTCGACCATCTCGTTCTACTTTTTATGGCGCTACTTGAGCGACGGGAAACCGCGGTCGTTTCTCGGGTCCGCCGCCGCTATGGGAGCGGCTCTGGCATCAAAGTTTTCCGCGATATTCCTCTTTCCGGTAGCCCTGTTATTGTTGTGGATGTTTTATGGCGCGGCGCGAAACAAATCGGATCCGGCGGCCCCGGCTCACTCTCGTGCTGGAGCCGACGACTTCAAATCCGCGGCGGAGGGAAGGGATCCACGGCACTTTCTGAACGCGGCTGCCTGGTCGCAACAGCTGCAGGTGGATCGCAAAAAAGTTTTGGCGGTCCTTGCTTTCGTCGGAATTGCAGTGATCGTAGTGCAATTGTCCTATCTCGACTCGCCGGATGTGACTCTTTACCTCAAGGGAATGCTTCAAGTCGATAAAAACTTTGATCCACAGAATCCTGCCTATCTGCACGGCAGCCTCAGCATCGGGGGGTGGTGGTACTACTACGTCGTGGCGTTTCTGGTCAAAGCCACCGCACCGTTCCTAATCCTCATTCTCATCCGGCTGATTCAACTTATAAGGGGTCGGGCAACTGACTGGTGGCCGAGTTTGTTCCTCATTTTGCCAAGCCTCGTTCTGTTTACTGCGGTTTCCGTGTTTGCGGCCCCTATCGGGATTCGCTATGTGCTGCCCGTCTTCCCGCTCCTGATGGTGTATGTGAGCGGGGTGGCCAGGACGTTCAAAACGAGCAGGGCCGCGCTTGCGATTTGCGGCGTTCTTCTGTGCTGGCATATCGCTTCCTCGCTTGCGGCATTTCCCTACTCTCTGTCGTACTTCAACGAACTGGCCGGCGGGCCTTCCCAAGGCATTTACTGGCTGGATGATTCCAATTTGGATTGGGGACAGGATCTCAAGGGCGTCAAACAGGTAATGAGCAGGATGGGAATAGAGTCAGTGACGCTGTACCCTTTTAATTCTTATGATAATCCGGAATATTATGGCATCCCGATGCGCCGTCCATCCGATCGGGAATGGGCACAAATGGTCACCAGTCCGAATCCGCCGCCTCCCGGCGTTTATGTCGTGAGCGGGCATTGGGTCGCGATCATGCATGGCCTCGGGATCGATTGGGTCAAAAAATACCCGGTCATTGCTCATCTCGGATACTCGATCTACTTTTTCAGGATTTCTTAGCGCGAAGACAGATTCGAAAATTCGAGATTCGAGATTCGAAATTAAGAGTATTGAATCTCGAATTTCGAATCTCGAATGAGGAGTTCACACTTGAGCGTCAAGAAACGGAAGGGTGGCGCGACGCAGGATCAAGACCTTCGTCCCGTCCGGCAGACGCCGCGCTGGATGGTCGTGGTCGCTGCTGCTGCCATCCTGATCGCCTATGTGGCTCTGCGGCTTCCCGGACTGAGCGTGCCGCTGGACAGGGACGAGGGTGCTTTCGGATATATGGGGCAGCTCATAGACAATGGCGAGCTGCCGTATCGCGATGGCGTCGATCACAAACCGCCGGTGGCGTTTTACATCAATGCGCTGGCGCTTCACTTTGTGCCACCCACTCCGGCCGGGATGCACTTTTTTCTCCTGCTCTACAATCTGCTCACCCTGATCTGCATCTTTTATGTTGGGAAGACCTACTTTCAATCTCTTTCGGCCGGACTCTGGTGCGCCGTTGCGTACGCTGTTTTCAGTGCGAGTCCGGCGATCCAGGGGTTCACCGCTTCCACCGAAATGTGGATGCTCCTCCCGCTCACACTCAGCCTCCTGTTGGCTATTCTCGGAACCGGAAAGAACCGTTCATTATTGATATTGCTGAGCGGCTTTGCCGGCGCCGCAGCCTGCTGGACCAAGCAAACTGCTTTCACCAGCGTTCTCTTCGTCTTTCTTTTCATTTGCGTCGCCGCTTTTCGCCGTGGTGAGCACCCGACTCGCTTACGCGTTGCGGCGACTCTTCGCGCATTCACCTCCTGGATCGTTGGAGCGATTTTGTTCTCCGGCTTCGTGCTGTTCTATTACTATTTCCATGGAGTCCTGAGCGAGTTCATCTATTGGAGCTTCCTGCATAACGTATCCTACGCTGGTCAATCTTCATTAGGAGACAGCCTGGATGCGGTCCTCCCTCAGCTCGCGGAAATCGTTCGGGGGGATTTCCTCATTTTGGGAGTGGGCGTGGTCATCGCCGCGTGGCAGTTTACCCAAAAGCAGGCCGGCTCCTATTTCGTCCTCGGCTTCTTGTTCCTCTCCTTTCTCGGAACGATTCCCGGATTCGGCTATCGGCATTATTTCGCTCAGCTGGCTCCTGCTGTGGCCATTGCGGGCGGTTATGGCTTGTACATTCTCCTGAACTATCTTCCCGTTCCCCATAGAAAGTTGGCGGCGATCGCTTGCTCTGCGCTGGTTCTGCTCGTTCCCATCATCATGAACAGTCAATACTTTCTCGAGCGAGATCCCGACAAGATCAGCCGGCGATATTTCGGGTTTGATCCATTCCCGGAATCCAAGCCCGTGGCATCCTACGTCGCGGAAACAACAGCGCCGGAGGATCCGGTTTTCATTATCGGATCGGAACCGCAAATATTGTTTTACGCCCGCCGCCGGAGTTCCTCGTCCTTTCTGATGGCCTACCCATTGATGGCCAGTTACCCTCGCTACAAGGAGTTCCAGAAGACCGTGTGGAGTGAGATCGAGAGGACTCCGCCCAAGCTCATCATCAAGGTGGCCAATATCCATTATTCACTCCTCTGGGACGGAATTGCCGATCTCGACATCATGCGCCGCCTGGATCATCTGATCGGAGAAGACTACGCGGTCGATCGGGTAATGCTGGTCACAGGATCCGAGGGTGAGTGGGTCAAGCCGAGCGATAGCCGGTTGCGGGAAGGAGTGCCCTGCATCTATGTTTACAGGAAAAGGGGGTGACCCTCGCTGAGATGCTTTTGATTTTCCCATGAGCTCTTTGTTATACATAACGACGTAGATTCTGCCGCATGATGGCAGTTGTATGTGATCTAGATTGGGTGAGGCACAAAGAAGAATCGGGATGCGACTCTTAGTGCCTGGCAGTGTGATTTCATTGTCATTCAGGCCCGAAGGGCCGGAAATGAATAGGCCCGGCCGTAAGGCCGGGAGAAGATTTGGAGAGAGATGGAGCGCCGAAGGCGCGGCACCTGAAAATCGATAGTGCCGCGCCTTCGGCGCTCGATTTTCGTCCGTAAGCAGATCCCGGCCTTACGGCCGGGCCTACCTACTGCCGGCCCTTCGGGCCTCCAGACCCATTGTTTCGAGGCCCCCAGGAGTTGTCGCGCACCCGAAACGATGTTTCACCGGCGGTATCTTTTATGATGCTCTGTATGACCTGCGTGGATACATGGACAAGTTAGATCAAAAATCTGGAGCCCGCGCACCCGATATTCCACGGGCAACGGTCGATATTCGCGATTTTGCCATTTACCTGTTGCTGGTCGTCAGCACGCTGGCAGCGTACAGCCAGGTTCGGAGCTATGAATTCGTCACCTATGACGATCCGGAATACGTCACCGCGAATCCCATCGTGCGGTCCGGGCTCACGCTCCACGGCCTGACGTGGGCGTTCACGACCGATCGGGATGGCAACTGGTTTCCGCTTACATGGCTGTCTCACATGGCGGATTCACAGTTCTTCGGACAGCGCAGTGGGTTGCATCACCTGACGAACGTGCTGCTCCACACGCTCAGCGCTCTGCTTCTGTTTGCGCTCCTCAAGAGGATGACAGGTTCGCGCTGGCGCAGCGCGGTGGTCGCCGCCCTATTTGCTCTCCACCCCTTGCATGTCGAATCGGTGGCATGGGTGGCGGAAAGGAAGGACGTCCTCTGTGGGCTGTTCTGGATGCTTACTCTTCTGGGATACGCACACTACGTCGAACGGCCCAGACTCGGCCGCTATGTGCTTGTGGTCATCCCATTTTGTCTCGGCCTGATGTCGAAGCCAATGATCATCACGCTGCCGTTTGTGCTTCTGCTGCTGGACGTTTGGCCGCTGCGCCGCTTATCCTTCAAGAAATCCGCTCCAGCCGGTAGGACAAAGAAAAAAGGACAGTCAAGCGTGGAGCCAAAGGCAAAGACGGCGGGTATTCTATGGGAGAAGGCGCCGCTCTTCGCGCTCTCCGCGTGTTCTGCCGTCGTGACCTACCTCGTTCAACAACGGGGCGGAGCCGTCGTTCCTGCGAACTGGATTCCCCTGGGAGCGCGCATCGCAAATGCCCTGGTTTCCTACGTAGCCTATATCTGGCAAGTGTTCTGGCCCTCCCGGCTTGTCGTGTTTTATCCGCATCCGACGTCCCTGCCGGCATGGGAAACCTTGGGCGCGGGACTGGTTCTGGCGGGTGTTTCCATTCTCGTCCTCCGCTTACTTCCTCGTCTGCCGTATCTTGCCGTCGGGTGGTTCTGGTACCTGGGCACACTCGTCCCCGTGATCGGCCTGGTTCAAGTCGGGATGCAATCCAGGGCAGATCGATACACGTACTTGCCGCTGGTCGGGATATTCCTGTTGGTGACATGGGGCGTGGCGGATGTCTTTCAACGATGGCCGACTGGAAAACATGCGCTGGGCACTATCGCAGTCGCCGCGTGCTGCGCTTGTCTGATTCTGACATGGCATCAAGTTCAGAATTGGAAGAACAGCGCAGCGCTCTTCACGCATGCCGCAGTGGCTTCGACTCACAACTATATTGGGTACTACGGTCTGGGAGGCGTCCTCCGGGACCAGGGCCGGTTCGCCGAAGCCGTCACGTTTTATGGCGAAGCCGCGCGCCTGTTTCCGAGCTTTGCGGGCGCTCACAGCGGCCTTGCGGGTGTTTATTTGAAGCAGGGACGGATCAACGAGGCAATCAAGGAACTGACAGAAGCGATCCGTCTGTCCCCCGCTACCGTCGAGGACAGGATCAGCATGGGAATCGCACTGAACAAGCTGGGCAAGGGAGCCGATGCAGCGGCCGAACTGCTCGAAGCGATCCGACTGGACCCCGATTCCGCGGATGCTCACTACAATTTGGGGATTGTCTATGCCGGGATGGGGAAAACGGACGATGCCACGGCACAATTCGAACTGGCCGTTCGGCTGGAACCGGACCGTCCCGAGACCTATTACAATCTGGGCAACGCACTGGCCGTCCAGGGAAAGATGAGCGAAGCCATCGCTGAATTTACGACGGCGATCCAGTTGAGGCCAAATTACGGAAACGCCCACAATAATCTGGGCAGCGCACTGGCAAACATGGGACGAATTGACGAGGCGGTCGAGCACTTTTCCGAGGCCGTCCGGCTCATGCCCGAATCCGAAGAGGCGCGGCGCAATCTCGAATACGCCACGTCCCTTCGAACCAAGCCCATAAAAAAGTAGTCCTGCGAAATTGAGGACAGCTAGGGTTTTCGCCTTGCCTTCTTGAATCTGCCGAAGGTGTCCCGGCGAAAACAGGCAGCTGTCCCCAATTTCGCAGTGTTGACTTAGCCGAGACCTATCCTTATGATAGATTCGGGTTTACATCGATGAGGCTGAGGAGCATTTCCTGCTCTCCCCTTCCCTTGATTTGGGCTGTGTAGCACTCTACATTGCCAAAACAGATTTTTGGCTTCTTGTGTGTTTTAGAATCAGGTTTTTTGTTTCCTGTGGACCTGCATGGCCTGAAAGCGAGAGGTGGATTTGGCGTCGCCATTCAAGAGAGAAAACCTGACGGCTTCGACCCACACGAAGAGCCGGATAGGCTTCGAGATTGAGGCTCTGCGGCAGAAGATCACTGATCTGGAAAGCCTCGAATTCGAGCTGACAAGGGCGGAGCTGGCTTTGAACGCTGCCGGCACCCAACCGGAGCCGGCGACCGCAGATCAGCTCAGGAGAGAAATCAAGGAACGCCTCGGATATTTCCCTCTTTCATTCGCGCCCGCGGCGGATATTCCGGAAGTGCTAAGGAACCTTTGGCAACAAGCCCTGGCCGCGTATTACGACAATCCTCTCCCGGCGCTGATAAAGGAAAAACTGTTCGTCCAGCTCGCGCGCTATTGTGCCGGGCCCTATTCTATCGTCACACACAGCTGCATCCTCCACAGCCTAGGGACCGCGGCCTCGGAGGTGCTCCGGCTCCTTCAACAGCCCACGCCTTCCCCCGAAGAAGATCTGGATGGCATCATCAGCACTTTGTCCTCGGTTTCCCCTCCGATCGCCGCCTGGCCGGAACCGGATTCGGATCTCGAAGAAGCTTTCTTGCGCGGCTGCATTTTGTTTTTTCTCAGGCCCGCGGATGCCGAAGCGTGCCACGTGCAGATCCGGCGCCTGCTTAACACAAAGAACTATGAGCATCTGATAGGTTTTTTGTCATATGTGAAGGCGTTTCACGTGTGGCTGGAGGCTCATCCCGAAATCTCCTACCATTCCGACCCCCAGGTCCGGGCAAACATCATCGATCTGCTTCGTGAGGAGCCGCGCCTGGCGGCGCTGTTCCGCAATTACTATCGGGAATTCGGCATTGACCGCCGCCGGCTGGCAGCAGAGCAAGCGCTGCGTGCGAGCGAGGAGCGCTACCGCGAGCTGTTTGAAAATGCCAACGATATGGTCTACACCATGGATTTCGAAGGCAATTTGACTTCGCTCAACAAAGCCGCCGAGAGGATTACAGGCTACTCGCGCGCGGAAGCGCTGCGCATGAAGCTCGAGCAGTTTGTCGCGCCTGGTCACGAGGGAGTTGTGCGCAAGATGCTGGAGCGGCAGGAGAGCGTTGCGCCGCACGAACTCGAGATTGTTACCAAGGCAGGACACCTGGTCGCGCTGGAGATAAGCACGCATATCATCTCCAGGGACGGAGTGCTGCTCGGCGTGCAGGGAATCGCCCGCGACATCACGGAGCGAAAGAAAACCGAGGAAGCCCTCCAGCAGGCAAAGCAGAACCTCGAAGCCTGGGTGGACGAGCTCGAGCAGCGCACTCGCGAAATGACATTGCTCAGCGAGATGGGCGACATGTTACGCGCCTGTCTCACTACGGACGAGGCATACACCGTAATCGTCCGGGTGGCGCAACAGCTCTTCCCGGGCCGCGACGGCGCGCTCTATGTCATAACATCCTCGCGCAACCTCGTCGAAGCGGTGGCCGTGTGGGGGGATGCATCCTCCCTCGAACGTGTCTTCCCTCCCGATGAGTGCTGGGCGCTGCGCCGCGGCCGCGTGCATTGGGTCGAGGACTCGAGCCTCGGCCTGTTGTGCAAGCATCTTCCCCATCCCTCTCCGGAAGGGTATTTGTGCGTGCCGATGATGGCGCAGAGTGAGGCCTTGGGCATATTCTACCTCTCGCAACCCGCAAACCTGCGCTTGACTGAGGCCAAACAGCGGCTCGCCGTGGCTATGGCCGAGCACATCGCGATGGCTGTGTCCAACTTGAAGCTGCATGAAACCCTGCGTAGCCAATCGATCCGTGACCCGCTCACGGGTTTGTTCAACCGCCGTTTCATGGAGGAGTCGCTTGCGCTCGAGTTGCGCCGCGCGACGCGCAACCAGCGCTCCCTGGGCGTGATCATGCTCGACCTCGATCGCTTCAAGCACTTCAACGACACCTACGGCCATGATGCCGGAGATACTTTGCTACGCGAATTGGGCACGTTGCTCCAGGCAAACATCCGCGGCGAGGACATCGCCTGCCGTTACGGAGGAGAGGAGTTCACTCTGATCCTGCCGGAAGGCAGCGCCGAGGTGATTCAGCAGCGCGCGGAGGCGGTGCGGGAAGCCATCAAGCGCCTCGACGTCCTGCATCGAGGCCAGCCTCTCGGCCGCATCGCGGCATCACTCGGAGTCGCGATTTTCCCCGAGCATGGCCGCACCGGAGAAGCGCTGCTGCAGGCAGCCGACGCCGCTCTCTATCAGAGCAAGGCCGCCGGCGGAGACTTCGTCACAACCGCCAAGTAATTTCTGTCGCCCCTGCCGGGGCTCTTGCGGAACTCCTCCTGACCGGGGGCCGCGCGCTGTGCGCTTGGCCCCAGCTACTGTCGCTGACCCTCCGGGTCAGGCGCTTCACCGGCGATCCACGGCAGATGCTAAATCAGAACTCCGGATCACGTGCTGAATCGAAGCCCTACCCTGCGTCCCGTAGGGACGCCGTGAAAATAGCCCGGCACTTCAGTGCCGGGATTAGGCATCAGGTTAGGCAGGAGTCCCGTAGGGACGAATGACGCGAAGACCACGATGATGGACTTAAAATCCAATACGACAATAGGTACATATGGGAACAACTCAGTCGTCCCTACGGGACTTGCCGCGGCGATATCCGACGTTCCCGGCACTGAAGTGCCGGGCTGCTCTCGTTGCGTCCCTAACGGGACGCACAACTCCTCGCTTCTTTTCGCATCTCCTTACTTCTTTTGATGGGATTCATACAAGGCGGCAAGCCGATTCATGAATGTCTGCCGATAGTCGTCGGATAGCGCGATCGCGCTCACTTTGCTCGACGAGTCCAGGCTGATCGCGCCGCTGGGCGCATTGTAGTCATAGGGCACGCCGGACGGATCCCTCGGCACAAAGCTGATGAGTCCGGCTCGCACCAGGCCATCCAGAGTCGGGGGACGCGCGCCGTGGGTGGCCGCATATTTCTCCACGAAAAACTCGAGTGTCCAGATGTCCTCGTCGGCCTGGATGCCGGCGAGGTGTTTTCTGGCGTTTTCCTTCACATCGGCGCGCGTGGATCTTTCAAGCTCGCGCCGCCACAAATCCTTGGCGGTATCCACGGCGCCGCCTTCCGAAAAGCCGCGCGCAGCTAGAGCTTCTATCCAGGGCGGGCTTCCTGGGATGCGTGTGGCTGCCAACCATGTCTGGCCTGCATTCCGGTAATCATGCAGATACCAGAAATAGACAAACCCCTTGTCGAACCGGAGCCGCCACTCTTCCGGCTGCTGCGCGATTCCCTTGTCGAGCAGCCGGATTGCCTCGAGCGGCTGTCCGGCGCCAAGGGGATCAGGCTCAGCCAGGAATATACTTCCGGCGCAGTAAACATCCAGCATCTGCGGATCCAAAGTGGTAACGATGTCCAGCAGCGCGGGGAGGTTTTTGTAGCGTATCCGCCTGCGTGCCGCTTCCTCTCGGCGCCCGTAGTACTGAATGGCGCGCATCCAATAGGCGTCGGCCAGAAGGCTGTCGTAACCGAGCGCCATGGCCTTCACGGCGCCGGGAGAAGAAAAATAGAGGATGTCCGGATCGACTGCGTCGCCCGGCCGGAGGGAATCCATTCGATCCTGTACCGGCTTCACGAGTGATGCAGCCGCCAGTAACGCAATGCCTGGGAGCCAGCGGCGCCAGGCCAACAGCCGGATGCGCGATTTCATTTGAAATCCCTGCGCGAAAATATGGCCGCGGCAATCGCCAGCAGGATCGCGGAATACAGGAACGCATACATCGTGGCCCAGCCGACGGCTGCCGCGCGGATCGGTTCATAATAGGCCGCGCTCCGGATCACGTTGCGGCTGTCGACCACGTTGAAATTTGAGATGTTGGGCAGGACGTAATAGAGGACCTCGGCAACGATTTCAGCCGTGGCGGCCTTCGTCAGTTGTGCGAATTTGAGCAGGTCCGCATTGAAATGTCCGATGACCCAGAGAAAAAATGTGAACAGCGCCGACAACGCGGGTGTCGAGAACGACGAAAAGAGCAAGGCCACAGCCGTCGTCAACGCCAGCGAGAGGAAGATCAGATAAACCGCGGGGAGGAGGCGCAGGCAGTTCTCCAATGAGATGCCGCCATTAAAGGCAAGCGTGAGCTCGAGGCCGGCGGTCATGATGACGACGTTCGCCAAAAGCGTGATGAGCAGGCCAAGGTACTTGCCTAGAATGAATTCCCACCGGTGCACCGGCTTGGCAAGCAGCGCAAATACTGTGCGCCGTTCCAACTCTTTGTAGACCAGACCGATGCCGATGAAGATGGCAATCAGCGTCCCGAATATGGATATCGAGGACAGACCCAGATCGACGATGACCTTGTCCTCATAACCCAGCGTCAGCTGCCCCAGGATAAGTGAGCTCAGAATCATCAGGAGCGCGAACAGTATCAGGTCATAGAGAATCTTGTCCCTGATGTTCTCGCGAAAGGTATTCAGGGCGATGGCCAGTACTTTCATAATCGTCTTATACAGAGCGTTATAAACAATGCCGCCAGCGAAATAACATTCCGGCCGTGCGACAAGTTTTCGGGGTGCCTCGAAAAAACGGTCTTTGAGGCCCGAAGGGCCGACAGTTAGTAGGCCCGGCCGTAAGGCCGGGAGTCGATTCCGAATTAAAAACCGAGCGCCGAAGGCGCGGCACCTGAGATTTCAATAGTGCTGCGACTTCGGCGCTACATTGCCTGGCAATCCCTATCCCGGCCTTACGGTCGGGCCTGTTCATTACCGGCCCTTCGGGCCTCAAAATCACACTAGCGGACATCAAGAATGGCTTCCCGATCCTCATGTGTGCCTCACGGAATTCAGATAACATACAAAATCTCAGCATGCGGCAGAATTCATGTCGTTCCGTATAGCACTCGTCCAAAATCATTCGCGCTCGGCGCCGGCGACCTCGCGGAAGAAGTAATCCTCCAATGACGGCCGGATTGGGTTCACGGAAACCAGGCCGGCGCCGTGCGCTATTGCATAAGAAATGATCTCAGTCACCTGTTGCGGGCGCCCGGCACGCAACTGCAGGCGCTCGCCCATGGGTGTCATAGCGTCGCACAGAGGCCGCAGTCCGGCAGCTACGTCCGCGCTTATGCCTGCCAGCACGATTTCGTGCGCCTCGATCCGGACCTTGAGAATGTCGTGCAACGCCCCTACCTGCCGGAGGCGGCCGCGATTCAGAATCGCCACACGGTCGCAGAGCGCTTCGACATCGGGGAGAATGTGGGAGCTGAAAAAAACCGTGGCACCTCTGCTTTTCAGGCCCAGGATCGCCTGCCGGACTTCCCTTCTGCCCAAGGGGTCGAGCCCTGACATCGGTTCGTCCAGAAAGATCACGTCCGGATCGTTGATCATCGCCTGAGCCAGCCCGATGCGCTGAATCATTCCCTTGGAAAACCTGCGCAGCTGAAGCTTGCGCGCATCACCCAGGCCAAGATCCTCCAGCAGTGAGCGGACTCTGTTGCCGAGCACGGGTTGGGGCATGCCAAAGAGAGTGCCGACGTACCACAGGAGTTCTTCGGCGGTGAGATAGTCGTAGAAGTAAGGATTCTCGGGCAAATAGCCGATTCGTCGGCGCATCGACACGGAGGTGACCGGCTCACCTAGAATATGAGCCTGACCTTCTGTGGGCCGGATCAAGCTCATGAGGATCTTCAGAGTAGTCGTCTTGCCGGCGCCGTTGGGACCCAGGAAACCGAAGACCTCGCCACGCTCCACACTCAGGTTGAGATGGTCCAACGCCCGCACAGGATGCTTCTTCCAGAAGCCGACCTGGAAATCCTTCGTCAGATTCTCGATCTCAATAATCGCCATACTCGTCATTTCAGTTATAATGCCGGGCTATGTTCAGAATAGGAATCGACACCGGCGGGACATTTACTGATTTCATCGTTCTCGACGGCAAGCGCGTGCGCACGCTCAAACTTCTCTCTACGCCTGCCAATCCGGCCACGGCCATATTCCAAGGCCTGCACGAGCTTCTGGACAGCCGCGATTGCGACATCCGCCACGGCTCCACCGTGGCCACCAACGCCCTCCTCGAGCGCAAAGGCGCGGTCACGGCCTTGATCACTACCGCGGGATTCGAGGATGTCCTCGAGATCGGCCGCCAGAATCGGCCGAAGATCTACAGTCTTTTTCCGTCGCGGCCGGATCCTCTGGTTCCTGCTCGCTTGCGTCTGGGAGTGGCGGAACGTGTATTGTACGACGGCGCCGTTTTGGTTCCACTGAAATCCAGTGCGCTAGACTCGATAGTCGAGAAACTTCGGCGTTCCAGAGTTCAATCGGTCGCAGTCTGCCTGCTTTTTTCATATGCCAATCCTTCCCATGAAAAACAGATCGGCCGGAAACTGGGAAACTTGAAGATTCCGTTAAGTTTGAGTCACGTTATCCTGCCCGAATATCGGGAATACGAACGCACCTCCACGACCGTGGTGAACGCCTATCTGGCCCCGGTCATGGGCCGTTATCTGGGGGACTTGGAGGAGGGTTTGCGCGCCAAACGGGGACGCGCCCATGCAAGCCTGCGCATCATGCAGTCGAACGGAGGCACCGTCTCGGCGCGCGCGGCCATCCGGGAGCCTGTCCGGACAATTCTGAGCGGTCCGGCGGGCGGTGTCGTGGGCGCATGGGAAGTGGCCCGCCAATCGGGATTTCCGAACATCCTGTCCTTCGACATGGGCGGCACTTCAACGGACGTTTCTCTCTGCGAAGGAGAGATCCGCATCACCAGCGAATCCGTGATTGCCAATTGCCCGATCGG
This sequence comes from Acidobacteriota bacterium, assembly GCA_050011535.1. GTDB lineage: Bacteria > Acidobacteriota > UBA6911 > UBA6911 > UBA6911 > JAFNAG01. Next base: position 59,049 of record JBEKIX010000007.1, read on the forward strand.
TGTTCCGGTCATTGACATTCACACGGTGGGCGCGGGCGGCGGCTCCATCGCGCGCGTCGACGAGGGCGGAGCGCTGCGAGTCGGACCGGAAAGCGCCGGGGCGGATCCCGGCCCGATTTGCTATGGCAGGGGGACACGCGTGACGGTCACCGACGCGAATCTCTTTCTCGGCAAGCTTGACACGGAATACCCGTTGGGCGGCCGGCTGCGCCTTGATGGCGGCGGTCTCGATGCCGCGTTCCGCGCCCTCGCGCGCGCAATGGGCGGAGTCAGCCCAGCCGCGGCAGCTCAAGGGGTGATCGATGTGGCCAACGCTAATATGGAAGCCGCATTGCGGGTGATCTCGGTCGAGCGCGGCTACGATCCCCGCGACTTCACCCTCGTGACCTTCGGCGGTGCAGGCGGCCTGCACGCCGTCCAGCTGGCCGCGAACCTGTCCATACCCCGCATCCTCATTCCGGAGAATCCCGGCCTGCTTTCCGCCCTCGGAGTGCTCCTTTCAGACAGTGTCCAGGATTTTTCGCGTACGGTCATGCTCCCCACCCAGGATGCCGGCGCGGCGGCGCTCGAGACGCGCTTTCGCGAGCTCGAAAAAAGAGCACTGGCTTCGATGAAAGCCGAGGGATTCTCCGCAGATCGAATTCGGCTCGAGCGCTGGATCGACATGCGCTACCGGGGCCAGAGCTATGAACTCAGCTTCCCCTTCTCCCGTTATTTCGCCGCCGCGTTTCATCGGCGCCACGAGCGACGCTACGGTTACTCCGATCCGAAAAGAGAATCGGAAATCGTCACACTCCGCGTCCGGGTTCGAGGTTTGTCCGAAAAGCCGCGCGTGCCCAAAGACCGCCTCGGGCCGCCCGACCCGAAAGGCGCGCTGATCAAGGAAAAGCAGGTTCGTTTTGAAGGCAGGATTTGCCGCGCTCGCGTTTATGAAAGGTCTATGTTGCGTGCCGGCAACCGGATCGCAGGTCCGGCTCTCATTTTCGAATACAGCGCCACCGCTTCGGTTCCGCCGGGTTATGCATGCGAGGTCGATGCCTACCGAAATCTGCTCATAACTTTGCACTCCGGACGTCGGACCCGATTCTGTTAACTTAAGCGCAATTTGAAAAACTTGCCACAGATTACACAGATTTCACTGAACATCGTCTCCCACCATCTGGCTTTTTCGCATTTAAATCCGTGTAATCTGTGAAATCTGTGGCAAGTTTTTTGCCCACTTGCACGACCTCGGCCTTAATCCTTTACCGGCATTGCGTCGGACCAGGCGCAGCGCGTAGAAAGCGGGTTTGATGGATCGGCTCGTACGGTTTGTCAATAGGGGCTGAGCTTTGTACGCTGGCGCAGGACTTCGTAGAGTGCGATTCCCGCGGCCACGCTCACGTTGTATGAGCTGACTTTGCCGCGCATTGGAATCGCGGCCAGAAAGTCACACTTCTCTTTTACGAGCCGATGCAGGCCGCTCTCTTCACCACCGAGCACCAGGACGGTCGGCAGCTTGAAATCAAGTTCCCAAACTGGCTTGCCCGACTCGGCATCAAATCCGGCAATCCAATACCCCGCCTCCTTCAGCTGCTCGATGAGCCGCGCCGTATTCACGCAGCGCGCGATCTTGACGTGCGAGGTCGCACCGGCGCTCACCTTGACCGTGATGGCGCTGAGAGGGGCACTGCGACGCTGGGGGACGAACACGCCGTCGGCGCCTGCTACTTCGGCGGAACGCAGGATGGCGCCAAGATTGTGCGGATCTTCTATGCCGTCTAGAACCAGCAGGAGTCCGGGCGAGTTCGCGCGCGCAAGGACGTCCTCTACGCCGCATAGAGGCATTTCTGAGACGTGGCAAAGAACGCCCTGGTGGCGCGCGCCTCCGGCTTTTCGATCAAGCCAAGAGCGTTCTTCAAACGCGACCGGCACCTTCTTTTCGCGGCTGAGATCGAGAATCTGTTGAATCCGGGGATTCTTCTGCCCGCGCTCGACACACACCTTTTCCACGCCGCCCGCGTTCAACGCCTCCCACACCGCATGAATTCCGTATGCCAGCGACATGTCATTTCCTAAAGGGCCGGCGCTCCGCGCTGGCCCTCTTTGAGGACGGCGGCGAGACGCTCGCGGCATGACATCACGCGCCGCGGGAGGTTCAGGCGGCTCCCTGTCTCATAGATCGGGATCAGCCGATCCAGCTCGGGCCCGGATCCAAGCCCAGTCAGCGCGGCGCGAATGGGATGAAACAGGTCCTTCCCTTTCCGTCCCGTTGTCTTCCTCACCATGCCGACGATCTCCTTGTAGGCATCGAACGTCAGGAATTCGCGTTCTGCGACAAGGCGGGCAAATTCTCTCGCAACCTGGAGCGATCCCGGATTCGCGAGTTCCGCGCGCGCCCCTTCGTCAAGATACGGTTCATCGGCATCGAACCCATAGACTATGGAGGCTTCGCGGGAAAGCTGATCCAGGTGATCCACATGGGATCGCACCGCATCGACGACCAGCTCGAGCCATGAGCGCACGCCCGCATCCGGATCAGCAGGGATCAGCCGTGCTGCCGCAAAATATGGCACTGCCTGCTCCACGAGGACGGGAAGCGGCATTCTGTTTATGCATCCGCGGTTCATCCAATCCAGCTTGGCGTTGTCGAAGATCGCGGGACTGCGCGACACGCGCGACAGTTCAAAAAGCGCGACGATCTCCGGCAAATCCATGATTTCCTTTCCTTCTCCTGGAGGAGACCAGCCGAGCAGCGCCAGATAGTTGGCGAGAGCAGAAGGAAGATATCCCTGACTCCTGAACTCCTCCAGCGAAGTGGCGCCGTGCCGCTTGCTCAGCTTGCTACCATCCGGACCCAGCACCGTCGACAGGTGGGCAAACTCGGCCACCGGGGCCCCGAGCGCTTCGTAAATGAGGATCTGACGGTGCGTGTTGGACAAGTGGCCTTCCCCGCGGATCACGTGCGAGATTTCCATGGCGATGTCATCGACTACGCAGGAAAAATTGTACGTGGGACTCCCGTCACTGCGCAGGATCACCGGATCGCTGATTTGCGTCGTGTCGATGTCGATGCGGCCATAGACCAGGTCAGAGAATCCAACCTGTCCGGGCCGCACTCGCAGCCGCAGGACTGAGGGCGCGCCGGCCGCCTGGAGCGCCTCGACCTGAGCCCGGGTAAGGTGCCGGCACTTTCCGGAGTAACGCGGCATTTCCCCTATTGCCAGCTGCTGCTGGCGTGTCTGATCGAGTTCCTCCTCCGTGCAGAAGCAACGGAATACAAGGTCGTCAGCAAGCAGCCGATCGGCGCGCTCGCGATAGAGTTCATACCTGTCCGTCTGTCGATATGGGCCGTGCGCACCGCCTATATCGATGCCTTCGTTCCATTCGAGACCGAGCCAGCGCAGGTCATCGAGGAGCTGCTTTTCGTATTCAGGCCGGCTGCGCTCGGCGTCGGTATCCTCGATGCGCAGAATAAACGTCCCGCCATGATGGCGGGCGACAAGCCAATTGAAAAGCGCCGTGCGCGCATTACCCACGTGCAGGAATCCGGTGGGACTGGGCGCGAATCTCACCCGTACCTTCCGGCCTGGGATATTCGAATCCATGGCATTTTCCTTGTAACAATGGTTCTTGAGGCTCGAAGGGCAGGCAGTTAGCAAGCCCGGACGTGAGACCGGGATCCGATTCCGGATTAAAAATCGAGCGCCGAAGACACGGCACTCTGGAAATTTCAGGCGCCGCGCCTTCGGCGCTCAATCTCTCCGCTATCCCTATCCCGGCCTTATGGCCGGGCCTATTAATTGCCGGCCCTTCGGGCCTCTGGAGTGGGGCCATTTTGCGTCCCGTAGGGACGCCGCGAAAATAGCCCGGCACTTTAGTGCCGGGATTATGTGTCAGGTTAAGGACGAGTCCCGTAGGGACGATTGATATGCAGAGCACGGATACTGACCTCCTGATCCAATACGACCAGAGGCACGTCTGTGAATAACTCAGCCGTCCCTACGGGACTTGCGATATAGCGATCCGACAATCCCGGCACTGAAGTGCCGGGCTATTATCATTGCGTCCCTAACGGGACTCAGCTCTTGCGATCCAATCATGTTCCACTGAGCAAACCCGGTGCGCCTGCGAATCCTACGCCAACCATTGTCTAGGTCCAAGTTCAAGTCCACGTCCAGGTGGAGGAAGCGGGGCATAAGTCAGCGCTCAGCACCGGAAAGCAGCACGACCGCTTGAGCCGAAATGCCCTCGCCCCGGCCCTCGGCGTTCATCCCTTCGGTGGTCGTGGCTTTGATGCTCACGGCAGCAGGTCCCAATCCGAGCGCTTCCGCAATGTTGGTCCGCATGGCCGCAAAAAAAGGAGCAAGCTTGGGCCGCTGCGCCAGCACGGTCGCGTCTACGTTGATGACGGTCCATCTCCCGTCTGCAAGCTTGTCCTTGACCTCGCGCAGGAACTCCAGGCTGGGCCTGTTGTGGTGAGCCGGATCGCTGTCAGGGAAGTGGCGTCCGATGTCGCCCAGGGCCGCCGCTCCGAGGAGTGCGTCACACACGGCATGGATGAGGGCATCAGCATCCGAGTGCCCTTCCAGGCCCTTCTCAAATGGAATTACGACACCGCCCAGGACGAGTTTGCGACCCTCCACCAGCTGGTGATAGTCAATTCCGTATCCAATGCGAAGCATGGCATTTTCTCCCGCAGCCCCTTGCCGCCACGGCTCGCCGGGTCGCTGCAGTGCCAGGAGCCTTTCCGCGATCTCGAGGTCGATAGGATGGGTGATCTTTATGTTAAAGGGAGATCCTTCCACAATTACTACTTTGTGTCCGGCTCGGCGCACCAGCGAGGATTCATCCGTTCCCAGAAAGCCCTCCGCAGAGGCGCGCGCCAGGGCGGATCGCAAAATCGAAGCATGGAAGCACTGCGGAGTCTGAACCGCGAACAACTCCTCCCTGGGAGGTGTCTTAAGCACGCGCCCGCGGCGCGACACACGTTGGATGGTCTCGGTGGCGGGCAAGGCTGGGACAGCGCCGCCTGTGCGCAGTGCCGCTTCCACGACTCGATTCAGCGTGGCACGATCGCAGAGCGGGCGGACGGCATCATGGACTGCAATGAGGTCTGCGTCGGGGAGAACATGCGATACGCCGATCCGCACCGATTCCTGGCGCGTCCGGCCGCCGGCCACGCACAGCACCGGCACTTTCCATGGGCACGCGAGGATCTGTTCCGCCCGGGATATGTGTTCTTCGGGGAGGGCAATCACCACTTGGACCACGCTCTCCAAGGCAAGCATGGCCTCCACCGTGCGCAAGAGAATGGGTTTGCCCGCGATCGAAAGGAATTGCTTTGGCTCCGCAGCGCCGACTCTCGTTCCGGCGCCGCCAGCCGCAATCACCGCGGCAACTTTAGGTTCCGTGAAGAAAATTCCGCTATGTTGGGACATCATGCTCCCAGAAAACCATGTGGCCGACATCGGGCCGAGGATGCCCCTATGCGTTAACTTAAGCCACTCCCCCCACGTGGACGTGGACGTCGACCTAGACCTGGTCCTGGACTTGGACGTTGTTGTAACCGGCACATTTTCGAAAGCAAGTCCAAGTCTACGTCCAGGTCCAGGTCAAAGTCCACGTGCGGTAGCGATCGTATGTTAGTACTTATGGACTCGTGAAAATCCGGAGCTCGAGTTCAGCGGCTTCCTCTGGCACGTTCTTTGTCGTCATCCACAATTCGGTCAGTAGCGACAACCCGGTCATAGGGACGCCGATCCGGGCGCGGGGACGGATTGCCGGGCTCTTCTTCCGGAAATCGTCCGAAAATCATCTTGCCCGCCGTCGTCTGAAGCACCGAAGTGACCTGCGTGGCGATGGTTTTTCCGATCATCTTCCGGGCATTGTCAACCACAACCATCGTGCCATCATCCAGATAGGCCACACCCTGATTGTATTCCTTGCCTTCTTTCAAAATGAATACCTTCATGGTTTCCCCGGGCAGGACGACCGGCTTGAGGGAGTTCGCCAGTTCGTTGATGTTCAGAACATCAACGCCGCGAAGCTGCGAAACCTTGTTGAGGTTGAAATCGTTGGTGACGATTTTCGCGTTCAACTCCTTGGCCAGCTCGATCAGTTTGAGATCGACTTCCTTGACTTCAGGATAATCCTTCTCGACGATCTGGACGGTAATTCCCGGCGCGCCCTTCACTTTTTCGAGTATTTCCAGGCCCCGGCGGCCACGATTGCGCTTGATCGAATCGGCGCTGTCGGCGATCTGCTGCAACTCCCGCAGCACGAAGTGGGGCACAACCAGAGTGCCTTCGAGAAAGCCGGTCTTGCAGATGTCGGCAATACGTCCATCGATGATGACGCTGGTATCCAGGACCTTGTAGGAGAGCCGGCTGCCCCGTTCTGAAAAGAAGCCACCAAGAACGGAAAGATCCAGGTACTCGCCTTTATCGGCTCCTAGGATCAGCCCGACATAGGCCATCAGGATCAGGATCAGCAGTTGGGAGAAATTGCGTGCGCCCTCGTGGAGATCCATGTGGTTGATGATCAGGCTGATCAGGGTTGCACCTATGATTCCCAAAATGGAACCCAGCGCAGCTCCGATCAGCGTCTTGAGGGAGAGTCTGCGGACGCGCAGCTCAGCGACGATAATGAGGAGGCCAAGCGCGGCGCTCAGCGCAATCGCGTACGGAGTTGGGAGTTGAGGTGGGTGAAAAATGTACCCGCTCACCAAAATTGCGACAAAAAGTAGGAAACGAATAATCCAGAGATCCATAAATCAGCTCCTTCGGCATGGGCGTTATGACGTCTCGAATAAATTGCCGGCCAAGTCTTATAGGCGAGCAGAGGAACAGCAGTATCCATGAGCAACTCATCAGGAGAGTCGCCTGGGAAATCAAAGATATCAACCGTCCGTCGATTTGTATCATAAGTCGGACTCGCAAGCGCTCCGGGAGCGCAACGGGACGGTGCAGAAAATCAAGCCGGCCCCGCGGCAGGTTCCGAACACACTTAATCTGAATTTAGCACAGGTGTGAAGTTTGTTGTAATGCAAAGCTTAAAAAACTGGGGGAACTGTTCAGCATTTTTCTGAGATTCCGATTGCATGATCGAAAGGCAAGACAAACCTCGAAGACTCAAAGACTCGAAGAGGTGCCGGCTTCTGCGGCCCTGAAAGGGCCGGCGCTCCGCGCCGCCACTCATTGACGGAGCCTGGAGTCAAACGCGACTCACACTGCAAAGATTGCGTCGGACAGATCATGCACCGTTCGCAAGGGTATCAGATCGATGTTCTCGACAGGATCATGCAGCGGAAAGTTGCCGGCGGGAAGGATGCACCGGCGGAAACCCATGGCAGCGGCTTCGCGCACCCGAAGGTGCGCCTGACTGACCGGCCGGACTTCCCCCGAGAGCCCTAATTCTCCTATCAGGACCGTCTGAGGCGGAAGGGCGCGATTCCGAAAGCTGCTGAGGATGGCGGCAAAGAGCGCAAGATCCGAAGCGGGTTCATCGACTTGCAGTCCGCCGGCCGCATTGACGTAAATGTCGCAGTTCATGATGGGGATATCCATCCGTTTCTGCAGCATGGCGACGAGTACGGAGATGCGGTTGTAGTCAAACCCAGTTGCTGTCCGCCGGGCCGTGCCGTATTGAGTCGCGAGCACCAGCGCCTGGATTTCAACCAGTATCGGACGTGTGCCTTCCACGGCGCAGACCACCGCGCTTCCGGGCACCGCCTCGCCCCGCTCTCGCAGGAACAGGTCTGAAGGATTCTGCACCGGGATCAATCCCCGGCCTGTCATCTCGAATACCCCGATTTCATTGGCGGCGCCAAACCTGTTCTTGACCGCCCTCACAATCCTGTGGTTGTAGTGCCGTTCCCCCTCGAAATAGAGCACAGTATCGACAATGTGCTCCAAAGCCTTGGGCCCCGCGATGCTCCCATCTTTTGTGACATGCCCGATGAGAAACACTGGGATATGCTCTCTCTTGGCGAGGGTGAGGAACTGAGCGGCAACATGACGCACCTGGCTGATGCTTCCCGGCGCCGAATCGAGGGCTTCTGAAAAGGTTGTTTGCACCGAATCGACGACAATATCGGTGGGGCGGACTTCAGCAACCGCCTCCAGGATCGCCTCGAGATTCGATTCGGCAAGAACAAAGATCTCGTCCGCATCCTGCGAGCCGAGACGCCCGGCTCTCATCTTGATTTGCTGGGCCGATTCCTCTCCGGAGACGTACAGAACCCGGCGGCCGATCCTCTGCAGCGCCTGCGCGATCTGGAGTAGTAGGGTCGACTTGCCTATCCCGGGTTCTCCGCCGAGCAGCACCAGAGATCCCGGCACGAGGCCGCCGCCCAACACGCGATCGAATTCCGCATCGGAAGTCAAGATCCTGGGCGCGTCCGAGCTCGAGATCTCGCCCAGGCGAACAGGTTTCGTTTCGGTGCGGGTGCCGCGCTTCTCGGGCACGCCTCGCGATTTTTCTTCGGTGAAGGAATTCCAGCTGCCGCATTCCGGGCAGCGGCCCAGCCACTTGGCAGATGCATAGCCGCAGGTTTGACACGCGAACTCTGATGGGTTTTTGGACATACTATCATAAGACCACAAAGGCCTCCAGGATCACAAAGGATTCTTTGCGCTCCCGGAGGCCTCATTGAAGATTCGAAATTCGAGATTCAATACTCTCAATCTCGAATCTCGAATCTCGAATCAGGCCCAATCGATCACGATTGGTCGCGGCCTACTGGTCGCGCTGGGAAATCTGTGGCTGTTTTTGAGAGTGAACATTTGTGCAATTTCCGAGACATCATTAGGGTTTCCTGGACCTGCGTCGTTGTATGGAAAGAGCCAGGTCCAGACTCTGCCGCGCTTCGGCAAAGTCGGGCTTTATACGCACGGCGGCTGAGAAATTGGCAATGGCCTTCTCCATCAGTCCCTGGGCTGCAAAGATCGTTCCCAGATTGTTGTAGGCATCCGCGTAGTCAGGCTTGATTTGCACTGCCTCTTGATAATGAGCAATGGCGTCCGATGTTCTTCCAGCGATGGCCAGCGCCACGCCCAGGTTGTAATGGGTCTGGGCGTTTTTAGGGCCCAACTGTAGACTTTTTTCAAGGCACTGAATGGCCTCCTTAATTTGCCCGCCCCGGCCATAGGCATTCCCAAGGTCGGACCAGATGCTGGCTGACTCCGGCTGTAGATGGACTGCTTCTGTCAAGGATGAAAGGGCCTCCTGCCATTGACCCAGATTGGACTGGGCGATTCCCATTCCGTTGTACGCTCCCGCGCTGCTGGGATCCAGGCGCACCGCCTCGCGAAAGTGTTCGAGCGCCTTTTCTGTTTCGCCAACGTCGAGAAGCGCGCTTCCCAGGTTGACGTGTGTCTCGGCGCTTCGAGGATTAATGCGCAGGGATGCGAGGTAATGATCGATGGCCTCATGGGTGCGCCCTTGCTGTGCGAGAATAATCCCCAGATTATTGTGCACCACGAAATAGCCGGGCCATAATCGCAACGCCTCCGAGTAGTGGGTAACAGCTTCATCGATTCGCCCTTGCCGGACGAATTCGGAGCCGATAGCACTATGGGCGACATAATTGCCAACAGTTACATCCAGCGCATGTGTGAATAGAGTTGAGGTGTTCTTCCAATACTGAAGCTGCATCCACGTGGTTGCCAGGCAACCGCCAATAACTGCGCCGGCTGCGATACCCAGCGCGCCCTTCCCGATGAACTGGAAATGCCTGAGCAGGTCAGGCACAGCCCACGCGACCAGGATGCACAAGCCGATCATCGGAACGTACATGTACCTGTCCGCCCTCGATTGCATGCCTACCTGGACAAGCCCAATGACGGGCACCAACGTTCCGCAAAACCAGAACCAGCCAACGGGCAGGTAGGGGTGGCGCGCGGCGCCACGGATCACCAGAATAGTGATCGCCAGCAGCATGACAAAGTCAAAAAAGACCTGCCACGGAACGAAGATGCTCGGGTGCGGATAAAAGACGGCCAATCCTCTTGGCCAAAGGAACTGATGCAAGTAGGTCACATAGGAAACAATAGCGTTGGCAACACGCATGAAGGTGGGAAACCCCTCAAAACCGATGACTGCTCGCTCCCGAGACTGAACTACGTAGGTCACTACGATCGACGCTACCGAAAGGATAAGGAAGGGTATCTTCTCCCGGATCAATTCTCCGGGCGAAAGATCCTTTCGAATCTGTTTCGAAGGTTTTTTGCGGTTGCCTGGGGACACGAGCGACGCCTTTTGCTGCCAGCGGCCCAAAGGCCAGTAGTCTAAAAGAAGCAAGCAAAAAGGCAGTGTGACAATCATCGGTTTGGACATCAGTCCCAGACAAAAAGAACCGATGGCCAACAGATACCAGCGGCGTGACTTATACCGGACATAGCGCAGGTAACAGACCAGGGTCAGGAGCCAGAAAAGAGTGCTCAGCACGTTCTTGCGCTCTGCCACCCAAGCCACCGACTCGACCTGCAGGGGGTGCAACGCAAAGATCGCGGCCACGAAGGCGCTGCGCCATAATGATCCTGTCATCAGTGTAAGAGCCGAGAACAATAGGACAACGTTCGCGAGGTGGTATGCAACGCTCATAAGATGGTGCGCACTGGCTCTTTGGCCAAACAGCGAAATGTCGGCCATGTGTGAGATCCAGGTCACCGGGTGCCAGTTGCCGGCGTATCCGATGGAGAAGGCCCAACGCACCGCTTCAGGGCTGAGGCCTCCGCTGATGTGAGGATTCTCCGTCACGTACTTCGGGTCATCGTAGTAGACGAAATCGTGTTGGCCCACCTGGAGATAGAGAGCGAGGGTTACCAAAACCAGAAACAGACCTATGTAGAATTCGCGACGCATGGAGAGCACCGGAAGTCGAGACAAATCGCCTTTTTGGGATCGAATCCTGGCTATGGTGTCCCTAGCCTCCAGTTTGTAGTTCTAGCAGACATTTCGAGCTCCTGAGTTGCCGTGGAGCTCACCAGCACGGATTATACACCCATAGCTGGACTCTTCTCCGATCGGCTGCGGGTGAAAGTTTTTGCCCCCGACGCGAGGGAATACGAACGCAGAATCGACATAAAAAAGGGGAATGCGGCTTGCACCGCATTCCCCTTTGCATGAGCAAAACTGCTCGGATTAGAAGTTGATGCGCAGGACGAGCTGGATTAGGCGTCCGCCTGGATCCTGCGTGTTGGAACTGTCGAGATAGGCTCCCGTTACCACGCCGCAGCTGGCGCTGGTGCTGGCGCACGTCGTGCCGTAAAAGTTGATGTTGTTGA
>JBEKIX010000008.1:0-80442 GCA_050011535.1 Acidobacteriota bacterium
AGATTGTGACGGCTCTTCGCCAAGCGCGGGTCATCACTCCGGGCCGCCGCGATGGCATTCCCGTTCCCACTGCAGCCTCCCTTGTCATCACGATAAAGTAGCGGCTCCGCAAATCTTGCCGCGCGTCTACGCTTGACCAACCCGGGGCGCCATGGCTCACGATAGGATTATAAAGTCGACAAAGTTTGAGATTTAGGGTAGGAATTTAGAGTGGCATGAGGAGAGAAGATGACCTATATCATCGCGGAACCGTGCATCAACGTAAAAGACACGGCATGCGTGGATGTATGCCCGGTGGATTGCATTCACCCACGCAAGGACGAAGCTGAGTTCACCGACGCGACCCAGCTCTACATCAACCCTGATGAATGCATCGATTGCGGCGCCTGCGAGCCGGCCTGCCCGGTGGCGGCCATCTTTCCGGAAGAGGAAACGCCCGAGAAGTGGAAGAGCTTCATCCAGATCAACTACGATCATTGGAAGAAGTAACGCCGATTCCAGCCACGAAATACACGAAGGGCACGTAAAGCCTTTCGTATATTTCGTGGTTTCTCTTACTCCATGTTTTCAAAAGTAGCTTCCCGCCTGCATGGCCCAACCAATCCCCTCTATCAACTTCGCGACAAGCTTGCGCGCGCGGGCCATGAAATCATCGATCTGACATCCGGCAATGTCACCGAGCACGGTATTCTGTTCCCGCAGCCCCTGCTTGAAGAGATTCTGGTGAGGGCTTCGGGCCGTGCGCGCGTGTACAGGCCGGACTCATTTGGACGGAAGCCGGCTCGCGAGGCAATCTCCGGCTATTATCACTCCCAGGGATGCCCGGTCCCTCCAGAGCAGATCCTGCTGACTCCCGGCACCAGCATCGCGTACTGGTACTGCTTCCGACTTCTTGCGGACGAAGGCGACGAGATCCTCTGCCCCCGCCCTTCCTATCCGCTGTTCGACTACATCGCGGCCCTGAGCGGCGTGACGATGATTCCGTATAGGCTTGATGAGAAGCGGCGCTGGGCCATCGATCTTGAAAACCTCGAAAACAGCATCTCCACAAGGACGCGCGCTATCACCGTGATCTCGCCGCATAATCCGACCGGCCACGTGGCGGGCGCCCAGGAACTGGAGGCGCTGGCCGAGTTGGCTGAGCGCCACGATCTGGCGATCATCGCCGATGAAGTCTTTGCAGAGTTCCTGATCGAGCCTGGAAATCTGCCGCGGCCCGCCTGCACCGGCGCGCCGCTGGTCCTGACGCTTAACGGATTCTCCAAGATGTTTGCTCTTCCAGGCATGAAGCTCGGCTGGACGGCGGTATCTGGGGAACCTTCCAGGGTACGAGAGGCAATGCGCGCGCTCGAACTGATCTCTGACACGTTTCTTCCCGTGAACGAGATCGTACAGGCTGCCGCTGCCGACATTATCCAGGAAGGACGCGCGTTTCTCGCAGATTACACAAACGAGATTCGCAGGCGGTGGGAAATCACGCGCGGATTTATCGAACAGGTAGATAGTTGCAGTTTTTGTAATCCGGACGGTGGTTTTTACGTGACTTTGCGATCGACGCTAGACGAAGAGTCCGCCGCAGAAGCCATTCTGCGCGAGACGCACGCACTTGTTCATCCGGGCCATTTCTATGACATCGAGCCAGACCACTTGGTGTTCAGCTTCGTTTCCAATCCCGAGTTGTTACGCGCCGTCATGCCCAGGATTCTGGAACAGATTTAAGGGCAAGGTAGAATCGCAGATGATTCACCGAATCGATATGCGCGCATCTGCGGTCTCCTCACGCCGCTAAAGGGGTTGCGTAAGAGCGAGCACGATATTCAGCAAAGCCTGGAGCTTCAGATCATCCGGCATCAGCCTCAGGTATTTCATCGCTTTATCGAAATTGTCCAGTGCCTGCTCGGCGACAATGGTCCTTTCGAGCAGATCCGCCATTGTGCTTCTGTCTGGTACAGGAGCCGAGGCAGGTGGCATCGGGGCCGCCGCTCCTTTTTGTTCATCACGCAGTTGCCGAACTATAACCAGCCCTTCCTGCAGCAGAGCGGCGTCTACCTCATCGTCGCATTGCCGATACGCCCAAATGAGGTTTTGCATGACACTGGCCCTCTCCGACAGTGGCTCGACTTGCATTATCATTCGCGAAGCAGAATCCAGAGCCAGGGACGCAAGATCCGCGTCCCCGTTAGTCGCGTAGTTCGCCAGATTGATCAAGGCGTTGATCTGTTCTGGAGTTTTTGCCGCGTCATCAAGCTTTTGTTTCACCAAGGCAGGGTCTTTGGCCAATTTGCCATGAAGGCTTTTATACAGGAGTATCCCCGATTCCTTCGCAGCTAACGGATTTGCGGGTCCCGCGATGCTCGTGGAGATAGAGCCGACAGTACTGGAAAACATCATTCTGTTGATACCATCGATGGAATAGCTCATGGAAACCGGGCTCCGCGATGGATCCATTGGGACAGACAGGCCAATAATATGGTCAATCCCGCCTGTGCCATCCAGTCTGCTCTTCAATCCCGGAACTGTGTCCAGCGTCTTCATCACAAGATCCGGGCGTCCATGGAGACTCTGGCACAATTCAATCACCCCGGCCTCCGCGGCCGTGAGCTGCAACGTCTGACTTCCCACGGTCATCGTGCCACCCAAATTGGGTCCCGTCTGATTACTCAGCGCCGGCACCAGGGCGCTCAAGGCCTGGAGATAGCGATCCGAATCGATGTTCGGCAGCTGGCGCACAAAATAAAAAAAGCTCGAAATCGCCCGCGAATCCTGCGATCCCTGCCTGAAGTTTGCCATCGCCTGATCCACCACCTTGAGAGCTTCCGCCCGCTCTCCGTACCGATTCAGCAGCCAAGCCAGATTGGAAACAACGCCATAGTCGCCCTTGGCAGCTTGCTGATTCGCGGCCGTCGAATCCATCATTAGGCCGGCTCCCATGACGCCCTGGCCTGGGTCTGCCGATGCAAGCTGTCGCTCAAATTGGCCAACACGTTCGCGCTGGTTTGCAATGCTCTCGCCCAGCGCGGCTGGGGGCTCAGGCCACATCCGCCAAAGGCTGACGGCTTTGTCCGAATTCAGCAGCGCAAGCCGCCAAAGCGTTGATTGGGCCCCCGACATGCAGCGCTCGTAGGTGGGAGCATCGTGGGCCGCGCGCGCGGTTGTTCTCAGCCACCCGTATAAGGTCTCGAGGGCAGCGAGCGAACTCGCCTTATCAATGCGCACCCAGTCTTGAGCAAGCCGCGAGATCGTGTACGGATCCGTATTGTGCCGGGCGAGGTTCATCGCTTCTTTCAGGGCTGCGCGCGCGCTTTTCAAACGGTCGGCGCTGATGCGCAACTGGTGCGCGGTGCGCTTCAGCTCGTTGGTCTGGTCGTTTACGGGGGCAACGGTCTGCGCCGAAGAACAGGCCGCCAGAAACAAGGCAAGGCATATGCAAACGGGAATTCCTCGGAATGATCTCATGATCTTAACCCATGTTCCGAAAACAACTCCTTCGACAAACGTCGTGATCGTGGTCGTGATCGTGGCCGGTAGTGGATGTACATCAGAAAGAAACCGATCACGACTACGATCACGATCACGACCACGAACCTCACGAGCAAATCGCATGAATCGTCCGCTCCGTTGGATACATGCAAAAAAGATCTGCCGGCTTGAGTCCCAATGCTTTCTCATCTAAGAGAACTGCGTGAGAATCTGCACGATCTGCAGCCAGGCCTGGAGCTTCAGGTCATCCGGCATCAGCCTCAGGTATTTCAGCGCCTCATTGAAATTGTCCAGTGCCCGCTCGGCGATGATCGCCCTTTCGAGTTGATCCGCCACGGTGCCTCTTCCTGGAACTGGGACCGGGGCACGTGGCATCGGGGCCGCCGCACTTTTTTGTTCGTCGCGCAGCTGCTGAACTAAAACCTGCCCTTCTTGTAGCAGAGCCGCGCTGACCTCACCCTCGCATCGCTGATACGCCTGAATGAGCTGTTGCATGACAGTGGCCCGCTTCGATAGAGGCTCGACTTGCAATATCATCTGGGAAGCAAATCTCAGAGTCAGGGACGCAAGATCCGCGTCTCCTGGAAACGCATCGTTCGCCAGGCTGATCAAGATGTCGATCTGGTCAGGAGTTTTTGCCGCGTCGGCAAGCTCTTGTTTCACCAAGGCAGGATCTTTGGTCAATTTGCCGCGCAGGCTTTGATACAGGCGCATCCCCGATTCCCTCGCCGCTCCTGGATTTGTAGGCGTCGCGTTGATTGGGGCGTTGTACGAGAAATTACCGTTAACGGTACCGTAAATCGTAGTCTTGGTGATCCCATCTATGGAATAGCTCTCGGACACACGGCCCTGCGGCAGATTCGCTGGGCCTGACGGACCAATTATAGTGTCAATGCCGCCGATGCCATTCAGTTTGCCCCTCAATCCCGGGATTGTGTCCAGCGTCTTCATCGCGGTGTCCGGGCTATCACGGAGACTGCGGCACAATTCGATCACCGCAGCTTCCGCGGCCGTGAGTTGCAGCGTCTGACTTCCCACGGTCACGGTGCCGCCTGTGTTGGATCCCGCGTGACTAGTCAGCGACACCACCAGGGCATTCAAAGCCTGGAAATAGCGCTCCGGGTCGACATAAGCCAGCTGGCGCACGAAATCAAAACAGGTCAAAAGCATCCGCGGATCATGCAGTCCCTGCCTGAAGTCTGTCATCGCCTGATCCAACACATCGAGAGCATCCGCATGATCTCCGGACTCAATCAGCTGAATGGCAAGAGAGCCCGCTGCACGATAGTTACCCTTGGCGGCCTGCTCTTTCAGCGTCGTCCAATCGGTAATCATGCCCAGGCCTGAGCCTTGGGCCGCAAGCTGTTGCTCAAATTGGCCGGCCCGTTCGTGCAGGCTCGCCTGGCTCTGGCCCAGGGGGACCGGCGGGTCAGGCCACATCCGCCAGAGGTTGACGGCCTTGTTTGAATCCAGGGTCGCAAGCTGCAGGAGCATCGATTGCGCCCCTGACATGCAGCGCTGATAGGTTGCAGCATCGGGGGCGTCGCGCGCGGTTGTTCTCAGCCAGCCGTATAATTCCTCGAGGGCGGCAGGCGCTCTTGCCTTATCGATGCGCACCCAGTCTTGATCAAGCTGCGAGAACACGGACGGATCAGTACTGTGCCGGGCAAGGTCGGTAGCTTCTTTTAAGGCCGCGCGTGCGTTTTTCAGGCGGTCGACAGTGGTGTGCAATAAATGCGCGGTGCGCTTCAGCTCTCTGGTCTGATCTCTTACTGGAGCGACGGTCTGCGCCGATGAAGCGGTCGCCAAAAAGCAGGCAAGACACAGGCAAACCGCAATTCTTCGGAATAATCTCATGAGCTTACCTCACGCTCCGAAAACAGCTCCTTCCGCAAACGTCGTGGTCGTGATCGTAATCGGTGGCGTATGAACATCAGAAAAAAACCGATCACGACTACGATCACGCTCACGGCCACGAGCCTCACGAGCAAACCGTACGAATCGTTTGCTCGATTGGATTAAGGCCAGAGGCATCTGACATGGTCATTCCCAATGCTGTGGCAGCTAAAATGGCTGGATCAGAGTCTGCACGATCCGCAGCAAAGCCTGAAGCTTCAAGTCATCCGGCATCAGCCTCAGGTATTTCATCGCCCCATCGAAATTGTCCAGTGCCAGCTCGGCGATAATGGCCATTTCGAGTTGATCCGCCATGGTGCCTCTGCCTGGTACTGCACCCCGGGCAGCTGGGATCGGGGCCGCCGCACTGTTTAGTTCATCACGCAGCTGCTGAACTACAACCAACCCTTCCTGCAGCAGAGCCGCGTCGACCTCACCGTCGCAGCGCTGATACGCCTGAATGAGCTGCTGCATGACACTGGACCGCTTTGACAGGGGCTCGACTTGCATGACCATTTGTGAAGCAAATTCCAGAGCCAGGGCAGCAAGATCCTGATCTTCAGAACTTACTCGGTTCGCCAGGTTGATCAAAACATCGATTTGATCGGGGGTTTTTGCCGCGTCGGCGAGCTTTTGTTTCACGAAGGCAGGATCTTTGGCTAACTTGCCACGCACGCTTTGATATAGGAGGTTCCCCGCTTCATACGCGGCCGCGGGATTTGCGGGCGGAGCGTTGATCGGTGCGGTATTTGAGAAGGAGCCATTACCGGTATTGGTAAACGTGGTTTTGTTGACACCATCAATGGAATAGCTCATGGACACCGGGCTCTTCGAGGCATTCACTGAATAAGCTGAGCCAACAATATTATCAATCCCGCCGATGCCATTCAGTTTGCTCTTCAATCCCGGAACTGTGTCCAGTGTCTTCATCGCGAGGTCCGGGCGTCCATTGAGATTGCGGCACAGTTCAATAGCCGCGGCGTCCGCGGCCGTGAGCTGCAATGTCTGACTTCCAACGGTCACCGTGCCGCCCGTGTTTGGTCCCGCCTGATTACTCAGCGAAGGCACCAAGCCACCCAAAGCCTGCAGATATCGATCCGGATCGACGTTCGGCAGCGAGCGCACGAAACTGAAATAGCTCGAGAGCGCCTGCGGATCCTGCGATCCCTGCCTGAAGGTTGCCATCGCCTGATCCACCACTTTGAGAGCTTCCGCCCGATCTCCGGACTGGTTCAGCTGCATGGCCAGATTGGTAAAAGCGCCATAGTTGCCCCTGGCAGCTTGCTGGTTCGCACTCGTCATGTCTATCCCTGCACCCGGCGCACCTGCGCCACGGCCCGAACCTCCTGCTGCAAGCTGCTTCTCGAACTGGCCGGCTGCCTGTTCGCGCAGAGTTGCCACATGCTCGCCCAGCGCGGCCGGCGGGTCAGGCCACATCCGCCAAAGGCTGACGGCCTTGTCCGAATCCAGTGTCGCAATCACCAGAAGCATCGATTGGGCGCCCGATCTACAACGCTGGTAGGTTATGACATCTGGGGCGTCTCGCGCGGTCGTTCGCAGCCACCCATATAAGTCCTCGATTGCGGCGGGTGCTCTTGCCTTATCGATGCGCACCCAGTCTTGAGCAATCTGAGAGAACGCGGACGAATCCGTACTGTGCCGGGCGAGATCGTTCGCTTCTCTCAGGGCTGCGCGCGCGTTTTTCAGCTGGTCAATACTGATGTGCAACCGGTGCGCGGTGCGCTTCAGCTCCTTGGTCTGGTCGCTTACGGGTGCAACGGTCTGAGCCGATGAAGCTGCCGCCAAAAAGCAGGCAAGATACGAGCAAACCGCAATTCCTCGGAATAACTTCATGATCTTACCTCCTGCCTGGATATATCAATTGGATGGAACAAATGTTCGCGAGGTTCAAGAAGGATCCCGACAGCCGGCCCTTGATCCACGGGAGCCTGCCACCATAACCCAGAGCGCGGCCCGCTTATCGCGTGGAACGAATCGCTACTTGCTCGCCGATGTGCGGACCGTTATTCTCAAGTATATACCTGTCAAAGTGAGCGGAATATGAATGTTCGCTTTTTTGGAAACACGCAAATCAGAGGCCGCAATGAGCAATCTCCTTCTTGAGAATCAAGTTGCGCTCGTCACCGGCGCCAGCCGCGGCATCGGACGCGCCATCGCGGAATGCCTGGCGGAGGCCGGCTGTCACGTCGCGGTCACCTCCCGCAATGGGCAGGAATGCGAGGCCGTTGCGGCAGAGATCGCCGCGAAACATCCGGTGCGGGCTATCGGAATACAGGCCGATATTGCACACGCCGAGAGCGTGCACGAGCTGTTTAGCAGGTTGCGCATCTGGTCATCCGGCGTCCTGGATGTCCTGGTCTGCAACGCCGGGTATCCGTTCCGTCCCGAGATTTGGGATACGCCGCTGCACGCCACTCCTGCCGACAAGCTCTCCTTATGGTATCTCGATGCTTTCGGTACCGATGCTATGGGAGCTGTCTTCTGCACCTTTGAGGCCCTCTCGTTGATGAGGTCACGTCGGAATGGAACAATTCTCTACATTTCCTCGACACCGGCACTTGAAGGGTTTCAGGGCACGCCCTACACAATGGCAAAATCTGCTCTGCTGGGACTGATGCGGGATGTGGCCAGAGAATACGGGAAAGACCATATCCGCGCTAACGCCCTGGCGCTCGGGAACATACAGACTCCCGCAACGTTTGAGCAGCTGGATCAAGAAACCAGGCATTCCCTTGCCGCTGAAGCCCCATTGAATCGATGGGGTGCGCCCGAGGAAGTGGGACAAGCCGCGTTGTTTCTGGTGTCGGATTTATCCAGCTTCGTAACCGGACAAGTCCTGGTCGTGGACGGCGGCGCCTTGCGCCGATGAACGAGTGAAGATTTAGAAAGGACGCGGGAGCGCAAGGTCCGCGCTCCTAACTAGTTTCTGTCGCAAAACGTGTTTTGCTATGCCCTGAAGGGGCAGCGAGAGAGTAGCCCTGGGCAAGCGCAGCGCCGCCCGGGGTTAAGGGATGCGGCCAGCACAAGGCCTGAAGGGGCGACAGACAAGGCCTGTGAACAAAGGCTTTTCGCCCCTGCCGGGGCTCGCACAGCCGATCTCGCCGCCGAGTTTCGCGAGAGAAACTAACTAAGAATTCCGGCGGCGCATGGCAGTGCGCCGAATTTGCGCGTGCGGGAATGATAATCCACCACGGCTTCCTGGAGGTCGCTTTCATCAAAATCCGGCCACGGCCGCGAGCAGAAATGGAACTCCGCGTACGCCGCCTGCCAGAGCAGGAAGTTGGACAGGCGCTGCTCTCCGGCCGTGCGAATGACCAAGTCGGGGTCCGGGACCTCCCGGGATGTCAACGTGGTTGTGATCAGATCCTCGTCGATATCCTCAGGAGCCAATATTCCCTGCGATGCCTGGAGCGCCAGTATGCGCGCGGCTTCAACTAGTTCATAGCGCGCGCCATAGTCCAGCGCCAGGCGCAGATGGAGCCGCGCACAGGACCGCGTCGCGGTCTCCACCTCGGACAGCGCAGCGGCTACTGCCGGAGACAGGCGATCGCGCCTGCCAAACGCTGAGAGACGGATGCTGTTTTCGAGCAGATCGTCCTTTTCGTCCTTAAGGTAGCGAAGAAAAAGCCGGAAGAGAGTCTGCACCTCGTGCTGCGGGCGTTTCCAGTTTTCGCTCGAAAAAGCGAAAAGAGTCAACACGGGGATTTCAAGGCGGCATGCCGCTTCGACCGCGCGCCGCACGGCGCGAGCGCCGGCTTCGTGGCCCTTCCAGCGCGGTAGGCCGCGTTGCTCGGCCCAACGGCCGTTTCCATCCATGATGATTGCAACGTGTCGGATCGGATTCATACATTTCTCAACTATGTGACGGAAGAGGATCAATGCCGGTCCGCAGGGACCTGACCGCGCTTCTGCGCACTCTTTCCAGATCGGGCACTAGGCCGGAAAGCTTCTCAAGATAATCCTCCAGGGCTAGCCGCCCCTCGGGGCTCAGCCGGTACGTGCTCTTGGGTTTCCGATCTTCAAAGCGCTTGTTGCAGACTACAAATCCGGCTTCTTCGAGCTTCCGCGCCTGGACACTTAGATTTCCATCCGTCGTCTGCAGCAAATCACGCAACTCGGTGAAGCTGAGCGATTCCTGAACCACCAGCGCCGAGAGAATCCCGAGCCGCAGGCGCTCATGGATCATCGGATCGAGCTCATTGGGCGTGGGACGTGCCGGTTTCTTGTTCTTAACCATTGTGCCTCCAGGCAATGTAAGCCCCGAAAACGAGGTGAAGCCACCCGAAACCCAGCGCGAGCCATGCTAGGCCCAGGTTTTCAGGGGTAAGTGCGGCCGCCGCCGCGGTTGCCAGCAGCGAAAGGCCAAAATAGCGTACCGGGGGGACTGAAACGAGAGACCCATTGGTCACCGCGGCGCCGTAACATCCAAGCCATATGGGCGGCAGCCAGCCCAGGTTTTGCGTGCGCACAGCCAGGCTGGTGAGGATGGCGCCCACAAACAATGCGGGACACAGACTCCACAGGAGCTTGCGCATCAGAGGCGCCTGCAGCCGCGCCCCGGTCAATTGCGATTTGCGGTATATGCCGTAAGAGACAATCGCAAGCGAGACTACCAGAACGATCCCCCAGACTTCGAGAGCGGCCTGAACACGCGATCCGCCGGACCACGGCGAGCCTGTAACGAGCAGATTGGCAGTCACACCTGCGAGGGTCGCGACGCCGGCGGCCACAAGGCCTTTACCAGGGACCGCCGTGAACCGCCCTGCCGCGTCCAGTGTCTGGCGGATATACTGCAGATTTTCGTGAGCCACTTCCCTGCTGGACTGTTCCACAGTAGGAGTCCTCCCTGTCGGAAAGTAATTGTATAGCTCAAAAAGCAATATGAAGTCAAGTACTTTATATTATAAAGTATGTTCGTAAAACATTTGGCCCGCGGCAGTGCTGCGTGTCCGTGCACCATCTCAGCGCCACGCGTCAGGGTTGGCTGCCGAGATGAAAGCCGGCGCCGAGCTTGTGGCCGAGGCGGTCGGTAATCCAATGGCCGTCCCACCATTCAACCGGATTGACCGGCAAGCCGTCTAGAATCACGCCGAAGTGAAGATGATCTCCGCCGGCGAGACCAGTTTCGCCAGTTTGCCCTATGATATCGCCGCGTGCGACCTTCTGGCCAGGGGTCACGGCGATGGAAGACATGTGGCCATAAAGGGTCATCACGCCAAAACCGTGGTCGATGATCACGGCATTTCCGTAGATTCCGAAGTACTTGGCCTGCAGGACATAACCGTCGTTCGCGGCCGGTATCGGAGCGTGGCGCGTTACGGCCAGATCGTAGCCCAGGTGAGTCTGATGATCGACGACCTTTCCTTGGTATTTGTAGCTGCGGTAGTCGGCAAATCCGGCCATCACCTTACCGTTCTGAATAGCCAGGAACGGTTGGCTCCAGATGACCTCCCGCCGCGACTGCTTGGCAAGATTCACGAGCGCATCTGCATCCTTTTCACGCAGCTCGGTATTGATCGCAATATAGTTGTCCAGCAGGTTGCCGCGGTCGCGAAAATCGGGGGTTTGATCCATGATCTCCGGCACCACTTTGCCCATGAAGACGTCGGTCAGTTCGACAGTGTCCTCCTTGAATTTCCTGGGAAAGAATTGGTCGATGAAGGAAACCACTGCTTCGTTGTCCGCCGCATCGTCAGCAACCAGATGCACGTTGAGCGTATTCATGTCGTACGGAACCGAGAAGAAGGCAAACCGCTCGCTCTTGCCGCCGCCGGGAAGCGGATAGCCGGGAAACCACCACCTGCCTGCCTGTACGCCGTCGCGAACTGAAGAATCACCGACCCGGTACACTACGGCCTCGCACCCCCCCTGCGCCACGTACGTCTGCGTGGATATCACCTGCAGCAAAGGAGGAGTAAGCCGCACAGGCAAAGTGATCTCTTGCATGGCCGGCCCCGGGTGCCGCAGCCAGGATCCGATGCGCCCGGCAGCGACCCTGATGGAAGCCTGGCCCGTTTTGAGCCCGGCAATCGTTTCCCTGCCGGCTTGCACTTGGACGGTATCGCGCGTGGTTCGGGCGCCCCAAAAATTCAGGCTGGAAGGGTAGGCGTAGCTCTTCTCGGCCAAGGTTTCGATATGATCTCCCTGCACAAACTCCACCTTCACACTGCTCAATCCCCGGCGCGGCTCAGAAATTTCGATCGTTATGGCCGTGCGTTTCCCGATGACGGGCGCGGCCGGCCGAATGTTAATGCCGGGAAGAGCCCCGACCCGGAGGATACCAATCCCCACGAATGCTCCCACGGCGGCGCACGCCAAGAGCAAGATTCCCAGCGGAAGAAAACTCCTTTGTTCTACCATATCCCTTCTTGATCCCATCCTGATAGGGCGGCGAAATGCAAAGATCCTCTGAAGATGTTCGGGCTGTCGTCCTTCGCCGGCATTTGAGTCGACAACCATAGTCAAGCGCGCTCATGGTAGCACAAAGAGTGACGCACAGGCAGCGTGCGATCTCTGCTATGATTGGGAGAATCGGAAGCAGGCACGTTCGCGTAACCATGTGGCAGGCGACGTCGACCGCAACAACTCATTCACGGGAAAATCTTATGAAAATCACGATTGATGGGAATCAGGTCAACTACGAGATGGATGGCCCAGTAGCGGCCCCGGTGGTTGTGCTGAGCCATGCCCTGGCCACGAATCTCTCCCTGTGGGATCCCCAGATCGAAGTTTTGGCCCGGGATTTCCGCGTGCTGCGCTACGACACACTCGGGCACGGCGGCAGCGATGCACCGCCCGGCCCCTATTCGCTCGATCAGCTGGCGAGACAGGCCGCAGGGCTGCTCGACGCCCTGGGGATCGCGAGGGTGCACTTCGTCGGACTCTCCATGGGAGGCATGATCGCGCAGGCATTCGCTTTGATCAAACCGCAGTCAGTGGCCAGCCTGCTGCTGTGCAGCACCTCGAGCCGAATCCCACCCGAGGCTCAAACTCTCTGGAAGGAGCGCATCCGGATCGCGGAATGCGAAGGCATGGAACCGCTGGTCGAGCCAACGGTCGCAAGATGGTTTACCGCTCCGTATCGCGCCTCCCACCCGGAGGTTATCGAGCGGGTGCGCGGCATGATACGCCGGACGTCCGCCTCGGGATGCGCGGCCTGCTGTCACGCTATTGCCGCACTCGACCTGACGGCTCGCCTCCAGGCAATTCGGAGGCCTGCTCTAGTGATCGTGGGGGAGGAGGACCAAGGTACGCCAGTAGCAATGTCGCGGACGATTCACGAGCGCCTCGCCGGCTCAGAGATGGTGATATTGCCCTCGGCGTCACACTTGTCCAACGTCGAACAGCCGCAAGCATTCAATCGCGCCGTGACTGCGTTCCTCGGCCGCTGCGCCGGGAAAGCTTAGGATTCAGTAAGTCTCTTTTTACCGCAAACTGTAGGGGGAAAGGGGCAAAGGGAAAGCATCCTCAAGATCCATGGCTTTTTGCCAGACCTGCAGGTCTCTGAAAGTCCTGATCCTGATTGGAGTCGTAGTCATGTGCTTGCCTCCAATGATGAGAACCGAGGCGAGAAGACAAGGGCCGTTTACCCCCTTGAGCCCTTACCTCTTTGCCCCTGACGCCATACACGAAAGTAGTACCGAGACATAAAAAGGGCTCGTAGCGAGAAACCACGAGCCCTTGGAAGTGTTCCGAAATCGGAACGGGCTAGTACATATCGCCCATGCCGCCGCCACCCGGAGGCATCGGCGGGGTCTTTTTCTCTTCCTTGATTTCAGATACCAGGGCTTCCGTGGTCAGCAGCAGTGCCGCAACCGACGCGGCATTCTGCAAAGCCGTACGCGCCACCTTGGTCGGGTCGATCACGCCGGCGGCCACCAGGTCTTCGTACTTTTCGGTCTCGGCGTTGAAACCGTAGTTCGCGTCGCTACTCTGGCGCACCTTTTCCGCAACCACGGCCCCTTCGTATCCTGCGTTGTTCACGATCTGCCGGAGCGGCTCTTCCAGAGCGCGGCGCAGGATGTTGCATCCGATCGCCTCATCCCCTTCGAGCTTCAGCTTCTCCAGCGCCGGAATGCAGCGAAGCAGCGCAACGCCGCCGCCGGGCACGATACCTTCCTCAACTGCCGCGCGGGTGGCGTGCATCGCATCCTCGACGCGCGCCTTTTTTTCCTTGAGCTCGGTCTCAGTTGCAGCGCCGACCTTGATCACGGCCACGCCGCCGACCAGTTTCGCCAACCGCTCCTGAAGCTTTTCGCGATCGTAGTCCGAGGTGGTTTCCTCAATCTGAACGCGAAGCTGCTTTACGCGGCCTTCGATATCGGAGTGCTTGCCTGCGCCCTCAATAATCGTGGTGTTGTCCTTGTCAATGGAGACCTTCTTTGCGCGGCCCAGATCTTCAAGGCGCACATTCTCCAACTTGATTCCCAAATCTTCCGAGATCACCTTGCCGCCGGTGAGAATCGCGATATCTTCCAACATCGCCTTGCGGCGGTCGCCGAATCCCGGGGCTTTGACCGCGGCAACCGACAAGGTTCCACGGAGTTTGTTCACAACCAGGGTCGCCAGCGCTTCGCCTTCGACGTCCTCGCCGATGATCAGCAGCGGACGGCCGCCCTTGGCAATCTGCTCCAGCAACGGCAGCAGATCCTTCATCGAGCTGATCTTCTTCTCGTGCAGGAGGATCAGACAGTCACTCAACTCCACTTCCATCCGCTCGGCGTCGGTGACGAAATAGGGCGACAGATAACCGCGATCGAACTGCATCCCCTCGACCACTTCCAACGATGTCTCGATCGACTTCGCTTCCTCTACGGTGATGACGCCGTCCTTGCCGACTTTCTTCATCGCCTCGGCGATAATGCCGCCAACCGTCCGGTCGTTGTTTGCCGACACGGAGCCAACCTGTGAAATCATCTCGCCCTTCACAGGCTTGCTCATCTTTTTCAACTCTGCGACCGCCGCCTCGACGGTCTTTTCAATGCCGCGCTTGAGCGCCATCGGGTTCGAGCCGGCGGCGACGTTCTTTACGCCTTCGCGGAATATCGCCTGCGCCAGCACAGTTGCCGTCGTCGTCCCATCACCGGCGACGTCCGAGGTCTTCGAAGCAACTTCGCGCACCATCTGTGCGCCCATGTTATCGAGTCCTTCTTTCAGCTCGATTTCTTTTGCCACGGTCACACCGTCTTTTGTGATCAACGGCGATCCGAATTTCTTGTCCAGCACCACATTCCGGCCCTTCGGCCCCAGCGTGATCTTGACAGCGTCTGCCAGCTGGTTTACTCCGCGCAGTAGCGCCTGACGTGACTGCTCGCCATGTATGATTTCTTTTGCCATGAGTTACTCACTCCTTTAAGGTTCGGTTCTTGTCTCTCTTGTTGATTGCCTCGCGCAGGTCTGTTACTTCGCCAGCACAGCGAGGATTTCCTCTTCGCGCATGATGACGAATTCCTGATCGTCAATCTTGATTTCCGTTCCTGCATACTTCCCAAAAAGTACCCGGTCACCCGTCTTGAGATCCATCGGGGAGCGTTTGCCGTCGTCCATGAGCTTGCCCGGTCCTACCGAGATGACTTCACCTTCCATTGGCTTCTCTTTCGCCGTGTCGGGGATGATGATGCCCCCCTTGATGACTTCCTTTTCTTCTAAGCGCTTCAAGAGAACACGATCATGCAAAGGCCTGACATGCATAGTGTTAAGTCTCCTTTTCTTTCAAAAAAACCTCTTCCATTAGGTTACGCCACGAGTATTAGCACTCGATCAAAGCGAGTGCTAATAATATAAATTGGAAGGGCGGCTTGTCAAACGGCACGAGCGGTTTTTTATGCCCGCGGAAAATTGAAATTATGAGGATTTTATGGCTGCGAATGTTGATGCATGCAAATCTTTGCTAATATAATGTTGATTTGAATTTTTAGAATCCTTTAGAATGCCCAGGATGGTTTCATAGAGAAGGGGGTATCATCCATGGATCGAGGCCACAAATGGCTGCTCCTTGCCTCTCTGGCGGGCGCGGTAGCGTTGGCTGCTGGACTGTGCTGGGCACAACCGCAGACTCAGAGTCAGGTGCAGAAAAAAGTCGTGGAGCCGCAGAAGCAGGACGAGACGCCCTACACAGAAGAAGAGTTCAACGCCTATGAGGCGGCGGTCAAGGAGCCAGATCTGACGAAGAGGCCGGCGCTTCTGATTGCCTTCATGGAGAAATATCCCAAGTCGACACTTCAGGTTTACATCGTCAACGCGTACGAGGCCCTGATGGCGCAGTACCATGATCAAAAGAACTACAAGACGTTGGAGCCGCTGGCGGAGCAATGGCTTAAATACAAGCCAGACGACCTCAAAACTCTGCTCTTGATCACAGATTCGGCGCAGAACCTGGGCCTCGACGCCAAAGTTCTCGAATACGGCCAGAAGGTTTATGCGGCGGCCCCTAACGCTCAATTGGCCGCTTTGATTTACCAGACGTATGAAAAAATGGGAGATCAGGCCAAGCGCGAGGAATGGGCTCTCAAGCTTATGGCAATGCCCGAGTTCAACGACAACTTCGAATTACGGTGGCTTTTCGTGGTTAAGCACGCCGAGAAAAAAGAACTCGCGAAGGCTGCGGACTATGCTCAGCAGGCATTAAAGGCACTGGCATCTGCGAAGAAGCCTGATGCCACATCTCAAGCCGATTGGGTCAAGCATACCAAGGACGTTGAGCATGCTTGCTACAATATCATCGCGACCAACTATCAAGAGCAGAAGAAGTGGGACGAGGCCATTCAGACGTATGAGAAGGCGCTGAAAGTCAAACTGTACGATGGGGGTTATTATTACATCGGCTATTGTCAGTGGCAGAAAGACGACGTCGACAGTGCCATTCCGTCATTTGCCAAAGCCGAATACCTGGGTGGTGAACTCAAGGCCAAGGCGACCGAGAACCTCGAGAAGCTCTACAAGAGCCAACACAACCAGACCCTTACCGGCATTGACAAAGTGCGCAACAAAGCCAAGCTGGAAATAGACGCTCTCCGCGCCGGCAAATAGCGCATTGCATTTACCGACGCATCGCGGGCAAGATCAGAACTGCCGAGGATCCCATGAATCTTGAAGGCAAGTGGAAAGCCATATTGATCGGGTCCCTGATAACGGGGCTGGCGCCTCTCGTTCCCCTTCTCAATCTGGCCTGCTGTCTGATTCCTTTCGCGGGGGCTCTCGTAGCGGTGGCGATTTACTGCAATGAGACGCCGCGGACCGCCGTAAACAACAGCGACGGAGTCATCCTGGGCGTGATGACCGGATTGATTGGATCCGTAATATACGCAATCCTCATCATCCCCGTGGTTTTTTTCCTGGGCAACTTCATCGGCGGCTTTCTGGGACGCCTGCTCCCGGGAGAGGCAGATCTACCTGCAAGGCTGGAGCCCTTAGTGCACGGAATTCTCGCCAACTTTGGCGGCATCCTGGCTTTTGCGGTGATCTTCCGAGTGTTGAGCCACCTGGGCCTGTCCCTCGTGTTCGGCATCCTTGGCGGCATCGCTGGGGTCGCCCTTTTCAAGCGCACTGCCAACCCCTGAAAACAGCAATCGACCAAAGGCGCATATCGATCCTCCGGATGTCCTCGCGAACGTGCGCCTGCGAGAGGAGAATGTGGATAATTGCCTGTTGCGCATAACCCGGCGAGTCGCGCCAGCAACTCGAACTCACGACACATCGCCGGTGGGTCGCAGTAGTCTAATGGACTCGGCTCTTCGCAGCGCGCACCTGCCGTGCGATGTGTAAGCGCGAGAGAGCCCGCAGCAGTGCCAGTTCGGCGCGTGCGAAATCGAGGTTGGGGTCCTTGGAACCCAGGCGTCTTTCCGCCCGTGATTTGGCCTGCTCGGCGCGGTTGAGATCGATCTCCGAGGCCAGCTCCGCGGTCTGCGCCAGCAGGACCACACGATCCGGTAGAACTTCAGCGAATCCCCAGGAACAAAAGAAACTCTCCATGGCATCGCCGACATGATACCTGATCTCGCCGATGCCCAACTCTGCGAGCAGCGGAGCGTGCCCGGGAAGGATTCCCAGTTCTCCTTGGTTGGAAGGGAGGGTGACCCGATCGACGAGACCGTTGAAGAGTTGCCTCTCCGGCGTTACTACGACAAGATGTATTTTTTCCGGCAGCGCCATAAGATTCAGTGAAGAACGGGGAGTGACTAATCGATCTCATTCGTCACGCGTCATTCGTCACCCTTTCCGACTGTTTCAAGCTGCGGCGAGCTGTTTCGCCTTTTCCAAAACTTCGTCGACGCCGCCCACCATGTAGAACGCCTGTTCGGGTATATGATCGTATTCGCCGCGGCAGATGCCCCGGAAACTTTCAATGCTGTCCTTGACGGACAGGTACTTGCCTTTGATCCCAGTAAACTGTTCCGCGACGAAGAAAGGCTGGGAAAGGAACTTCTGAATTTTCCGGGCGCGGCTGACGGTCAGCTTGTCGTCCTCGCCCAGCTCATCGATTCCCAGGATCGCGATAATATCCTGCAGGTCCCTGTAGCGCTGCAGAATTCGCTTCACCTCGCGCGCCACCGTGTAGTGCTCTTCCCCGACAATGCGCGGATCCAGGATGCGTGAAGTCGATGCCAGCGGGTCAACCGCGGGATAGATGCCCAGTTCGACGATCTTCCGCTCGAGGTTGGTCGTCGCGTCCAGATGGGAGAAAGTAGTTGCCGGCGCAGGATCTGTGTAATCGTCGGCGGGCACATAAATCGCCTGGATGGAGGTGATGGAGCCATCCTTTGTGGAAGTAATGCGCTCCTGCAGCTCACCCATTTCGGTTGCCAGATTAGGCTGATATCCGACCGCGGACGGCATGCGCCCGAGTAGCGCAGACACTTCCGAACCCGCCTGGGTGAAGCGAAAGATGTTGTCAATGAACAGGAGCACGTCCTGGTGCTCGACATCCCGGAAATACTCGGCGACGGTCAATCCCGTCAGACCCACGCGCAGGCGCGCTCCCGGGGGTTCCGTCATCTGGCCGTAGATGAGTGCAGCTTTGTCGATGACACCCGATTCCTTCATCTCGAGCCACAGGTCATTGCCTTCGCGAGTCCTTTCGCCGACGCCCGCAAACACCGAAAATCCGCCGTGGTGGGTCGCGATGCGGTTGATCAGCTCCATGATGATAACGGTCTTGCCGACTCCCGCGCCGCCGAACAGGCCGATCTTGCCGCCCAGGACGTAAGGTTCGAGAAGGTCGATGACTTTGATGCCGGTTTCCAGCATCTTGCTTTCGGTACTTTGCTGCTCGAACGTCGGGGCGGGCCTGTGGATGGGATAGCGGGTATCCGCGTGCACAACCCCCATCTGATCGACCGGCTCCCCGATGACGTTCAATACCCGGCCCAGGGTTCCGCGCCCGACGGGCACGATGATAGGTCCGCCCGTGTCGATAGCGTCCATGCCCCGCACCATGCCATCGGTAGGCTGCATGCTGACGCAACGGACTCGATTTTCACCCAGGTGCTGCTGAACCTCTGTCGTGACGTGGACGGTCCCGTTCGGATTCTGCCCTTCGATGATGACGGCACTGTAGATTGTGGGAAGGTGCCTCTCCTCAAATTCGCAGTCCACCACCGGTCCGATGATCTGTACTACTTTGCCTTTGTTCGTCATTCACTCTCCTCTCGATGGGAGCACGCGCGTTCCGGCCTCAGGATGCGAATTACGCGGCCCCGCTATCGAAGCGGCCGGATCGGATCAGGATCCGGCGGCGGTTGCGCCGCTGACGACCTCGATCAATTCCTTGGTAATTCCCGCCTGGCGCACCTTGTTGGCATAGAGGGTCAGGCTGTCGATCATTTCGGACGCATTCTTGGTGGCCGCGTCCATTGAGGTCATACGCGCGCCCTGCTCCGAGGCGGCTGCTTCCAGCATGGCGCAAAAAATCTGCGATTCGACGTGGCGCGGCAGCAAACGGTTGAAGATCTCCTCCGGAGGCTCATCGTACAGATACTCCACGAGATGAGATTCCTCAATTCCCTCGATCTTGCGGATGGGAAGCAGCGGTTCCACGACCACGCGTTGCTGCACCACCGACTTGAACTCGTTATAGACGAGCCAGATCTGATCCTTCCTCTCCTGCACAAATTCCTCGATGATCCCCTTTGCGATCGCGGCGGCGTCGGCGAAGCTCGGCTTCTGCAGGATGCCGATGGCTTCCTGGCGCACAGAGTAGGAACGGCGCCGGAAAAAGTCGCGTCCGCGCTTGCCGAGCAGGTTAAGCTCCACGGCGGCATCCGGGTGCCCGACGATGAATTCTACGGCCTGCTTCACGATATTCGTGTTGTAAGCGCCGCAGAGCCCCTTGTCCGCGGTGATTACGACCAGCTCGATGCGCCGTCCGCCTCGATGGGCGAGCAGCGCGTGTTGTTGCTCGGGCACGCGCGCGGCAAGGCTGTTGAGCACTGCCAGCATCTGGCGCGCATAGGGGCGTGCCGCAATCACGCGCTCCTGGGCACGCCGCAGCCGCGCCGCGGAGACGAACTTCATCGCGCGCGTGATCTGCTGAATGTTTTTGGCGCTGCGGATGCGGCGCCTGATATCTCGAACATTAGCCATACGATTATCGGGGATTCCTAGCCGGCCGCCGCCTGTTCGGCGCCGCTCGCCCTGTCCACGGCGTATTTTTCCTTGAATTCCTTGAGCGCCGCCAGGAGTTGGGAGCGCATATCATCGCTCAACGATTTCTCGGCGGCGATTTTTTTTACGAGCGGCCCCTTCATGGTTTCCATGAACTGGTACAGCTGCTTTTCAAAAGCACGGATCTGGCTCACGGGCAGATCGTCCACAAACCCCTGAGTTCCAGAGAAAATGATGACGATCTGCCGAACTACGTCCAAAGGCTGATATTGATCCTGCTTCAGGATTTCGGTCAGCCTCTCGCCGCGCGCGAGCTGGGCCTGGGTCGCTTTGTCCAGATCGGAGCCGAACTGGGCGAAAGCCGCCAGTTCGCGGTACTGCGCAAGCTCCAGCCGGAGCGTACCCGCGACCTGTTTCATCGCCTTGATCTGAGCGTTGCCGCCGACGCGGCTCACCGAGTTTCCCACGTTGACGGCCGGCCGGATGCCCGCGTGAAACAGATCCCCTTCCAGGAAGATCTGACCGTCCGTGATCGAAATGACGTTGGTCGGAATATAGGCGGAGATATCTCCTGCTTGCGTTTCGATCACAGGGAGTGCCGTGAGGGATCCGCCGTGGTTCTGATCGTTCATCTTGGCGGCCCGTTCCAACAGCCGCGAGTGCAGATAGAAAACGTCGCCGGGGTATGCTTCACGTCCCGGCGGCCGGCGGAGCAAAAGGGAGATCTCGCGGTAAGCGGCTGCATGCTTGGACAGATCGTCGTAAATGACCAGCGCATGCCGCCCGCGGTCGCGGAAGTATTCGCCCATGGCACAGCCGCAATAAGGGGCGATGTACTGCATGGTCGCGGGATCGGATGCCGATGCCGAAACCACGATCGTGCGATCCATGACTTCATAATCGGTGAGCGTCTTGACGACCTGAGCCACGGTCGAGCGCTTCTGCCCGATTGCGACATAAATCGAGATCACGTCGGTATTCTTCTGATTGATGATCGTGTCGATGGCGATGGCAGTCTTGCCGGTCTGGCGGTCCCCGATAATCAACTCACGCTGGCCGCGGCCGATCGGGATCATGGCGTCGATCGCCTTGAGCCCGGTCTGCAAAGGTTCCTTGACGGGCTGCCGGTCGATGACTCCGGGAGCGAGCCGCTCGATAGTAGCGTACTCCCCGCTAATGATCGGTCCCCGTTCGTCGATGGGTTCTCCCAACGCATTGACGACCCTGCCGATGAGCCCGTCGCCGACCGGAACACTCATGATGCGATTCGTACGCTTGACCGTGTCCCCCTCACCAATCAGGGTATACTCGCCGAAAAGGACGGCGCCCACATTGTCCTCTTCGAGATTGAGGGCGATACCCTTGACCCCGTGCGGAAAATCCAGGAGTTCGCCGGCCATGACTCGATCCAGGCCATGAATACGCGCGATGCCGTCGCCCACCGACATGATGGTTCCCACTTCGCTGACCATCACGCTGGACTCGTAGTCCTTGATCTGCTCGCGTAGAATCTTGGTAATTTCGTCGGCATTGATTTGCATGTCGGGTTTCCCTTTTTCGTCAGTCTGGGCGGAAGCAGATTCATTCAGGCCGTGCCCAGCCAGTGTCGATCACTCTTGCATCAAACGCCGCCGCATCTCTTCGAGCTGCGTGCGGATGGAGCCATCGTAAACCGTGCTGCCGATCTGAACGACAACCCCGGCCAGAAGCTCGGGATCCGTCTGCATGGTAAGAACCGATTGGCGGCCGGTGGCCCCGGCGAGACTCATGCGCAAAGCTGACACATCCTCCTCGCTCAAGGGGGCCGCGGAGGTGACTCTGGCAGCGATGATCCCATGCCGCTCGTTCAGAGTCTTTTTATAGAGATCACAAATATCCCCAAAATAACGTATGCGATGGTGGCGGAGCAGAATGCGCAGAAAGTTGCTCGTGGATTGAATGACAGGATAACGAACGAGCAATTCAGAGAGCACGTTCTCCTTCGACTCGCGAGGAATCGCCGGGCTGTCGAGCGCATCCAAGAGTGCAGGAACCTGGCGGAAGATCTCACGGTAGGTACTGAGATCCTTCAAAACAGCAGCATCCTCGTTTTTCTCAAGCGTCACGTCTGCCAGAGCGCGCGCATAGCGGGCAAACACTGCCGACGGTATCATTCACGTCCTCCCACCCTGTCGACAAAGCGTGCAAAAAGGCGACGTTCGTCCTCCACCGTCATGCCATCCCGGATTTTCCCCTCGGCCAGCTGCACCGATAGCTCGGCCACATGTGCCTTCAGCTCGAGCTGCGCGGCCCGCGTAAGCCCTTCGATCTCCAGCCGCGCGCGTTCCAGAATTTTTTCAGCTTCCCGGTCGGCGGAAGCAACCAGGCGTTCGTGTTCCTCTCTGGCCTCGATCTCAGCAGCTGCCCTCATCTGGCGGAGTTCGTCATCGAGGGAACTCATGCGCAGGTTGATTTCATTGAGGCGCGCCTCAGCTTCCAAACGAGCCTTCTGCGCTTCCATCAGCTGCTCGCGGATGGCCTGAGAGCGGCTGGCAAAAAAACTCGCAAGCGGTTTGCGTCCGACATAAACCAGGACAGCGGCAACCAGAAGCAGATTGGTGAATCTGCCGATTTCCAGAAGCGGCCCCCAGCGGTCGCCTGTTTCGGCAGCCCAAGCCTCACTGGAAAGAGCCGCGCAGATTGCCGGCACGAGCAGCCCGTGGTGCAACCAGACATTTGTCCGAAGTTTCATGCCAGTTCCCGGTGGAACATCTTCAAGATGACCGTCCCGTCCTGCTGTCCTGCAGAGATCGGCGCTCAGGCAGAGCGCCGCAGAATCGCCGACGTGATGCGGCGAGCCATATCCTCGGCCTCATTTCCCAGCTCGACTTTCGCCTCATTCACCTGGATCTTCACGAGATCACGCGCCTCCAGCAATAGTTGTTCGGCACCCTTTCGAGCCCGCTCCAGCCCGCCGCTCCGATAGAGCAACGCGTCGGCGCGAGCCTTCTCCACGAGCCGATACCCTTCCATCCGGGCATTCTTGATCGTCGCTTGATACTGGTCGAATAACTGCAAGTGATGAGCAAGGTTCTGTCGAGTTTGCGCCATCAGGCCGGTGGTCTTCATCTCCCTCTCCTCCTGAACGCGCATGATCGGCTTCACGAGGAGGTAGTTTAAAGCTACCACCGTGAAAACAAAGATGAATATCGCGGGAAGGATGGACCAATCAACACTGATCATACTGGCAACGTACGCTAGAGGATTTAACTTCCTCGATCGGTTTCCAGCTTAATTTGATCCAGGCTGGCAACATAGAAAAGGAGGAAAATATCACAGGGCTCCGACGCCGTCAAGGAGTTTCCCCCTACGCACATCGGTGATATATTCTGTGGATGCTCAAGCACTTAGCTCTCCTGTTCCTGTTGGGAGGAGCCATCGAGACCGTCTGGCTCCTGAGCTGCAGGCTAAGCCCGTTGCGCGCTCATAGCGGGTCATTCGTCGCACTCATGCTCCTGAGTTTCGTCCTCTGCATCTCGGGTTTCTTTCGGTGCCGACTGCGGGATCGCAGAGATGTGCTGTGCATGCTCGGCTTCGCCCTCCTCTTTCGACTGACCGTGTTGCCGGCCACGCCAGACGAGAGTGAGGACGTCTATCGCTATCTGTGGGACGGAAAGATCTCTTCAGCGGGAATCAGTCCCTATCTGCATCCCCCTGAGGCCCTGGAACTGGAGAGCTTTCGCGACCCTCTTCTGTATCCGATGTTGAACTCCAAGTCGTATATCACGACATATCCTCCGCTCTCCCAGGCTGTGTTTCGGGCCTGCTACGGCTTGTTCGGGCCGTCGGTTTTGGCCATGAAAGCGATTTTCAGCCTGTTCGAGTTCGCTTCGTTGCTCTTGGCATGGCGGCTCCTCGTTTCCTTTGGGACCGGCTTGCAGTCGCTGTTTCTGATGGCTTGGAATCCATTTTTTGTTTTTGAGTTTTCCCACTCCGGCCATTCCGACAGCCTCATGATGTTTTTGATCCTGCTTTCGATTTACTTGGGGCACCGCCGAAAGAGCGTTTGGGCAATGGCGAGCTTTGCCGGAGCGATCCTCGTAAAGCTGCATCCAGCGCTTTGGATTCCCCTCTTTTGGCGCCGTATGGGATGGAAGCCGGCTGCGGTCTGCCTGAGCGTGGTGGGAATTGGGATGTACGGCTGCTATTCCTTCCAGACCCTGCGCTCGTATCTGCAGTCCCTCCGGCTCTACTATCGACTTTTCGAGTTTAATGCAGGCATTCATTACATGCTCAGGTTCATTGGAAGCTCTTTTTTCCGACAGTCGTGGGACAAGGCGG
Source organism: Acidobacteriota bacterium (assembly GCA_050011535.1). Lineage (GTDB taxonomy): Bacteria > Acidobacteriota > UBA6911 > UBA6911 > UBA6911 > JAFNAG01. The sequence goes on from JBEKIX010000008.1 coordinate 24,319, forward strand.
CCGGACCCTACCTCGCCGTGCTCCTGATCGCGGTCGTCGCTGCGATCTCCATGAGGTTTCCCTTGGCCAATGCACGCGATGTGCTGCACGCCGGGTTTTGGATCATGACGGCAGACCTGTGCCTGGCCACGACCGTGCACCCATGGTATCTCGTCTGGGCGGCGTTGGCGTTGCCTGTACTCCCTTATGCATTCATGCTCTATTGGACCGGCGCATGTTTCCTGTCTTACCTCGCCTACGCGCACAGCCCGGTCTATGAACCGCGCTGGGTCCTGCTGGTCGAATACCTGCCGATGTATGCCTTGATGGCGTGGGAGGTACTTCGCGGAGCCCCTCTGCTGCAGGCTGCGGACCGCGTAAACGCCGGACCCCAGGAGCACGTCCTTCCTCTCAGTTAGGAGCCTGTCAGAAAATCAGGTGGACTGCCCCTTCCGGATCAGGTCAAGAAATTCAATCCTGGTTCGGTGATTCGTGCGGAATGTCCCGTGCATTGAACTGGTCGTGGCGCGGCTGTTCTGTTTCTGGATGCCACGCATCATCATGCACATGTGTTGGGCTTCAACCACCACGGCCACGCCGAGTGGGTCGAGTTTCCGGTTGAGTGTATCGGCGATCTGCACTGTAAGACGCTCCTGCACCTGCAGCCGCCGGCTGAACACCTCCACCAGCCGGGCGATTTTGCTGAGGCCCACCACCTTCTTGTTGGGCAGATACGCAACGTGGACCTTGCCAAAGAAAGGTAGAAGGTGGTGCTCGCACAGACTGAAAAAATCGATGTCGGAAACGATGACCATCTCATCGTATTCGACATCGAACAAAGCGTTGTTCAGGACCGCGTCCACATCCTGAACGTACCCGCTCGTCAGGAATTGCAATGCCTGACTCACCCTCTCCGGTGTTCCCTGTAATCCGTCCCGTTCCGGATTTTCTCCGAGTTCGATCAGGAGATCATGCACAAGATTTTTCATGGATCACTCGCACGGGCCATGGCAGCGGCCGAATAGGTACCGCAGTCATAAACCTCAGATATTAAATAACTTAGTACGGCAAACAGCAACAAACTGTAATGGTAATCTTGGAAAACAGCGATGTCAAAGTCAAACGTCGCCTTTCCTTGCGGCGAAACTGGGGACAGCAGCTTCGCCACGGCCTTGTCTCTGGATGCTATTTACAGAACATTCCAAAGTCATTAAACTTATTCGATATGTCCAGGACCAGAACAGGCATCCGAAGAGTGGGCAGCGCGTTCGTGGAGGCTGCCAAGTCCATGTGGAGCTATGAAGTCCCGCGGGACGCCGCTTCCATTTCCTATTTCAGCTTGTTCATCATGTTCCCCGCGATCCTCGTCCTGTTTGCCATTTTGGACGCCGTTCTGGGTATGTGGAAGCTCCACGAAGAGGTGATTCAGAGGATCGTCGCGCTGTTTCCGGGATCCAAGATGTTCCTGGAAAAAAATCTCTCGGAGATCACACAACCTTCTCCTGCCTTGCTTCTCCTCTGCTGCATTGTGGTGCTCTGGGGTTCGACATGGGTGTTCACGTTCCTGGAAAACGCATTGAATCGGGCCTGGGGAGTACCGAGGCGACGAACGTTCTGGGAAAGCCGTGTGCGAAGTACCGCCCTCCTGGTTCTGGGTGGCGCGCTGCTGCTGGTTTCCGCGGCAATAACCCTGGTCTGGGGCGCTCTGAGCTCCGAAGAACCCGCTTTTAAGCAGGATCAGATCATCAACTCTATCGGGCATTCGTTTCTGCTGGGCACCGGGATTCTGATTGCCGTCACGGTGTTTTGTTTTACTTACAAGCTGATGCCCGATCGCAAGGTGCCCTGGTGCGAAGCGCTTTCCGGCGCCGTGCTCGCGACCATCCTCTGGGAAACCGACTGGTGGATATTTGTAAATCTCGTGCCTGTCTTTGATTCGCAGAAGGTCTACGGCACGATGGGAGCTATCATAGCCCTGTTGACATGGGTTTATACCTCCAGTCTGATCACTCTGTTCGCGGCCTACTTCTCTGCCCAGCTGCATAAAGCCGAACAGCTGCCGGAAGCCTCCGAACGGCAAGTCATCCCGGCGCCGCGCGTTTCGCCGGATGAAAACGTTCGGATCTTTCCGCGACAAAGGCGCTGACGCATCTGTGAACCTTAGTTCCTTTGATTTTGCCCTCCCCGAGCATCTTATCGCGCAGCACCCGCTTCCCGAGCGGGACCAATCACGCCTGATGCTAATACGGCGGCAATCCCGCACGGTGGAGCACCGGATCTTTCGCGAGCTTCCCGATATTCTCCAATCCGATCATTTTTTGGTGGTAAACACGACCCGCGTGATTCCGGCGCGACTCTGGGCGAGTCGTCCCAGAAAGCGGGAGCGCATCGAAGTCCTGATGACGCGCGAGGAGGCCCCAGGCATCTGGCTGGTGCTGGTCCGCCCGGCTCATAAGGCCCTGCCCGGCCAGCACCTGGAGATTGGGAATGTGCGCGCGCAGGTACGTGAAATCCGGGAGGGCGGCGCCCGGCTGATCGAATTCGCGTCTAGCGTCGATCCCTGGAAAAGCATGGAGACATCGGGTGAACCGCCATTGCCGCCCTACATCCACCGACATCCGTGTCAGGATCTGACGGAGGACGGGCAGCGTTACCAGACCGTTTATGCCCGCCAAGCGGGGTCGATAGCCGCACCGACGGCGGGGTTGCACTTCACGCCTGAGGTCATGCATCGCCTTGCGCAGAAGAACATTCCGGTCTGCGAGATCCTTCTTCACGTAGGTTACGGAACGTTTCAGCCGGTGCGATGCGAAGAGATCGAGCAACACCGCATGGAGCCTGAGCATTATGAAGTGACCGACGATACCGCCGCCTCCATTCGTGCGTACTTGAGTGAAGGCAAGCGCCTGATCGCTGTAGGGACCACCACGACCCGGGTACTGGAGCATCTGGCGTGCCAATTGGATTTCCTCGGGAGTGGGTCCGCGGGTCTCTGCGATTTGTTCATTCGACCGGGATTTGAGTTTCACGCCTTGAGCGGACTTCTCAGCAACTTCCACCTTCCCAAATCGACACTCTTCATGCTCGTTTGTGCATTTGCCGGGCGCGAGTGGATGCTCGACTGCTACCGGCAGGCAGTTAAAGAAGGGTACCGATTCTACAGTTACGGCGATTGCATGCTCATTTTATGAGTTACATTCTCCGATCCGGCGCGGTTCTCCTGGGTGTAAGCCGTTGAATCAACTCCAGTAGGTGCAATCAGCACCCGGATCTCCGTTTACCGGTCCCGGCGCCCCAGCTCCATTTCTAGGAGCCTGTCCGGCAGGAGCGGAGCGATCACCTGGCCCACAGAATCGCAGTCAAGAAATGAAATAACTTGGCCGATATGGCGTAGTAGAAATTGATGAAGCAATCAGGAGACTCGCAAATGGAATGCGGCGTGGTGCGAGGCTGGCTGTTCCGATTGATGGACGGGGAGCTTTCGGCAGAGGAGCGAGCGCAGTTGGACTCACATCTCCAGCACTGCCCGTCATGCACCAGAGAGTGGAGGATTCTTACGCTTCCTCAGCGGCTTGGGAGATTGAACTCGGCGTTGGAGCCATCACCTTTCTTCTACGCGCGGCTACGAGCGAGGCTGGAAAACGAAGCTCAAAGCATCACAGTCTGGCAAGTCATTCTCGGCTTATCTCGACAGATCGTGCCGGCGATGGCAACTGTGACTTTAGTCATTATCTCTTTGTTTGCATATATGGAGTTTCGTGGTCCGAGACCGGACCTATACCAGGCCTATGACAGCATTTTCATGACTCCTGGCCATTCCAGCCGAATGGTGATCGCCGAAGAAATCACGGATGAAAGTGTGATTCATTCCTTGGTGGAGAAATCGACAACTCCAGTCCTCAGCGCACCCAAGAAATAGGCACTCAGAGGTTTACGATTAATGCGATCAAAGACGAGCGCAGCGCTGATGCTGATAGCGATTTTTTTGCTCGGAGGCATAAGCGGGGCTGTCTCCGGCTATCTCTACCAGAATCATATAGGGCAAAATCCGACACAAAGGCCGCCGGTACCTACGAAACGAGACGTCGTCGAAGAGATCGCGCAAAGTTTGCACATGGACGCTCACCAGAAGGAAAACCTCAAGGATATCATCAAGAAAAGTGGGGATCGATACAGCGCTCTCTCGGTGCAGTTCCGCCCCCAATACGAACAGATTCGCACCGAGACCGATCAAGCCATCCGCGCCATTCTGCGCCCGGATCAGAGGCAGCACTTTGAAGAAACTCTCGAAAAAATGGACGCCCGGCGTCGGGCTCTCACCCACGATGCACCTCCCGCACGAGGCAAGTAGCGGACTGTCTGGAAACTAAGCCCGACGTTTCTCATCTCGATCCCTTGCTACTCCACGCCGACCACCGCCCTGGCTACGGTCAGGACAGAGACGCGCAAGGCTCCTCCTTCAAGAAGCGCCTCGGAAGCACTCTCGGCCGTCGATCCCGTCGTCATGACATCGTCAACCAGAAGCACGCGCGCACCGTGGGCAACCGCAGGAAGAGCGCAACGAAAGGCGTGGCGCAGGTTGCTGGAGCGTTCCGAATCGCTCAACCCTACCTGGGGTTGGGTGTTGCGAACGCGAGACAAAGTTCTTTCTTTGAACGGGCGCCCTATCAGGCGGGCAAGAGATGCGCCAAGGAGAGCCGCCTGGTTGTAGCCGCGCTCGCGTTGCCGCTCGGGGTGCAGGGGAACAGGAACGACCAGATCAATCTCGGTCACATCCCAACATTCGAGAAGCGTCGAAGCCAGCAGTGGCGCCAGCAATTCCACCAGGTCTCTGCGCCCGCCAAACTTCAAAGCCCGAATCATGCCGCTGAGCTCGGCACCGTACCAACCGAACGCCCGCGCGCCGGAGAACCGGGGAGGGCTGATCATGCATCGGCCGCACAGATGAACGAGCTCGCTCGCAAAGGTTCGATACGGAAGCCCGCAAGAAGGGCATGATGGTCCGACGATGCGCTGTTGTAAGGCCTTCTCCCAGCATCGCACGCAGACACCGCAGTCCTGTGCGCGGGAGATGGGATGGGCACACACGAGGCAGGCATCGGGATAAAACAGGTTTAGAACACTGTCTGCAAAGCGTCGAAAGGTGGACGCGGGGATATCACGCCTGGTGGGAAGAAGCAGCTTCATGTTCGCCATGAGAGGGAAAAGAATCCGCTTTTCCAGCGCCGCCGCGGCTGAAATGAGGCGAATGCCGGCAAAGTGAAATGCCCCGTCGGTCGGGTGGGCTAATCCTTGAGCAACCCCTTTTCCTGTAATCCTTGACAACGAAGACAAAACTGGGTCCAGGGCACGGCTTCCAATCTCTTCGGGTGAATCGGCTCCTCGCAGTGAATGCAGACCCCAAAGGACTTGTCATCAATGCGCTCGAGTGCCTCATTCACCTGTTGAAGGATGGCGCGATCACCGGAACTCTTGCCAAACATGAATTCTTTCGTATAAGACTCCACAGCCATGTCGGCGACGTCCTGAATGGCGGGCTCCTTCTCGCGGCCGTAACCTTCAGTGCGCGTAACCATATCGGCAAGAGAGAGTTTTTTCTGGACCAGCTTTCCCCTGAAATGTTCCAACTTCTTTTCATCCATCGATCATCTTCTCCCACTCGCCTATTTGTGGTACGGGATATTGCGCAAAATGGTCAGTGCTCGATACAGTTGCTCCAAGAGTAACACTCGGGCCATCTCGTGGGTCCAGGTCATGGGGCCCAGGGACATCCGCAGGTAAGCCTGATTCAAGAGCCTGGGATCGACGCCTTCCGGACCTCCGATAATGAACGCGGTCTCCCTTGCACCGCGAATCTGTTCCGATTCAAGCCAGCGGGCGAATTCAGGGGAATTGAACTGCCTGCCTCGTTCATCCAGGAGCACCTTCTGGCATCCTTGAGGAAGAGCACGTTCAATCTCGGTTCTTTCCGCAGTCAGCAACGCTGCTCCCCGAAGCCCACGGCGCTTGGAGAGGTCAGGCACCTCGGCCACAACAATGGTAGCCAGATGATTCAGCCTCTCCAGATATTCCGACAGCAAGGACCTCAAATGGGCATTCTGTGTCTTGCCTACCCAACAAGCCGTTATGCGCATAACCGTGGTCCAGAAGCTCCGCCTCCTGAAGCAAGGCGCCGAATTTTACCGAAAGCTCTGGGCCAATTCAACTGCCCCGCGTAATGAGCTTCGATTCAGACAAAGGCAGAAGATCGCGAGAGAGACGATGACCAACGCCTGCCGACGTTCCGGCAGCATGCCCCTCCGGCCGCAGTTCACTACTTGCGTTTCCGCGCCTTCCTTGCAGGCGCCGGGGAAGGCGCCGTCTCCTCCAGAAGCGCGGCGGTGTCAATGATCTTGGCGTCGCGCCATAGTCGCTCGAGATCGTAGTAGGCGCGCGCCTGCTTCGAGAATATGTGGATCACAAGGTCGAGATAATCGAGCAGAATCCATTCGGCATTGTTGTAACCCTCGACATGAGCCGGACGATATCCGTGGGACGCCATTTTTTCCCTCACTTCATCGGCAATCGCTTGAATCTGGCGCTGAGAGTCGCCGGTGCAGAGCAGAAAACAGTCAGCGAAGCTGGCGACCGAAGAGATGTCGATCGCAACGATGTCCAACGCTTTCTTGTTATCCGCGGCCTGAATGGCAATCTTCAAAGCATCATTCATCTTTCACCATAAAGATGGAGTTTCTGGATATATTCATGCACCAAAGCCGGCACAAGATCATCGATGGCTTGCCCCGACGCGGCGCGCCGGCGTATCTGTGACGCGGCGATCTCCGGCGCGCCCACATCCACAAGAAAGATGCGGCTCTCGGAGGATGAAGACTCCGCGGCAAGCCGGCTTTGGACGTAGGCTGAGTCCCATCCCCTGCAATCCACGAGGCGCCCAAGCACATCGGCAGGGAGAATGCCCTCAATGTCCGGCACGAGGAAGCCCGGACGCATGGCAAAAACAAAAGTGTAGGTTAAGAGGAGCTCGGCGCCCCGGTGCCATCCCGCGACCTCCAGAAGCGAGTCGCCTCCCGCAATGAAGTGCAGCGCATGGTCCGCTATTCCGAAACGCCGCGCCAGCTTGGCCAGCGTGTCGATGGAATAAGGGCTGACGGGCGACTCCAGCTCCACCGGGGATGGATGAAAATACTCGCAGCCGGACGTCGCGAGGCTCACCATGGCATACCGATGGTTGAAGGATATCAAGTCATGGGGCTGCTTGTGCGGGGGCGTGCAGGCAACCACGAAAAGAACCCTGGAAAGGCCGAAGAGCCCGCGAGTCCGGCGTGCAATGTGGAGATGTCCCAGATGAATGGGGTTAAAACTACCTCCGAGCACGCCCAGCCTGATGGCCGTCAAATCGGATCTCCTGTCGATTGCCTGCCCGCCGTCATGCGCTCAAACCTGCCGTTAGGATGTTATCCAGCAGCCCGATGAGTTCGGCGATCCCCTGGCCTGTAACCGAAGAAATGGGCTGGAAGGGTATCTTGCGGCGCGCGCACATCATGCGCAGCCGCAAAAGCTGGCGCGGGTCCGCAAGCGCGTCCATCTTGGAGGCAACCACGATCTGCTTCCTCTGGGCCAGCTCTTCGTCGAACAACGTCAGCTCGTGCAAAATCGTCTTAAAGTCGGCAACGGGATCACGTTCCGGCTGGCTCACATCCACAAGATGCACCAGAACCTTGGTCCGTTCCACATGTTTCAGAAACTCATCTCCCAGACCATGTCCTTCATGGGCGCCTTCAATCAGGCCGGGAATGTCCGCGACGACAAAGGTGCGGTAGTCTCCCACCGCAACGACGCCGAGATGGGGAACAAGGGTCGTAAAGGGATAATCGGCTATCTTCGGCTTCGCCGAGCTGATGCGCGAGATGAGCGTGGATTTACCCACGTTGGGAAACCCGACGAGCCCGACATCGGCAATCAGTTTCAGGCTGAGCGACAGCTCCAACACCTCTCCAGGATGTCCGGGTTCAGCGCGGCGGGGCGCCTGGTTCGTTGATGTGGCGAAACGCGCATTGCCGCGGCCGCCCATGCCCCCGACGGCAACCCTCACCCGTTGGCCCGGCACGCCGAAATCATGAAGCAGAATGTGCTCCGGCTCCTTAAACACCTGGGTGCCGGGCGGCACCAGGACAGCGACATCTTCACCTTCCCTTCCATGACGCCTCGATCCTTCACCGTGCCGCCCTCGTTCAGCCTTGAAGATGCGTTTGTACTGAAAGTGCAGGAGGGTGTTCACCCGGTCCGTGCATTCCATATACACGTCGCCCCCCTTGCCGCCATCTCCGCCGCTCGGTCCTCCACGGGGAACGAACTTCTCGCGCCGGAAGGCGAGGCAGCCGTTACCGCCATTGCCGGCGTGAACAAAGATTCTGGCACGATCTATAAACATCAGAAACCCAGTGTTTTCCTCGAGAAAGGTCCGGCGCCCAAAAACAAAAAGGACCCCATTTGGGGTCCTGCGTGCGCTCGACGTGAAGTGCTTTCCCGGTAATTATGACTCCGCCTCAATGTGGACAAACCGCCCTAATCGTCCCCGATTCTGGAATTTCACCACACCCGTGATCTCGGCGTAAAGGGTATCATCACGCCCGATGCCGACATTGAGCCCAGGCTTTAACCTGCTTCCCCTCTGCCGGACGATGATCGTCCCCCCGCTGACCAATTGGCCCGCGAACCGTTTGACTCCCAGCCGCGGGGATTGGCTGTCACGGCCGTTCCTGGAACTTCCAACACCTTTCTTGTGTGCCATGGCTTTTCCTTGATTCCTATTCGGCAGAGAAACTGATCTTATCGATGCGCACCCGCGAATACGCTTGCCGGTGCCCGCGCGTGCGGCGGTACTGTTTCTTGGCCTTGTACTTGAAAACGAGAACTTTATCTCCCAGGCCATTCGCCGCGACCGTGCCGGAAACTAAGGCTCCTTTAAGCAGAGGCCGGCCGATATGGATACTTTCGTCAGCCTTGACCAGCAACACGTCGCTGAACTCGACGGAAGAGCCCGGTTCAGCATCTAGTTTCTCCAGGCGCACGTCTTCGCCTTCCGCAACACGATACTGCTTTCCACCGCTCTTGATCACTGCGTACACGGGCACAACCTCCTGTGACAAAACTTACATATTACTTCATGATCAACCCCAAAAGCAATACAAACCATGCGTGTTATCAAGGATTCGAGCCTCGCCGGGACGACGGACAATATGCAACATCGCCAGAGCCTTCAAATCGCCCCGCCGGCAGCACCGTGGCCGGATTTTAGCGGCTTCCCGGATCGAGCCTCCACGATGTTTCTGGGCTCGGGAGAATAGAGAGGAAGCTCGATCTGAAAGGCTGTTCCCCGTTCCGGCTCGCTCGCGACAGTAATCTGCCCGTTGTGCGCTTCCACCACCCATTTCACAAGAGCCAGACCGAGACCTACGCCCCCGTTGTTGCGGCTGCGCGCCGGGTCGGCGCGATAGAGGCGGTCAAATATGTGCGGCAGGTCACGTCCTGAGATTCCGATCCCGTCGTCACGAATGCCGATCCGGATCTTCGCTGCGTCATTCGTGATGGAAACCTGAATCTTGCCTCCATCCCTTGAGTATTTGATCGCGTTGTCGAGGAGATTGAGAATTGCCCTGCGCATCCAGAGATCATCCGCTTCCACGACGGCATCCGGCAGATCCGGGACCTCTATCTGGATATTGCGTTCCATCGCCAGCAGCTGCATCTGTTCTGTCAGATCGCCGATTAGCGGCTTTAGATTGATCGGCTTTTTCGCAAGGACCTGGCTGCCCGCTTCTGCTTCCGAGAGCGTCAGAATATCGTTCACGATCCGGGTGAGACGATCGAGTTCCTCGAGGTTCGAAATCAGGACCGAGCGGATTTCCTCGGATAGCGACTCGGAACGAAGAGCTATCTCATTCTCACCCTGAAGAATTGCCAACGGAGTGCGCAACTCATGCGCCACGTCGGCATTGAACCTGCGCATCTGATCGAAGGATTGGCTCAGGCGCGCGACCATGGAGTTAAAGGATTGCACGAATCTTTGGACTTCCGCTTCTTTGCGCGCGCCCACGATCTGCGTGTTCAGTTTCTCCGACGTGATTTGTTCCGCGGTGTGGGCCAGGTCATCGAATGGCTTGAGAGCATGCGCGGCGAGGAACCAGCCGACGCCGATCGCGATGATCAGAATCAGCGGCACCGAATACATGTAGATCGACATGTACTCGTGCATCAGGTCGGTCACTTCATTCAGGTCGCGCCCGAGATGCAAAACTATTATCTGCCCGTGCCCCGACGGCATAACCCGGTTGATGAAACGGAACTTCCGGCCGTCGGAGGCTTCGGCGTCGCTGAATCCGCTATGCACGTGCAGCACATCATCCAGGTCTTTTCCCTTTAACATGCGCCGGATGTAGTAGCCGTAAAACTCCTCGCGCATGACCTTGCCGTCCAGATCCGTGAGGACAAAGAACGGACGGAGGGTGTCCAGAGCCATGGCGTCCGCGGGAGGCACGTTGGGTTGCCAGTCGAACCCTTCCGGCGTGGCCCGGAAGTTATTCACAAAGGAAGTCGCCTGGCGTTCCAGCCTGCTTTCGAAATTGCGCTCTGCGCGATAACCGAACGTCTGGTAGCGAATGTATCCGAAAAGCACGAAAAATATCGAAATGAAGAGCCCGTTCGTCAAGCTGAGCTTGAAACGCAGCGTTCTTACATTCACGGCAACGAACTCCGCAGTGTGTAGCCTACGCCGCGCACGGTCTGGATAAGCTGCTGATCGAACCCTCGGTCCACTTTATTGCGCAGGTAGTTGATGTATACGTCAACCACGTTTGTGAAGTTGTCGAAGCTCGAGTCCCAGACATTTTCCACGATCATGTTTCTGGTCACGATTTCATCTTTGTTGCGCAGCAGGTACTCGAGCAGAGCAAACTCCTTATTGGAGAGCTCGATCGTCTTGCCGGCACGCGTCACCTTGCGTTTCAACGGATCAAGCACCAGATCCGCGGCCTTCAACTCAGCAGTCCCAAGAGTAATGCCGCGCCGGAGCTGCACCTGAATGCGCGCCAGGAGCTCGGCAAAGGAGAACGGTTTGACCAGGTAATCGTCGCAGCCCAGATTCAAACCCTGAACGCGGTCCTCGACGGCTGTTTTCGCAGTCACTGCCAGTATCGGCAGAGTGGGCTTGCGCTTGCGCAAAAGAGGGATCAACTCCCACCCCGTGATCTTCGGAAGCATGAGATCCAGGAGCACAAGATCGTAATCGACCGCACGGAACTTGTCGAAACCTTCTTCACCGTCCACGGCCACGTCGACCTCAAAACCGGATTGCTCCAAGCCCTTCTTAACAAAGTGCGCAACCTTGCTTTCATCTTCGATGACAAGAATCTTCATACTTTGAACCTCTTAGCTGGCGTTTGTTTCTATAAACATACCGAACATTCTATAGATCGGATTTGAAAAATGTAATAGTCATCATCGGAACCACTTGCGAAACCGGAAGTCGACGCCGTAAGTCCCGAACTCGTCGCGCGTCGCGATGATCGACAAGCTCCTGTTCACGTCGTACTCGAGAACGACGATCTGTTCCTTGCTGGTGGTGAGATTGCGTGAGAACGTGACCGCAAGATCCTTGGACAGACGTTCGCTGATCGTCACGCGCGCGGTCGGATCATTCTCCGCGCCTGCCAGGAATGGATCCACACGGAAGCTCTCGAGTCCAAAGATGCGCTCCACCCTTTTGCCGACCACGCCGGTGATGCCTTCCGAGAGTATGCTGGCCGCGCTCAGGCCTGTCATCTGCTGCTCGTAGCGGGAACCCTGTGTCCCCGCGGCAACCGTCTGGTCGTTCTTGCCTGTCGTGAGCATGGACAGGATGTCGACCGTCGAAAGCGGCGGGTCCGACGTAACGTTCAACCGCAGATGATCCATGTCGCCCGTAATGTCAAGGCGTATCAGATAACTTCTAACGTCCGCCTCGGCCCGGATGTCAAAAACGGGATTGATTCTGTTCCGATCGACAAAGTCGGCGGAACCGCGCAGGATATCAAAGCGGTTGCCCCGGAAGAAGAGGGATCCTTCGGTCGCCTCCACGCGGCCTGTCAGCGATGGAAACGCGTAGGTGCCCTGCAGCGTGAGGCTCAATCCGGCCTGCACCCTCGCCAGTTCGTTATCGATATATAAGCCGTCTGGCGAATGTATGGAAACATTCAAGCGCACACCGGCGAGCAGAGGCTGCGTGGTCTGCGGCCCGGAAGGACTCGAAGGGCGGCCCAGCAATTGTTCCAGCACGCTGAAATCGCGCAGGTATTCGGAGCGCAGCACCGTGATGTCTCCGGTGAGCACCTGCGTGTCCGGCCCGCCTCTCAAATTAAGTTCGGCATCGATGGTGGAGACAAAGTCGGTCGGGATGCGCAGCCGGACCTTGTGCAGGGAAGCCTGCAGATTCATCCCGCGCAGCTCCGAAATCTGATGTTCAACAGCACCCGTGATCTGAATCATGCCTGAACCGATCGCGCCTTCGAGGTTCTCGAACCGGATCGAATTGCGCGAGAAAATGATGCTGCCCTTCAGCGCAGACAATGGATAGGGCACATCCTGATGCTCGATCCGTGCGCCATCGAGAACTGCCCGGCCAAGCACTTCGGGAGCATGCTGCGACCCGCTGATATTGACATCCAAAGCAGCGGAGCCCGAAACTCCCACCTTGTCCGCGAGGTGATCCAGAAACTGGAGATTAAGCTTGCCGCTCAGATGCAGATTCATCGGGGCATCGGCATCAAAGGGAAACACGCCTTTCTTATCGAGAGAGAGACTGGTCCCCTCGCCGATGAGGCGAGCCTCCTCAACAACCAGCTTCTGAGAATCGCCGGTAAATCGAATCCTGCCTTCATTGCGCAGCTCATACCCATGGATCTTGAAACGAGCGCCATCCATGTCTCCGCGATATTGCAGCTTGGACATTTCCCCAAACGACCCGTCAACCGTCAAATTGCCATGAAGCGCCGTACTGAAATCATTGAGCAGCGCCGGGGCGTTGTTAGCGATGATCTTCCTTACGTTCCAGTCACGGAACTCGACCGTCAATTGTCCCGGATAATCCGCCTCGGTCTTCAGATGAATCTCTCCACGGAAACCACCAAGATCCGATTGGACATCGAATTGCGCTGTCAGCGTTCGTTCGCGCAGGTCGATCGTGGCTTTCCCTTGCCCGAGGTCCCAACCGGCATAGCGCAAGCCGTGGACGTCGACATCTCCATGATACTCGGGATTGTCCATGGTGCCCCGGATTTCGCCCGCGGCCGTAATGCGCCCGTCGATCCCCAGGCTGCTCGCTTTGACCTCAGGAATATCCATCAAAGGCAACTCATTGAGGCGGACAGAGAGATTCAGCGCCTGGGTATCCAGGTTGACCCTGCCCTGAGCGTCGATCGATGCCGATGCGCGTGTGATCTGGCCGTTGACGATGCGAAGTTCATTGCCATCTACCTCCACCGACGCCCGCAAAAGATCAAAGGGCTGGAGCTGAAAACTGCCTTGGTCGATTTGGAATCGGGCATTCCCGTGAAAAGAGCCTCCCGCATAGGAAACCTTGCCCTGGCCACTCAAAGACCCTGTCACGGGTGTCCTGAGATTGACTCCCAGGTCGCCAAGCGACTCCAGACTGATCCGGCGGATGTTTCCTTCGAACGAAATGGCGGGTCCGACGTCCCCGTGCGGCAGGTCCAGATCTAAGTCGCCCTCGGCCGACTGGGTTCCTCTATTCGCCTTGAGCGTGTGAAGTTTCACCAGCGACCCGCTCCACGATGCGGCTGCGGTCATGTTGTCGAGGCTGTAGCCGCGCAACCGTCCGTCCGCAACCGTGATCTGCCCTTCATACGCCATCGCGTCCGGCTGGTGCCACACAACCTCTCCGGAAAGCTGGAAGCGGCCGGCGAGCTGCTGCCAGGCGTCCGTGCTTCGCATCCAATCTTCGACCGTCGTCGAGAAACCGCGCACGAGACGGAAGACCTCGGCGGGTCGATGCGTATCGACGCGGACGCGAAAATGGTCCGCGTCCTCGCCTAGGATCTCGATATGCGAATCGGGAGACACGAGGTCGGACTTTTTTACATACCAGGTATTCGCGCGGTAGGTAAACTCCGTGTTTCCCTGCAGCGCCGTCCTCAATTCAGATCCAGCACCGGTGTCCGCGATCGCGTGCAGGTTGACCGCGCCTGCCACGGACAGGGGCTCGCCGTTGCGCCAGTCGAGCGCCAGCTCTCCATCCGCGGTATTCTCGAGCGCCAATGAGCCGAGGTCGAGAATCCCCGAGGTGTCGCGCAACGCAACGTTCTTGGCAGAGATGTTGAGGCGGTGCGGAGGCACATTTTCGCCCCGAAGCTGTATGTCCCCATCGATCCGGAAGCTGCCGCCTCCCATGCGCCCGTTCACCTTACGCAGGGAGAGCACATCGGCTTTGATTTCGAACAGCCCCGTGACCGCGCGGGCCGCGGTTTGACGATAACCGAGCGCGTCAACCCTGAGCCGTCCCCACAATCGATAGCCGCTATCGTCCAGGCGAAGGTCCCCGTTGATTCCCGTATCGCCACGGGATTCCTTGAGACCGGGAGCAAGAAGAATCAGTAGACCGTGAGCTAAGGTTCCGTTTAGGGCCACCTGCAACGTCGGCGCATCCCAATCGTTGACCCTGCCGTTGCCGCTGAAGTGGCTCTTGTCTTCCCGAAACTCGAAAGAATCGATCTCCAATCCCGAAGCCAGGAGGCGGAACTGTGTGCGCAGATCATACACGAATCTGCGCCCCAACCAGTCCAGAGGGCTGTTCTTATACTCCAGCTGAACTTCGTAGCTCGCGGGATTGGGGCGGTACCGGATGTCACAGTTCAAGGCGTCCATCACCATGTTCAATGGGATGTGCCGATAGTTCAGGTCCACCCAGCCGTCCGTGATCGTGACCTTGCGCGCCGCGAAATCGAGCGCCTGGCGAACGATGGGTTGCAAGCTCCATGGGGAACCGCCTGGTTCCGGCGCTAATGCCAGATGGGGGCGTTGCAGGTTCAACTCATTCAGCTCGATCCTGGGCCGCCATAGCGCGGCCAGCCTCAGGGAACCGGAAATCTCATCGACTGCGACGTCCAGGCGGCTCCCGGAGTTTTCCTGTGACCGGAGTGTCAGCTTTTTTACCGAGAATCTGCCGCGAAAGAGGTCCAGTGTGAACTGGCCCATTGCCGTCCGAAGGCCAGTGGCTTGTTCGATGCGCGTGATCACCGCGGCGCCCAACCTCGCCTGAAAGCGCTCGGATCGCAGGTAGAAAACGACGCCGGCCACGGCCGCCGCCACAACCAGCAC
Organism: Acidobacteriota bacterium; assembly: GCA_050011535.1. GTDB lineage: Bacteria > Acidobacteriota > UBA6911 > UBA6911 > UBA6911 > JAFNAG01. Next base: position 39,667 of record JBEKIX010000008.1, read on the forward strand.
GAGGATCAGCAGCACTTTATTGCGCGCTTTCATGGCCTCTTTTTCTCCGCCGAATGCGCACCCGCATCAAATAGCTCGATGTGCGAGTGGCTTCTGATGTTCTGGATCCATTGATCCAGAGCGGCGTTCACTTTCGCATCCACTTCGTCTTCCTTGACGCCAGTCACGAACGGGCGAAAACGCAAATCCATGAAGCGCGTCACATGAACCCGCAGGCGCAGGTAGGAAACCAGCTCGTCTTCTTGAAGACCCAGGCGCCGCAACAGCGCAGGGAGCCCGCCGATTTCGGCATAGACAGTCATGAGAGCGCTCCGCTGTTTCTCCACCTCTGACTGGATGCTGCTCTGATCCGCTTGCCCGAAGGGAAAACTCTCCATTTCCTGGCGGATGAGTTCGAGATCGATCAAGCGGCTCAGTTCCTGGGCCCTTGTCGGATTTGTCTCCGACCTGCCCAGCAGGATCAGAGAGTTCAAGGAGCGCGATATGCTGAGGTCACCTTCGGTAATCACCTTTCCGTTCACGGCAGCCAGCAGGCGGTCTATTTCCTGGGCGGCCAAAGGGCCGCCAAAGCCCCATCGGCAGAGAATCATGATCGCCACGCAAAGTGCTCTCAAAAGCGCACCTCAGAAAGGAGGCCCGATGGTCACAAAGAAGTGCCCCCTCTTATAACCTAGAGACTGCAGTTGCTGGGAAAGGTTCAAGTTAATGCCATAATCGAGCCGTATGGGCCCGAAGGGTGTCTTCAATCTCAGCCCGCCGCCCACGGTGTGGCTGAAATCGGAGTAGTTCAGCGAGCTCACATCCGGATACACGTTGCCGCCGTCATAGAAAACCGCAAGTTGGAACCGGCTCACGAGCGGCACGCGCAATTCCAGGTTGCCGATCAACAAGGCATTGCCGCCGATGGGTTCGTTGTTCAGCCCGAGGGGTCCCGCGGCGTCCACAGCAAATCCCCGCAGGCTCGAACCGCCGCCTGCGAAAAACCTCTCGCTGATGGGAATGGTGGTATCACCTGCGAACCCATGAATCAATCCGAAACGGAAAGACGCGGCCATCAGCGTCAACGGAGTCAGTCGCCGGTAGTAGCTATTCTGGGTGAAAAGGGAGAAATAATATCCACTCGCGAATGTGCTCGTGGGCAGCTTCGTCGTCACACTCAGGTCCGTGGAAGTGAAAAATCCTTTTTCCGGATCCAGGAAGCTATCCCTCGTGTCATTGATGTAATAGGCCGAGACAGCCGAGAGATTGCGTGGGGTTTCCTCACGAAGGAGATCCGGCGTCACCTGCGACACCTTCACGTTCGTGAAACTGTAGCGCAGCAATCCCCATGTGTGCTTGCCATAGGGATGACTGTATTGGTATGACAGGTCGAAGCGCCGCAAATCGAAGCTGATCTCCTTGGTCTTGTTTGCCGAAAATGTGAAGAAAGAATCGACGGGGAAAAAGCGAATCTGAGGCTGTTGGAAGCTGAGAACCGCGGCCTGCTCGATGGCGCTTCCCCGCAGGCTGAGATCGACGCGTCGTCCCAGACCGAAGATGTTGGGGTCGCTCAATTCCAGAGTCCCGCGCAATTTCTCCCGCTGCTGGTAGCCGAATCCGTAGCGGACGCTGATCGGTCTGGCCTCCTGCACGCGTACGACCACATTCTGGTAGGGGGAGCTGCTCTCGGGATTCTGAGCCCCCACCCTCACGAGATCGAACGCGCCCGTGTTGTACAGCGCCTGCTGCGTCTGGAGCATTTGTCCCAAGCTGAGCGGCTCATTCTGTTTCAAGGCGATGCGCTTCTCGATCACCGAGGAGCGCGTCCGAGCGCGCCCAAGCAGGATGATATTGTCGATGCGGGTTCTCACTCCTTCCTTAACCTGGAAAACCACCGCATAAGAATGGTCCTGGCCGGCTTCATCGGCTCGCCACGTAACGGTGGGCTGCAGAAAGCCCGCATCGTTGTATGCCGCCAGAATAACCTGACGGTCGTGCTCGGCGAGATTGGGAGAATAGGGACCGCCCTTCTTCAAGCTCATTCTGGCCAGGATCGGCTCAGCAGGCAAGCCTTCGTCTTTCTCAAGCTGCACCGATCGGACCACGGCGCGGGCGCTTTCGGTGCACTCGAACGTCAGCCTCAGCTGCAATCCGTTCTTCAGCGGCTCGACCAGGGGCACGATCGTCGCATCCAGAAAGCCATCAGACTGGTAGAGTGCCTCCAGGGCTTGCTCGTCAGCGTCGAGCTTTGAGACGCTGTATGCCGTTTTTTGAAAAAAGCCCGAGGGCTGCAACTGGATCGCCTTGAGCAGATCCTGGTCCGTAATGGACCGGTTGCCGCGGAACCGGACCTCGCGAACGATAACCCTGCGACCGCGGTCGATGTTGTATCGGATCAGCCGCGCGCCGGCAGAGTCATGGCTTTCCTGCATCGCGATCTCCGCTTCAGGGTAGCCGAGATCCTCCATATAGTCCCTCAGGTTTGCCAATCCTTCCTGCAGCAATTCGGGCCGCAATCCCTCTCCCGACAGAGCCGGGATCAGGCGGCGCAGCTGATCCTTGGGAAGCTTGAATCCCGCAACCGCGATGCGCGCCTGCCCGAAGTTGGCGATCGAAAGCGCGAGAGCGACCGAATTGTCGCCGGGTTCGTAAGATTCCACGAGCTGCGGCTCGGCCTCGAGATAACCGCGGCTTACGAGATCATTCTTCAAGGCATCCAATCGCTTGCGAAAACGATCGCGAGCGAACTTCTGCGTGACCTTGATCTTCAGCTGACGCTGGATCGCGGCAGCTTCCTGAGGTGGCACCCCAGTGACGTCCAGGGAGCGGATCGTGGCCAGCTGTCCAGGGTGAACTGTGAACGTGGTATCGATCTGGCGACTCAGTGCGTTTCGGACGATGTGCGCACTCACATCCGCCTGGTAGTATCCTCTCTCGCGCATGTACTTGAGCACTGCTTGCCTGGCATCCTCCAGCCTTTGCGCCGAAAAGCGTTCCCCGACCGGAAGCGCCATCGCCTCGGCCGGGGAGTGGCCTGCCAAATCCACGCTGCGCGGAAGGATAAACCGGTCGAAATAGGCACCGAGCGTCAGGCGGAAGCGCAACTGCAGCCCATCGCCCTCCGGTGAGGCCTCCGCCGCGATGTTCGAGAAATTTCCCGTGTCATAGAGAGCCTGGATTGCCGCCTTTAAGCCGGTGCGTGTCAGAGTGTCGCCGGGCTTCAATCCGATGCAGTGATCGTAGTGAGATCGCTCCAGAGGCCCGTCTGCCGCATATTCGATAGCGCGGATCACCTTGCCAAACCAATCAGCGTCCGGAGAGAGATCCTCGGAAGATGCCCGGCGGGCAGTCGCGAGAAGCACGGCAAAAATGGTGGCACAAATGAAGAGTCTGGAAGCGCTCATACGTTGAACCGGAAGAGGATCACGTCTCCTTCCTGGACGAGGTATTCTTTTCCCTCCAGGCGTAGAACGCCCTTGTTCCGCGCCGCCTGAAAAGATTCCCATTGGATCATGTCGTCATAGGAAACCACTTCTGCCTTGATGAAGCCGCGCTCGAAGTCGCTGTGAATAACGCCTGCCGCCTGCTGGGCCGTAGTGTCTCTGTATATCGTCCATGCACGCACTTCAGGATCGCCGGCAGTATAAAAAGAGATCAACCCAAGCAGGGCATACGATTTTTGAATGATGCGGTCCAACCCGCTCGCCGCCAGCCCGAGATCTTCCCTGAATAGATGAGCGTCCTCTTCCGGCAGATTGGCGATCTCCGCTTCAATCTTGCCGCACACAGCCGTGATGCCGATGCCCGCCTGCGCCGCCAACGACTCCAGCCCAAACTCCCGAGCCACATGGGGAATCTTGGAAACATCCCTGTCGCTCAGGTTCAAAACCAGAAGAAGAGGTTTTGCGGATAGAAATGTGAACCCCTTCACCCGCTTCTGCTCTTCCTCAGTCAGGATCAGATTGCGCAACGGCTGTTCCTGTTCCAAGGCGGCCTTGTAACGCAAAAGCACCGCATCTTCCAGCTCGAGCTCGAGGGTTTTGGCCTTTTTCAGATCCTTGGACAGGCGCTCGAGCCGCTTCTCAATGATGGCGAGGTCGGAAAATATCATCTCGAGTTCGAACAGACCAATATCGCGCAAAGGATCGACGCTTCCTTCGGAGTGGGGGATGTTCTCGTCTTCGAACGAGCGCACAACGTGGACGAGCGCATCTACATTTTTGAGGCTGTTCAGGTAAGCGCTCATCTCTCTTGATTCTATGGATTTGCCTTCTCCGCGCGCGAGGCCGGGCAGGTCGACATACTCCACCGAGGCATACGTGATCTTTTTGGGATGAAAAATTGCGGCCAGCCGATCCAGTTTTGGATCCGGCACTTGGGCAATTCCGATGTGGGCTTCGCCCCGGCCGCCTCCCCAGGAGGAAGTGTCCACATGACCATAAGTCAATAGATTAAAAATTGTACTCTTTCCGACTAAGGGCAGCCCGACGATCCCTACTTTCACTCGATTCCCTCCCGTGGAAGCGGGGAATAATGTTAGCATGAAAGCACTTTCCTGACATGCTGAGAAATCCCGAGCCAAATCATCAAAAACTTGGCCGGTGGCCAATAACTTGCTTGAATCTTCATTAAATCTTCCATAGAATCCGCCCAGATTCCTCACGAAAGTTCAAATAATTTAAAAACTTACTTGACATAGCAAAAGGGACGGCTCTATTCTCTGTTTGTGGTCAAAAGTGGTCAAAAGTGGTGGTTAGGGGTCGTTAAGAACCAGTTTTCCCGGTATGAAGTCGTTCCTTGAGATAACTCAGCACTAGAGTGGTTAAGGGCCCATGCTCTGGGGAAGCCATCCCGCTAGAATCGATGAGAAATTCCGCCTGAAGATACCGGCGAAGTTTCGCCGCGACCTGCCTGAGACGGAAGACAATATTTACTTTGTCACGAGCGACAACGGCAAATGCGCCCAGATCTATCCGATTCCAACCTGGGAGCAAATCTCTGAGAAGCTGCATGCTCCCCCACGCTACTCCAAAGCCAAGCAGAAGCTCCTCAGGAATACCAGTTACTACGGCATGTTGGCGCCCATGGATCTGCAAGGAAGGATCCTCATACCGCAGACTCTGAGGGAGGATGCGCAGCTCTCAGGGGAGGTTGTCGTGATGGGGAAGCATGACCACCTGGAAGTTTGGAACAACGAGATGGTCCGTCGAAGCATGCAGGAAGAGCCTCTGACCGACGAAGATCGCGATGAGCTGGCAGCGCAGGGAGTTTGATTCTAGAGGGTAGTGACTCATGGTAAGAGCCATTTCGCAGGTCGGCATGACATACAATCCGTCCAACAGCTTCGCACACGAGCATGTGCCGGTGATGCGCGAGGAAGTACTTGACCTGCTCCAGTGCGGGCCCGGAGGAGTATTTGTCGACGCAACCCTGGGCCCGGGCGGGCATGCCTGGGCCATCCTCGAGCGCATACAGCCCGGAGGATTGCTGATCGGGCTGGATCGTGACGGAGAATCGCTAGAGAGGGCCCGACAGCACCTGCAGCCTTTCTCGGACTGTTCCCGCCTGCTGCACGAGAATTTCAAGAATCTCCCGCTGGTTCTCAACAACCTGGGGATCGAGCCGATCGACGGCATCCTGGTGGACCTCGGGGTCTCTTCCTACCAGCTCATGCACCCGGAGCGGGGATTCAGTTTTCAGAGCGACGACATGCTGGACATGCGCATGGATCGGACGCAACGTCTGACGGCTGCTGACCTGGTCAACGATCTGTCGGCAGAGCAGCTCGCCGACGTGATCTATCGCTACGGTGAGGAGCGCTGTTCCCGCCGCATCGCCGCGGCCATAGTCGCCGCGCGCGAGCGGGCACGAATAACTCGCTGTTCGCAACTCGCCTCGATCGTCAGGCACGCGATGGGAAACAGGGGGCCGCGCACGATTAACCCCGCCACAAGGACTTTTCAGGCACTGCGCATTGCGGTCAACCAGGAGTTGGACGGCCTGGAGGAATTCCTTATCAACGCCCTTTCGTTCATTCGGCCGGGGGGCAGGCTGGCGGTTCTTTCGTTTCACTCTCTGGAAGACCGCATCGTGAAGCGATCCTTCCGCATGATGTCGGGCTACTGCGTATGCGAGCGTCCGGCTGAATTGTGTACCTGCCCGCGCCAGGCGCGCGCCCGATTGGTTCCACCCCGTCCATGGACGCCCAGCGATGCCGAGCTGGCCACAAATCCACGCGCACGAAGCGCGAAGCTGAGAGGGCTGGAGCGGATTTAGACATTCGGTTTTTCCGAGACGATCGCCTCATTTTCGAGGGAGCTGAGACTATGATGACGGATTGGTCGGCGGACGTGGAAACGCGGAATTACCGCATTCTCCACAGCACAGATGCACGCAACCTGCGGGATCTCCTTGCCTGTGTGCTCTGCTTCCTCCTGATTGCGAGTTCCCTCTTCGGATACCTGTGGATCAGGAGCCGCATCGTGAGCTTGGGATATTCCCTTCAGCAGTCCAAGGACATGGAAGAATCCCTGGTCCGCGTCCAGAACAGCCTGATTCTGGAGGAGGAGACGCTCAAGTGCCCCGAGCGCATTGACTTCATTGCGCGGAACGATCTGGCTATGGAGCCGCTGGGACCTTACCAGAGAGTGGTGCTGAGATTTCGTGAGATCGGAGCGGATTCTCCAGCCGGCCTGGTACTGGCCAATATCGGGCGCACGGATACCCAGCTGAGGAGACCCGCCGCGCACAATTCCAACAATTGACGATGACCGAACAATGGAAGCGGTCCAATCCGGTAAGAGTCACCCTCGTGATTGGCGGAATCTTCCTGTGGAGCGGCATCATCATCGGACGCCTGGCACAACTCCAAATACTTCGCCATGATGCGTTTGTACAGCTGGCGATGGAACGCCAGCAAATGACACGGGCCATTCTCCCACCTCGCGGCGTGATCTATGACGCTCACATGGATGAGCTGGCCACGAGTGTCACGGTGAGCACCGTGGCCGCAAATCCCCGCACGATCACGGATAAAGCCGGCGCCGCGCAGAGTCTTGCCTCCATACTGAACCTTGACCCGAAGGAATTGGCCGCGCACATGAACAATTCAGCGCGCCAGTCTTTCATATTCGTGAAACACAGGATCGATCCCAAGGACGAAGCGCGTGTCGCGGCCCTTGGAATCGATGGCGTGTATCTGATGGAAGAGAGCATGCGTGTTTACCCGAACCGCGAACTCGCGAGCCAGACACTCGGCTTCGTTAACATGAACGGTGAAGGCGGTGCGGGAATCGAGATGCAATACGACCGGCTTCTCAAAGGGACGCCGGGGCAGATCTCATTCGACGTGGATGCGCACCGCCGTTCCTTCCGCGGCCAGGTGGAAAAGCCGCCTGTCCAAGGACACTCTCTGGTGCTGAGCATCGACCGATCGATTCAGTACATCGCGGAGCGAGAGCTTTCCGCCGGGGTCATCGATGCCGGAGCCGCTCATGGCGTGGCGATCGTGATGGAGTCTGATACCGGCAAGATTCTGGCGCTCGCGGGTTTCCCGAATTTCAACTGCAATACCTATAATGAATCAGCGCCCGAACTCTGGCGCGACCGCGCGATTTCGGATTTCATCGAACCTGGTTCGACGTTCAAGGTGGTGGTAGCGACTGCTGCCCTGGAAGCCGGGTTGACGCGGCCGGACGAACCAATCGATTGCCAGATGGGTTCCATGCTGGTCGGCAGGCACGTCTTCCATGATCACAAGCCCTACGGCGTCCTGACCTTCGACGAAATTCTCGAATATTCCTCCAACATCGGCGCCGCTAAACTCGGACTCCGTCTGGGCGAGAAACGGCTGTACGAGGCCCTTCGGACCTTCGGTTTCGGCACAAAAACCGGTATCGATCTGCCGGGTGAGATTGTGGGCCTGGTGAGGGACCCGCAACAATGGTCGGGCCTTTCTGTAGCGGCGATCTCGTTTGGCCAGGAGGTGGGCGTTACCTCCATGCAGATTCTGACTGCCATCAACGCAATCGCCAACGGAGGCATCCGGGTACGTCCTTCCGTCGTGGACCGCATCATCGATCAAAACGGAAACCTGGTAAAAATAAACGAGCCTGAGGGAACGCGCATCATGCGGCCTGAGACTGCCGCTGCGGTGCGCGATGCCTTCGAGGGCGTGGTCCTGCGTGGAACAGGCAAGCAGGCGGCGCTGGAGGGTTACCGGGCCGCCGGGAAAACCGGTACCGCCCAGAAAATCGTCGGCGGTCATTATTCCAATTCCAAGTACGTGGCATCCTTCATTGGCTTTGCGCCCTTGCCTCGACCGCGCATCGCCGTGCTCGTGCAGATAGACGAACCCAAGGGGGCCATTTACGGCGGCGACGTCTCCGCCCCCGTCTTCCGCAAGATCACACAGGAGGCGCTGCTTCAACTTCACATTCCTCCGGACCCCACGCTGCCGCTGAAGATTCAGAAGATCGACTCCAGGATGGCTGCCGATTCGGCGGATTTTCTCCCTAACGCCACGCCGATCCTTCCTCTCATGGCTCCTCCGGAAAAACACGAAGGCGTAAATCCGGACGGCACGATTACCGTTCGCGCGGAATCGTTCAGCGTTACGGTCCCGGACTTTTCCGGCATGTCGAAGCGTAGCGTGGCCCTTCTGTGCAAAGATTTAGGAATCAGGATTCAGACCTCTGGAGCCGGCATCGCAGTCTTCCAACTTCCACCAGCGGGAACGCGGATTGCGGGGGGGGATTCGTGCGCCGTAACCTTCGCGCGCAGCAAACCGGCCACGATACCGAAACTCACCCCCGCCCCGCACCTTCCCGTCGCTGGCCCTGAACTGAGTGCACGAGCGCGGGGCAAACGCTGAGGCACCATGCCATGCTGCTGCAGGAATTGATACGCCGGATTCCAGGGCTTGCCATCGAGGTCGATCCTCAGGTGCGGATCCGTGGCATATCCTACGATTCACGCCGGGTAGCCGCGGGCGACCTGTTCATTGCCATCAAAGGAGAAAAGACGGACGGGGCACTGTATGTCCAGGAGGCGGTGGCTAGGGGAGCAGTCGCCGTGGCCGTCGATCGCGACGTCGCCCTAGGACCTGCGTTCCCTGTCCTCGTGGTGCCGGACGCTCGAAAGTTTCTCGCGGAGGCCTCCTGCGCTCTTTTTTCGGACCCAGCCTCCCGCTTCCAGCTCGTCGGGATCACAGGAACCAACGGCAAGACCACCACTTCCTATCTCGTGGATGCGATCTTCCGGCGGGCTGGTTTGCGATCCTGTGCGATCGGCACGATTGAGATGAGAATCGGCGATCAGCTGTTTCCAAGCACGCACACGACCCCTGAAGCCAGCGACCTGACTGCATTTCTCGATCAGGCGCTGCGTGCCGGATGCACGCATGGGACCCTGGAAGTATCATCTCACGCCCTGATTCTCAAGCGGGTCTACGGCGTCCATTTCTCGGTTGGAGTGTTCTGCAATCTGACACCGGAGCACCTCGACTTTCATCATGACATGGAGTCATATTACCAGGCCAAGCGCATCCTGTTCACTGAAGAGGGCGCCAACAGCGTCCGGTTCGCGGTGATCAATGCAGACGACACATATGGGCAGCGCCTTATGTCGGAGGTGCTGATCACCACTGTGAGTTATGGGTTCGCCACAAATGCCGATGTCCGCGTTCTCGATTCCCGATTGCGGATGGACGGCACTTCCCTTCATCTTGCGACCGCTTATGGCGAGTTGCACATCGAGACTCGCCTCGTCGGTCGTACGAACATCTACAACATAATGGCTGCCGTCGGAGCAACCCTTAGCCTGGGCATCAGCCTGCAGCACGTCCGCGAAGGAATCGAATCGCTCAGCGGCGTCCCCGGACGGCTGGAACTTGTTCGTTGCGGCCAGGATTTTACGGTAATTGTCGATTATGCCCATACGCCGGATGCCCTGGAGAAACTTCTCTTGACGGTCCGGCAATTGACGGATGGCCGCATGATCACCGTCTTCGGTTGCGGCGGAGACCGGGATCGCAAGAAGCGCCCCATGATGGGCGTGATCGCGACCAGACTGAGCGATTTCGTCGTCGCCACCTCCGACAATCCTCGCAGTGAAGACCCCCTGAGGATTCTGGCGGAGATCGAGCCCGGGCTTAAGCAAGGCCGCGCTCCCTATCGCCTTCTGCCTGACCGGCGGGAGGCCATCCGCACCGCGTTGGCCATGGCGCGCAAAGACGACGTTGTACTCCTTGCAGGCAAGGGACACGAAAATCACCAATGGATCGGTACGCAATCCTTCTCTTTCGACGATCGAGTAGTGGCTCAAGAGCTCATTCACGAACTGCGAAACGCACAAGGAGACCGAGACTGTGGCGAGTTACATCAATAACCCGACGGTACACGACCGGAAATATGGCGGCATGCGGTCTGCAATGGACATTTTGATGGATCTGGTTATGGCTCACATGACGGTGACACAAGTGGAAGAAGTAACCGGGGGAGTCCTGGTTTCGGGACCAAAGGGGGCTTCCCTGTCGGGAGTTTCGATCGACACCCGCACGCTGCGCCCATCCGACCTTTTTTTCGCGATTCGCGGCGCGCGCAACGACGGCCATGACTTCGTGCCGGCAGCGCTCCGGCAAGGGGCTTGCGGAGCCGTCGTTGACGTCCATTACGAGATTCCGGAGGGAATTCCCGCCAACAAGATCCTCCTGCGCGTAGCTGACACCCACGAGGCGCTGAAGGATCTGGCAGCCGACGTGCGCAGGCGCTGGCATGGCAGTCTCGTCGGCATTACCGGCAGCATGGGCAAGACGACCACGAAGGAATTCATGGCCCAAGTCCTGCAGACGGAATTCAGCGTTTATCGCTCTCCCGGAAACTACAACAACCTTTTCGGGTTGCCGCTCGCCCTCTTCGGCCTGAGCCCCGACGATCACATCGGCATTTTCGAAATGGGAATGACCGCGCCGGGTGAAATCGCGGAGATGTGCCGCATCGCACTCCCCGACGTGGGCGTGATCACAAACGTCGCTCCCGTTCATCTCGAGTTCTTCGATTCGGTCGAGGCCATCGCGCGCGCGAAGGGCGAATTGGCAGAAGGAATCGCTGCCGGGGGAACCTTGGTTTACAACGCCGACGATCCGCTCGTTCGCAAGATTGCCGCGCGCCATACCGGTGACCGGATCTCCTTCGGTTTTTCCGCAGACGCCGATATCCGCGCTGAGGATGCCGAAGTGACAGGCCTGATGGAGACCCGATTCCGCCTGATTTGCGAAGGCGCGGAACGGCGCGTGATTATTCCTCTTTGCGGCGCGCATTTCGTCATGAACGCACTCCCCGCGGTCGCCCTCGCACGCCGCTACACGATTGATCCCGGGCAGATCGTAGAAAGCTTGCGGCATCTGCGCCAGGCGCAAATGCGCGGCCAAGTTCTGCACTTCCGGGAAGGGTTCACCGTCATCGATGATTCCTACAACTCGAACCCGCGTGCGCTGATGCTGATGATCGACGTCCTGGTGCAGGTTCCACGCTATTTGCGGCGCATCCTCGTCGCGGGAGAAATGCTCGAGCTCGGGAAGGATTCTGAGGAATTGCATCGCCAGTGCGGAAAGCTCGCGGCTGAAAGCGGAGTGGATGTCATCGTGGGAGTGCAGGGCGCAGCGCGCGAAATCACGAAGGGCGCGGCGGCTGCCGGCATGTCGGAGACCCAGATTCATTTCTTCACAGAAATCGATCCGGCCATCGATTTCGTTTATCGAAACGTCCAGCCGGGGGATCTGTTGCTCATCAAGGGATCGCGTGGTATCCATCTGGAAAAGATGGTCCAGGCCTTGCGCTCGGGATATGCGGAGATGATGGGCTGATGCTCTATTACCTGCTTTACTCTCTTCATCAGATCATACCGCCCTTCCGGGTGTTCCAGTATGTGACGTTCCGGACGGCCGCCGCCAGCTTGACGGCGCTCCTCATGGGACTGATTCTCGGCCCCGTTCTGATCTCACGGCTGAGAAAGTTTCAAGTCGGCCAACAGATCCGGACGGACGGCCCATCCTCGCATCAGAGTAAAGCAGGGACCCCCACGATGGGTGGGATCCTGATTCTTGTCGGGACTTTGCTGCCGACCATCCTGTGGGCGAACCTCACAAATCTGTACATCTGGGTGGCGGTGATCGCAACACTTCTCTTCGGCCTGGTGGGTTTCGCCGACGATTACCTCAAGATTGTCCGCAAGCGATCGCTCGGATTGACCGGACGCAAGAAGCTCCTTTATCAGGCCCTGATCGGGCTTGGAGTCTGCGTGGTGCTCTACTATCTGTCGTTACACGCCCTCTTCGACACGCGACTGAGCGTGCCGTTTTTCAAAAACTTCACGCCTGAGATGAACTGCTGGCGGCTCCTGGTGATCCCTTTTCCCCTGGCCTTGTTCGTGCTGCTCATCCTCGTTGGCGCCTCCAACGCAGTCAACCTGACCGATGGGCTGGATGGGCTCGCGGCGGGGTGCGTACTGATCGCCGCGTCGGCTCTCACGGTTTTGTGCTACGTCAGCAGCAACGCAAAATTCGCGGAATACCTGGACCTGATCAAGAACCCGTACGCCGCGGAGCTGACTATTTTCTGCGGCGCCATGGTAGGAGCGGTGCTCGCGTTCCTGTGGTATAACGCACATCCGGCACAGGTATTCATGGGTGATGTGGGATCTCTATCTCTCGGTGGCGCAATCGGCACGGTGGCGGTTTTGATCAAGCAGGAACTGCTGCTTCCGATGATCGGCGGAGTCTTCGTCATAGAAGCCATTTCGGTGATTCTGCAGGTTGTCTCCTTCCGTTTTACCGGAAAACGCATTTTCAAAATGGCGCCGCTGCATCATCATTTTGAGCTTTCCGGATGGGATGAGAACCAGGTTGTGATCCGATTCTGGATCGTCGCAATAGTGTTCGCGCTCTTCAGCCTCAGCACGCTCAAGCTGCGCTAAGGAATAACTGGAATGAACGGCGAGATCGACAAGGCGTATCGAGGACAGACGGTGTTGATCGCCGGCGCGGCGCGGAGCGGCCTGGCCTCTGCCGAATTCCTGCTCACCCGGGGCGCGCGCGTGGTCTTGACCGATCTGAAGACCCAGAATGAGCTCGCGAGCTCTCTTGCGGCGTTGCAGGATCTGGCGCGTTCCTCGGGCGAACTCATCCTCGAACTGGGAGGCCACAAGCCGGAGAGTTTCCGCCGCTGCGATCTCGTGATCCTCAGCCCCGGAGTCCCGCGGTCGCTTCCTCTGTTCGAAATAAGCCGCCAGGCCGGCATTCCCATCATCGCTGAGGTCGAGCTTGCCTTCCGGCATCTCCAGGGGGAGATCCTGGGCATCACCGGATCGAACGGCAAAACGACCACTACCACACTGGTCGCGGAGCTGCTGCGCGGCGCCGGGCTCAGGGGATACGCCGCGGGAAACATCGGCAAGCCGCTCATCAGTTTTGCGGCAACATCGACCCCGGACGATGTCTACGCCGTCGAACTTTCCAGCTTCCAATTGGAGACCATCGACCGCTTGCGCCCACGCGTCGGCGCGATTCTCAACCTGACGCCGGATCACATGGACCGTTATCGCGACTATGAAGACTACGTAGGCGCGAAGCGGCGCATATTCATGAATCAGACCGCCGCCGACTTCGCGGTCTTGAACGCAGAGGATCCGCGCACGGCCGAGATCGCCGGCCAGGTCGCTTCGGCTGTCGTTCTTTTCAGCCGCCTGGGAGAGGTCCCGCACGGTGCCTTTTTCAAGGATGGTCGCGTGTTCTATCGCGACCATCGAGGCTTGATTGACCTGTTCCCCGCCGACATAATTCAGCTCAAAGGCAGCCACAATCTCGAAAACGTGCTGGCCGCATCCGCCATTTCTCTGCTGGCTGGAGCGGAACCCGACCGTCTGGAAGGCGTAGTCCGCGGTTTTGCCGGCGTAGAGCATCGTCTCGAATGGGTTGCCGAAATCGATGGGGTGCAATACTTCAACGACTCCAAGGCAACCAATGTCGATGCGACCATCAAGTCCCTGGAAGCCTTTCCCGGCCACATCCTGCTGATTGCCGGCGGTCGCGACAAGGGTGGAGATTTTTTCCCGTTACGCGCGCTCGCGGCGCTGCGCGTGAAGCATCTGATCGTAATCGGGGAAGCTTCGGGCAAGATTCGCGATGCTCTGTCCGATGTCGTCGAAACCAGCAGGGCCGCGAGCCTCCAGGAAGCGGTGCTCTCAGCCAGCCGGAAAGCCGCCCCGGGGGACACCGTGCTGCTCGCTCCTGCATGTGCGAGTTTTGACATGTTTCAGAATTACGAACATCGCGGACGAGTCTTCAAGGACGCCGTGCGCGGCCTCGCCGCGAAGTAGACGGGAATAGCCATGGCCTACAAAGCAACCAGCGATCGCTCTCTGTTCATCACCGCCAATGCACTCACGATATTTGGCTTGGTAATGCTCTACAGCGCCTCCTCAGTCCTGGCTTCCTATCAACACGACGGCATGTCCGCTTATTATTTCCTGCGCCAGCTGGTCTACGCCGGTGTCGGCTATGTGCTGATGGTCGCTCTGATGTATACGGACTATCACGTCTGGCAGAGGAAACGCCTGCTCGCCGCGCTGGTGATCGGGAGTGTCGCAAGTTTGATCCTTGTCCGAGCCGCGCCCGCGGTCAACGGCGCTCACCGCTGGTTGCGACGCGGCTCGGTTTCGTTCCAACCCTCCGAAGTTGCAAAGCTCGTGCTCTTGATCTTTCTTGCTGCCTATCTGCAATGCCAAGAAACTGAGATCAACCGGTTCCGGCAGAAACTCCTTCCCTGCCTCCTGCTAGTAGCCTTGTTTGCAGGCCTGATTGGGATCGAACCGGACTTGGGGCAGTCTGTTTGCCTACTGCTCATCGTTTTCGTGCTGCTGTTTATTGCCGGATTGAGCTGGAAATATGTTGTTGCCGCGATTATCACTGGCGTACCCTCCGTCTGCCTCGCGGTGCTTCTCTTCCCATACGAATTTCATAGAATCGGCACCTACCTGAACAGCAAGCAGGATCCTTTAGGTAAAGGCTGGCAGATCTCCCAATCGTTGACGGCGGTCGGCAGCGGCGGCATCCTTGGGTTGGGTCTGGGCGCGAGCAAACAGAAACTCTTCTTTCTTCCGGAAGCTCACAGCGATTTCATATTCGCCGTCATCGGCGAAGAACTGGGGCTGATCGGCACGATTCTGGTGTGTCTGGCATTCCTCTTCTATTTTTATCGAGGCATCAAGATCGCGCTCAAGGCGCCTGACCAGTTTGGTTTCTATCTCGGGCTGGGAATTACGCTCATGGTGGTCATGCAGGCGTTCATCAATGTTTCGATGGTGCTTGCGCTCATGCCCACCAAAGGCATCGCCCTCCCCTTCATGAGCCAGGGCGGTTCCTCCCTGCTCTTGAACCTGATGGCAACCGGGATTTTGTTAAACATCTCGAACTATGTCGAGCAATCTTGAATTTGATGAAGAATTCAAAATCGAGCAGGGTCATGATCGCCGGGGGAGGAACAGGCGGGCATCTGTACATCGGCATCGCGCTGGCGCGCGAGTTACAGCGGCGGGATGCTGCCCGCGACTTTCTGTTCGTCGGCACGCGCCGCGGCCTCGAGGCACGTATTGTTCCTCAAGAGGGCTTTCGGGTCGAGTTCATCGTCTCGGCGGGACTGAAAAAAATGGGATTGTTGACGACTGCGCGGAATTCGCTGCTGATTCCCCGAAGCCTCTTGCAGGCTAGGCGTATAATTCGCACCTTCGCCCCATGCGTGGTGGTGGGTGTGGGTGGCTACTCGTCGGGTCCTGTGGTGCTGGCAGCATGGTGGTTGGGCAAGCCCACGCTCGTCATGGAGCCCAATGCGTATCCGGGTTTGGCAAATCGCCTGTTGGCGCCCGTAGTGAACCGCGTGGCCCTGGCCCTTCCGGATGCGGGCCGGTATTTCGGGAAAAAGGGAATCGTCACGGGAATCCCGGTGCGCGAAGAATTCCAGCACATACGCGAACGCGTTCGCCGAGCGGGCGATTTCAGCCTGCTGATTTACGGCGGCAGTCAGGGCAGCAGGGCTCTAAACGCAATCGTTTGCGCGGCACTGCCGGAGCTTAGAGAACTGGGTACAGGCGTGCGCCTGGTGCATCAGACCGGTGAGAAGGAGCTCGAAGAAGTGAGGCACGCCTATCGGGTCGCCGGCGTGGAAGGCGAAGTACAGGCATTTTTCCCGACCATTTATCGGCAGTTCGAAAATGCCGACCTGATTCTTGCGCGCGCGGGCGCGAGCACGGTGGCCGAGGTAACGGCTGCGGCCAAAGCAGCTGTCCTGGTGCCTTTCCCGGGCGCTGCCGACGATCATCAAACCCGCAACGCGCGCGCGCTCGAGCAGCATGGCGCGGCCAAGATGATCCCCGAGAGCGAATGGAGACCGGGCCGCTTGGGACGCGAACTCCGTCATTTCATGGAGCATCCCGAGGAGATCTCACGCATGGAGGCCGCGGCACGGCGGCTGGCGAAACCCGAGGCGACGGCTCGGATTGCGGACCTGATCGAACAGCTCGCCGCAGGGGCGCATTCAAGACAATAAAGAACCTGCGGCACAGGAACCGACATCATGTTCAAGAAGATTCAACATATTCATTTCGTGGGTATCGGCGGCATCGGGATGAGCGGGATTGCGGAGCTGCTGCTCAACCTCGGCTACAAGGTCTCCGGCTCGGACCTCAAGCCGGGCGCCACCACGCAGCGGCTCTCTGCGTTGGGCGGCAGAATCTTCGCTGGCCACGCCGCTGAAAACGTGCGCGACGCCAATGTGGTCGTCGTATCCTCGGCCGTGCGGCCCGACAACGTGGAGGTCATCGAGGCCAAGAAACTTCAGATACCGGTAATTCCTCGTGCGGAGATGCTCGCGGAGCTCATGCGGCTGAAATACAGCGTGGCCATCGCGGGATCTCATGGCAAGACCACCACCACGTCGATGGTAGCCACCGTCCTCGTACGCGGAGGCTACGATCCGACGGTGGTCATCGGGGGCAGGCTGAATGCCTTCGGCAGCAATGCCAAACTGGGCAAGGGGGAGTTTCTCGTCGCCGAAGCCGACGAAAGTGACGGCTCCTTTCTCAAGCTTAGCCCCACGCTCGCCGTGGTCACGAACATCGACCGGGAGCACCTCGATCACTATGCCGGTCTTGCCGAAATCCAAAACGCATTCACGGTGTTCGTCAACAAGGTTCCGTTTTATGGAGCCGCTGTGCTGTGCCTGGACGATCCGGGTGTCCAGGCTATCCTCCCGCGTGTGGAAAGGCGCATCGTTTCGTACGGCACGAGCAACCAGGCCGATCTGGCAGCATCCCGCATCGAATATCAGAATTTCGGCTGCTCATATCAGATCCGCTGGCATGGCGAGTTGCTCGGCGCCCTTTCCCTGCAGGTGCCCGGCCAGCCCGGCGTGTTGAACTCGCTCGCCGCGGTCGCAATCGGATTGGAGCTGGACATACCGGCTGAGAAAATCCTCGCTGCCCTGAGCTCCTTCCAAAACGCGGACCGGCGTTTCCAGATCAAGGGCGAGAGCCGCGGCGTGCTGGTCATCGACGATTACGGCCACCACCCGACCGAAATCATGGCGACGTTGAGCGCGGCGCGCGGTTCCACTGACCGGCGCATCGTCGCCGTGTTCCAACCTCACCGCTACAGCCGCACCAGGGCGCTCGAGGAGGAGTTCGCGCGCGCCTTCTACCACGCGGACGTGGTGGTCGTGCTGCCGATCTACGCGGCGGGCGAAGATCCAATTGAAGGCGTACGCGCCGAGAAGCTCGTGGCCCTGATCAAGAAGCACGGGCACCGCGACGTTACCTTCGCGCCCGATTTCCCCGCGGCCATGCAGACGCTGCGCGAACGATTGAAGGCGGGAGACCTGCTGATCACGCTGGGTGCGGGGGACGTATGGAAAATCGGCGAAGAGATTTTGGGAAACGGCGTCGCTTAGCCTACGGAGAACCCAGGCATGGAAATCAATACCGGCAGAACCCATAGCGAGCCCGATGACGAGCAGTCGGTCGTCATCCCGCCAGACAAGGGGCGTCCGGCGCGAAAAAAAACGGCTCAGAAACCCCAGCGCGGCCGTCATCTGGCCACGCGCCTGCTGTCCGCGCTCAGACTATTGGCATACGGGGCCGCCGTGGCACTCGCAGGGTTGGCTTCATTCTACGTGTACCGATATGCGAATGCATCCGACATCCTTGCGGTCCGGAATATTGACATCGCGGGCTGTAAACATCTGCGCCCCTCGGATCTCGAGAAGATCGTCCGGCAGAATTTCCCGTCCAACACCCTGCGCATCGACCTCGGCATGCTGCGCTCTCGTCTCGAACAGGAAGCATGGGTCCGCCGGGTCGAAGTCCGCAGGGTGCTTCCCTCGAGCCTGAAGATTTACATCGAGGAGCGGATTCCTTCCGTGATTGGTGAAATCGGCGGCCAGCTGCAGCTTCTGGACAGCGAAGGCGTTTTGCTCCAGGCTTATGATCCGGACGCTGAGAAACTCGACGCTCCGGTCTTCAGCGGCCTGCGCGGCGACGACCCCGACGCCTATAGGGTGCTCCAGGAGGAGAATTCGGCGCGCGTTCGTCTCGGGGTTCAAGTCCTGGCCGAATTCGCTCAGGGGGCGACCGATCTCACGCGTGCCATTTCCGAGATCGACCTGTCCGACTTGGGCAACGTCAAGATTTTGCTCGTGAATGACACCGCCGAGATTTACCTGGGTGACCGCGATTTTCTCACGAGGTTCCAGGCTTTTATCGCGCAATACGACGATGTGAAGTCGCAGTATGGTGATATGGCGTCGGTGAATCTGCGCTTTTTCCCTGATATCGTTTACAACCCAAAGAATCCGCCGAGCGCGAAGCCGGAAATCAGGCCAGCGAATCGGCAAACGATCAGGAACTGACTCGCCGGACGGAGCAGGTGGAGCTGTGGGCAAGAAGGAACGAATTGTTTGTGGTTTGGATGTCGGGACCGAAAAGATCTGCTGTCTGGTCGCGCGCGCTCGGCCGGACGACAGCATCGAAGTACTGGGCAGCGGATACGCGCCGGCGGCCGGGCTGAGAAAAGGCGTCATCGTGGATCTGGAAGAAGCGGCCGCCGCAATCCGCCGGGCGGCACTGGAGGCCGAGCTGAAATCGTCGCTTTCCGTGGATTGGGTCACCGTCGGGGTCTCGGGAGACCATATCCAGGGTGTGAATTGCCATGGCGCCATCTCGATCGACGGAAAACATCACGAGGTGACCAACGACGACGTGGGCCAGGTCATTCAGGCTGCTCAGACGGCTCCGATCCCGCCCAGCCGCGAAGTGCTCCATGTTCTGACGCAAGAGTTCTTCCTGGACAACCGCGGTGACATCCGCAATCCCGTGGGACTGACGGGAATGCGGCTGGACGTGGATGTACACGTGGTCACATGCGACGGCGCCCTGATGCAAAACCTGATCAATGCGGTCAACAAGGCACAGATGCGCGTCAAAAAGGTCGTCCTGCCGCAGCTCGCCAGCGCCCAGGCCGTCCTGATACAGGAAGAAAAGGAAATGGGGACGGCCGTGATCGACATCGGCGGGGGAACGACCGACATTGCGCTCATCACCCGCGATGCGTTGCGCGCCTGTTCGGTGTTGCCGGTCGGCGGCACGCATTTCAGCCGTGACCTGGCCGTGGGGCTCAGGACCTCGATCGAGGAGGCGGATCGCATTAAGAGGGAATTCGGCAGCATCCGGTTCGATGGCTTCGCCGACGACGAAGTCATCGAAGTGGTCGGTGTCGCGATGCGCCGTCCGCGCGACGTCACGCGCCGGGCCATCTGCCAGATACTCCATGACCGCGCCGTGGAAGTGTTCGAACTCATCAAGGATCAGATCGCGCGCGCCGGCTGCCGCGATCAGCTGGTCTCCGGCGCTGTCCTCACTGGCGGAGGCAGCATGCTGGACGGGATGCTGCCCCTGGCGGAACAGATTCTGGAAATGCCGGTGCGCCAGGGCGTGCCCCAGAACATCGCCGGTTTGGCGGAGGAGTTGGTCCATCCGGTTTACGCCACCGCGGTCGGACTTACTATGTTCGCGACCCTGGACGGCCGCGACCCCAGGACTCCGGGCGGCAAAGCCAACACCACTCCTCGGTTTGTCAGCAAGATTCTGTCGTGGGTAGGCAGTTAGAAATTCAAAGTGAAGGAGAAACAATGCAAGGGGAGAAACTGCGGTTCGACGAAGCACTACCGAAGTTGAGTTTTGACACTGATCGGCATCCTCCGGCTCGGATCAAGGTGATCGGCATCGGCGGCGCCGGCGGCAATGCGGTGAACCGGATGATCCAGGCAAGGATTGAAGGGGTCGACTTCATCGCAGCCAACACCGATCTCCAGGCCCTGCGCAGCTCCATGGCACCCATCAAGCTGCAAATCGGCGCCAAGCTCACCAACGGTCTCGGGTGCGGAGCCATCCCGGAGCGCGGCCGTCAGGCCGCCCTCGAAGACACCGAACGGATCATCGAGATCCTGGACGGCGCCGACATGGTTTTCATCACTTGCGGCATGGGCGGCGGAACCGGCACCGGCGCGGCCCCCGTGGTCGCCAGCCTGGCAACAGAATTGAGCGCGCTCACGGTGGGTGTGGTCACGAAACCCTTCCATTTCGAGGGCAAGAAGCGCATGACCCACGCGGATCAGGGGATCAGCGAACTGAAGGAGGTAGTCGACACCCTGATCACCATCCCGAACGAACGCCTCCTCTACGCCATGGGCGCCGATGCGCTCCTGGAGGACTCCTTCCGCTATGCCGACGATGTCCTCAGCCAGGCGGTGCAGGGCATTTCCGATATCATCACCCTGCCCGGAATCGTGAACGTCGACTTCGCCGATGTGCGCACGATTATGTCCGGCAAAGGCATGGCATTGATGGGAACCGGCGTTGCCGAGGGTGAAAACCGCGCCGTGGAAGCCGCCCAACGCGCCATCGCCAGCCCTCTCCTCGAAGAGACCTCGATTCGCGGCGCCAAAGGCGTGCTCATCAATATCACCGCGACGCGAAACTCACTCAGGCTGCAGGAAGTCGATGCGGCTGCCAAAATCATAGAGGAGGCGGCGAACCCGGAAGACACGATCTTCGGCGCGGTCTACGACGAATCAATGGGAGACCGGATCAAGATCACCGTGATCGCCACCGGCTTCAACATGAGATCTGCCGGCGACGTGCTTCGTTCCTCCAACGTGATCCCCTTGAGCGCCTCCGCGGAACAGGTCGCGCGTGGAGCAGGCCTCGAACATCATGCGGCCTCCGATAAATCGATCGATTATCGCCTGGCCTCGCTCAAAAACGATCTGGATGAGCCTGCTTTTCTCCGGCGGCGCGCGGAGAAATGATGATGAAGCGGCGGATAAACGCAGTGGAGCGCGAATCCAATCCCGCGTTCTTCTGCGTTTGTCGGCGGCCTGGCCTTTGTCTTCTGCTCCTTGTGGCGGCCCTCCTGAACGCATCCTCCGCGCCGGCCGCCCCACGCAACCCTCCGAAGGTAGGTTTGGTGCTCAGTGGAGGCGGAGCCCGAGGCGCCGCGCACATCGGCGTGCTGAAAGTTTTTGAGCGCGAGGGTATCCCCATTGATTGCATCGCCGGCACCAGCTTCGGCGCGCTCGTGGGCGGGTTGTACGCGCTTGGCTACAAAGCCGCGGAAATCGAGCAGATCTTCACAAAAGAGGGCTGGACATCCGTTTTCAGCAACCAGCCCGACATGTCCCTCGCTCCCTTGCTGGCGCAAGTCCGAGCCCGCTATCAAGGGGAACTCTATTTTCGCGGATGGATCCTGGAGCTGCCCGGCGGGCTTCTCGCAGGCCAGCGGCTGGTGGAAATTCTCGACCGCCTCACAACCGAGCGCACGATCGCGGCGGGCTTCGATTTCGACAAGCTGGTTATTCCCTTTCGCGCCGTGGCCACCGACCTCGTTTCCGGCAATCGGTACGTGTTTCGCGACGGGTCCATGACCGACTCCATTCGCGCGTCGATCGCCGCCCCTCCTCTGTTCACGCCGGTCGAAAAAGACGGGATGCTGCTTGCAGACGGGGGGCTGGTCGACAACCTCCCCACCGATGTCGCGCGCGACATGGGCGCCGATATCGTGATTGCGGTCGATGTGACTTCTCCCTTGTTGGAAAAGGAACAAATCAAGACGTTCATCGACGTCCTGGACCAATCCATCGGCCTTCAGATGCAGCACAGCGTGGAGAGCAACCGCAAGCTTGCAAACCTCGTTCTGCGGCCGGACCTTAAGCAGTACACGGGAATCGACTATACCGGAATTTCCCAGATAATCCAGATCGGCGCCGACGAAGCGGAAAAACAGCTGCCGGCCCTGAAGTCTCTCCTCGCAGGTGTGCCTGGACGGCCTTCCCGGCCGCTCGTGATGGGCGTCACCCCGACGATCGCATCGGTTTCGTTTGAAGGGCTCAAGGCCATCCCGGCCACTCAGCTTCGCAACGCCGTGAAGGCGCGAGCCGGCCAGCCATTGGACATCAACGTCCTGGAAAAAGACCTGAGCCGGCTGTACGCTACATCCCTGTTCGACCAGGTCGATTTTCACCTGGCACCCGCCGGGAATAATGCATATAGCCTTACCTATACCCTGCGGGAATACCCTTTGTACACTCTGGGCGCCGCCATTCGGTACGATCCCGATTATGGCCTGGTTGCCCTGGGCGAGGTGCGTGCACGCCAGCTCTTTCACACTCCTTCGACGCTCACCATTTCGAGCCAGTTCGGCGGTCTCGACAGCGACTTTGCCCGCCTGCAGTATGTTCCCTTCCCTCAATTGCCTTTTTTCTACCTCGCACCTGAGGTGCATCTCGATCGGCGCGAGTATCTGGACATTCAGAACGAAACCATGGTGGATAAGTTCACAAACCGGCAGATCGGCGGCCAATTGATGGTCGGCACGGTGTTCAAACGATCGGAGATCGAGGCGGGCTATCAGGTCGACCACGCATCCATCACGGGCGGCACTGCACCCAATCGCCAGGAAGGCGCTGCCAAGTTGAGAGGGCTCAGGTTTAACTTGAATCACAACACGCTCGACGCGCAGCTCTTTCCTGCCAGGGGAACGCTGTTGTCCGCGCGAATCGACGAGCGCGAAAAGATGTTCGGCAGCGATTTCAGCTTCACTAAATACGCACTTGATTTCAGGCGCTATTTCCCGGTTTCGAAAAGGTCAACGGTGCAGATCTACTTTTCCGCGGGTCACGAACGCGGGTCGGTTCCGTTTTACGAACGGTTTTATCTGGGCGGTTTCAACGTGTCCGATGGGGGGCCACGTCATCTCATCGGATTCGGTTTCGATGAGCTGCCTGCAAAGCAGATGGGAATCGCCGCGATTGCGTACCGCTACCAGTGGCTCACCCACCCGCTCGGATTTGTAAATAGCGGATACCTTACCGGATATTTCAACGCAGCTTCCGTCAGCGACCGTGCGACCACGCCGTACGATTTCAATCTATATCAGGGAGGCGGCGCTGAATTAGCCTTCAACACGCTGATCGGCCCGATGCGCTTTGCCGGAGGATGGGGCGAGGGCGGCCGCTACAATTTCTATTTCACCTTCGGCCCCGCCTTCTGAAGAGCGTAACTGACGGAGCCTGGAGTCAAACGCCACTCAATCAGCTCAACATCGGGGCAAACCGGCGCTGGGAGCGCTTTTGACTCCAGGCTCCGTCAATGGATGGTGGGTTTTTTCTCGTCCTCAATCTTGTGTCGCAGTTCGGAGTAATACACCTCGAACTGGCGTTTGAGTTCCTCGCGGCGCCGGCGGGAATGAAACTCCTCGTATCGGTGAAACCAGTCGTGCCCCTTGAGGAAAACATAGCCGACCAGGATGCCGCCCAGGTGGGCAATGTTCGAGACTCCCGGAGCGCTGCCGGTAATCGACGAGAGGAAGGCAAGAACTCCCATGAAGAGCACGAGCCACTTGACTTTGATGGGGAACAGAAAATAGAGATATACCAGCCGCTCGGGGTAAAGAAGACCATAGGCGAGCAACAACCCGTAGATCGCGCCGGAAGCTCCGATCGTCACGGTCAGCGCGTTCACCCCAACGATGTAGGAACAGAGCCCGGCGCCGATGCCGGTGACAAAATAATAGGTGAGAAAGCGTTTCGGTCCCCAGACTCGTTCCAGGTCGTTGCCGAACATGTAGAGCGTAAACATATTGATGAAGATGTGGAAGAATCCGTCGTGCAGGAACATGTAGCTGAGGAGTTGCCAGAGCATGAACTCATGAGTGATGCGCCATGGAATCAGCCCGAAGTATAAATCAATAAAGTTGACGCCCGCGGCACGGGTGAGTATCTGGAGAACCCACACTACAACATTGATGGTGATCAGCGTTTTGACCGACTTTGTTATCGGGCCCCCGAAAAAAGCCGACGGGGAATTGGAATAATAGTAAGCCATCGATCAATATTAGGAGAATCTCCGGGCGAATTCAACCTGCGATCGCCGATGTCGCGGACATACTCGAGCACCCGATGTGTTAATAATTTCAACACGATGCGGGCATGCAAAAGACTCGCCCCTCCAGATCCAATTTGATCGCTTGGCAGAATCGGCGGCAGTATTTCGTGACCCTGGTTCCACCCTGCGACCCATGGAAATGATGTAGAATGTGTTATTGAAACTGTTTTGGCACATTCAAGAGCAGCCACAGATTTCACAGATTCCACAGAAAAATCAGTGGAATCTGTGCTACTAACCCGCGAATTTTTTGCGAGAAGGCAGAGATTTTTAGCGGCCACGTCGAAGCCAAATTCGAGATTCAATATTCTCAATCTCGAATCTCGAATCTCGAATCTCGAATCTCGAATCTCGAATTTTGTAATGCCAGAAAGGGCGGACGGTTCATGAGACACGACGGACGACAACCTGATTCCATGCGGGAAATCCGAATTGAGCTGGACTACACCAAACATGCCGAGGGGTCGGTGCTGATCGCCGTCGGCGACACCAAGGTATTGTGCAACTGCAGCATCGAGGACAAGGTGCCGCCGTTCCTCTATCAGGCAAACCAGGGTTGGGTTACGGCTGAATATGGAATGGTGCCCCGTTCGACCAACACCCGTACTCCGCGCGAGGCGGCCCGCGGCAAGCAGTCCGGCCGCACGGTGGAGATTCAGCGCCTGATCGGCCGGACGCTGCGCAGCGTGGTCAATCTCTCGATGCTGGGAATCCGCAGCCTGCTGATCGATTGCGATGTGCTTCAGGCGGATGGAGGCACGCGCACGGCGTCCATCAACGGCGCATTTCTCGCACTGGCGCTCGCAATCCACCGGCTATTGGACAAGAAGCTTCTCGAGTATTCGCCGCTCATCGATTTCGTTGCGGCCACGAGCGTCGGCATCATCGGCGAGATCCCCTGCCTCGACCTGAATTATGAAGAGGATTCGCGGGCAGCCGTGGACATGAATCTGGTCATGACCGGAAACGGGCGGTTTGTCGAGATCCAGGGAACGGCCGAAAAACAGCCCTTTACGGCAGAGCAGCTTCGGGTCATGCTCGGGCTCGGCGCCCTTGGAATCAAACAGTTGATAGAGGCCCAGAAATCTGCCCTGGAGGGGCGCGGAATCAACCTTTCCCGCCTTGGCCTGAACAAAGTGTGACGCTGCATGAAAATGCAAGACACAGCCACCACGATGGTCCTGGCCACCCACAACCGAGGCAAGATGCGCGAATTTCGCTTTCTGCTGGAGCCGCACGGCTGGCAGGTACTGGGACTGGATGACATCGGCATTAAGAAAGACGTAGCGGAAACAGGTGCGTCGTTTGGGGACAACGCCCGATTGAAGGCTGTTGCGTATTCTCTGAATACGGATCTGCCCGTGCTCGCCGATGATTCGGGTCTCGAGGTCCTCGCGCTCGCCGGCAGGCCAGGAATCCAATCGGCGCGCTACGCGGGACCGCACGCCTCTGACTCGGATCGCATGCTCAAGCTGTTACTCGAGCTCAAGCAGTCGGGCGGCGCGCGCACCGCGCGGTTTGTCTGCGCACTGGCCCTGGCCCAGTCGGGGGCGGTTGTACTCGAAACCGAAGGCGAGTGCCGCGGCGAGATCGCATGCGAGCCCAAGGGAAACAACGGTTTTGGATTCGACCCGATTTTCTTCATTCCCGAGCTGGGGCGAACCTATGCGCAGTTGGACGAAGAAGAGAAGAATCGCTGCAGCCACCGCGCGCGTGCTGTCGCGGCCTTGCTTGCGGGATTGCAAAGCCACGCCGAAAAAAGGTGCCTGTCGCCGGATTTCCAGCTAGAATAATGGCCTCGTCACCGGTCGGGGCATAGCGCAGCCTGGTAGCGCGCCTGCCTTGGGCGCAGGAGGTCTCCAGTTCAAATCTGGATGCCCCGACCAAGAGGGTCCGGCACACAGAGCCGGTTCTTACGATCTCATCCGGCGAGCTTCGCGACATAAATCTGCCCCCAGAGGATTGCATGGTTCGGCGTTGGCAGTGAACGGAAAACAAATGCCCAGTTCCGCGAGAGCGCAGGCCCGGAAAACCCGGGCCCAGCGCCTTCGCGGCAGCATCAATCACTTTTTAACAGGAGTCAGTTTGCCAAATCCCATCATGGAGGCTCCCCCATGGAATCCCGCCGGTCCTGCGCCCGGTCCGCCACGTCCGCCCGGTCCTCCACCCGGCCCTCCCGGTCCTCCGGCGAGGGACTGAATCAGTTGCACAAGGCTGTCGGCCCCGAGCTTCTGCTGCAAAAGGCTCAACTGGCCATTCTGCAACACATTTGCGACGCCGACGGAAAATGTCACCAGTGCTTGCATTCTTGCAAGATCCTGGGCCGCCTGTTCCGACGTAAGGGTCTGAATCAGGGCCGCCGCGCCAGTCGCATTGCCGGCGAGAATGTAATTGTCATAGGCAACGCGGGCCGCGCTCACGGTGGGCGCTGTTGCCGTATGGAAGTCTGTGATCAGGGTCTGAATCTGAGTTGCTTGATCGGACGTGAGCGCACTCGCGGCAGCATCCGCTAGGGGGGCTTTCAGAGAGCGCAGCATATCCGGAGCCTGAGCGGAGCCGCTCACATCCATTGGACGCTGCGCGAGCAGCGTTCCAGACATAACGGCCCCCACAAATAAGACAATCGCCACCATAACCATAAAACCGGTACGTTTCGTTTCTTTCGACATAGCATGCTCCTTACCAAAACACGAATGGAGTTTTCATCATACTTTGGATCGAGAGCGTCACTACCAGGCCGGCGCGATCTCAATCCAACAACGAAATCAAAGATACTTCGCGATAGTTAAGGGGTTATGTAAGCGGGCAGGAATTTTGTAAAGGGTTGGTAAAAGCGCCGTGCGTTTGCGCGGCGTGCGCGCTACACTCACATTTGCATATGGACAATAAAAACAGCGCCGCCGAGCCAGGCTCGAACATACGCGTTCTGCTCGTGGACGACGATCCGAAGCTATGCCGCCTGGTGACTGATTATCTCAAGCCCATGGGATTCGATGTCAGCAGCGTGCACGCCGGTCCGTCAGGCCTGGAGCAAGCCCTGCACGGCGCCTTTCAGGCTGTGATTCTCGATTGCATGCTGCCGGGAATGGATGGCTTTGAAGTGCTGCGCCAGCTGCGGCGCGCCTCGCAGGTGCCGGTTTTGATGCTGACGGCGCTGCACGCTCCGCCGAACGCATACTGAGCCGCGATCAGCTGCTGAATGCGATCAGCGGCCGCGATTACGAAGTCTTTGATCGCTCGATTGACGTGCACATCTCGGCGCTGCGCCGCAAGCTGGGCGATGACCCCAAGAAGCCGCAATTCATCAAGACCGTGCGCTCTGCGGGCTATACCCTGCTTCGCGAAAATGAGGAGTGAGTTCTCATGCGGCCGCGTCTTTCACTCTTCACAAAGGTCCTGCTTCTCCTTCTTCTGAACCTGGTCGTGTTGGGCGCGGCGCTCGTTGTTTTCTTCAGCCTCCAGTTCCGGTTCGAGCCGGACTCACCTCTTTTTGCCGCTTCCAGAGGCCGTTTGGAATCCGTCGCGCGGCTGATTGACGACGAAATGCGCATGGCTGTCGAGGCCGAGCGCACCACCGTCCTGCGCCGCTACTCATCCACCTATCGCGTCGACTTTCTGCTCTGCTCCAACAATGGCCGGAGGTTGGCCGGCGCGAATATCCCTTTGCCTGACGAGGTCATGCGGCATATGGTGGACGCGCCTCCGCGCCCCGGTCCGGGTCCCGGTCGCGGCCCTCGAAGCGATGCGTTGCCCCCGCGCCCCGAGCCGGATATGGGCGGACCGCCGCCGCCTCGCGGGCCGGGAAGCGATGCGCCGCCTCGAGGCCCGTGGCCGGCAGGCAACCTGGCGCCCACGACGCCGCCGACGCAGCCTCCCTATCCGATCTTCACAGTGAAGACGACGAGTCCAACTCGCTACTGGGCAGGCGTGCGACTTACCAACTTCTCACCGGGGCAGCCCGAACAGATACGCACCACATTGCTGGCCGTTTCCGATTCCATGTTCGGGCACGGTCTTTTTTTCGATCCCTCACCCTGGATGCTTGTTGCCGGATCAGTGTTGGTACTTTCGATCCTCCTCTGGCTCCCTTTCGTGCGCGGGCTCACGGTGACGGTCAAGCAGATCACTGCTGCAACCGAACAGATTGCCGAAGAACGTTTTGTCGTGCGCGTAAATGAAAAACGCCACGATGAGCTTGGGCGTTTAGGAGCGGCGATCAACCAACTGGCAGTGCGCCTGGCGGGTTTCGTCGGCGGCCAAAGACGCTTTCTCGGAGATATCTCGCACGAACTCAACTCGCCACTCGCGAGGATGCAACTCGCTCTTGGCATTCTCGAAGAGCGCGTGGATTCCGCGCATCTCGGCTACGTCGCGGATGCCCAGGAAGAGGTGCGCCTGATGTCCCAATTGGTCGAAGAGCTTTTGGCCTTCGCCAAGGCAGGCATGAGGACGGCAGAACTCAAACTCGTCAGCGTGCCGCTGCTGCCCTTGGTCAGGCGGATCTGCGCTCGCGAGGCCGCCAACTGCGAAACCAAAATCGAAATCGCTGAATCAGCCGCCGCACTTGCGCAGCCGGAGTTGCTCGCTCGAGCTCTAGCTAATGTGTTGCGCAATGCCGCGCGCTACGCCTCCGCAGGCGGGCCGATTACCATTACGGCCCAGCGCCATCAGGATGAGATCAAACTCATCATCGCTGACCACGGCCCCGGCGTTCCGCCCGAGTCTCTCAACCGCCTCTTTGATCCGTTTTACCGGCTCGAACCGGACCGCGCACGCGCCACAGGCGGTACAGGATTGGGGCTGGCGATCACAAAAACCTGCATCGAAGCCTGTCATGGCACGGTGGCAGCGCGTAACCTCATCCCATCGGGTCTGGAGATCAGCATCACCTTGCCGACGGACGACTCATCGTAATCCGCAGTTGAGCGGGAGCGCACATATCATCGATAGGTGTCCTCCCGCCGCAGGCCACAATAGTTGAACTCAATTTCTTGCCGCTTGTCCCAGATATCATACCGAAATCGCCACCGGCCTATCCGGAGGCGATACTGGCCATTTCCGGGGTTGATGCCTCGGAGCTTTCTTATGGGATGGCTGCGGCTGAGGTTGTGGGGATCGGTTTTGAGAATGGCGATTGCAGATTCGAAGATCTCAGGCAGTTCCGGGTGCTGCTGAGCAAGCTTGGCAAGCAGTCGGTCAAAGAGCGACGTGGTGAGAACGCTAAACGTCTTCATACCTTGGCGCGTTTACGGCGCTTGGTCTTTTCCGGTGCTTGCTGCTTGAGCTGGGCGAGGAGTTCTTCGGCCGGCCGGGTATGACCGGCAACGTAGTCTTTGTGGCTCTCGGCGATGAATTCCTTGACCGTGGGATTCTGGAGTTCCAAATAGTCCTCCAGTTCATCGGCATCCATGATGCCAACAACAGGGATGCCGTCTTTCTCCAAAATGAAGTACTCATTGTTGAGGTGCGCGCGCTTAGCCAACTGGCCGAGATTGATACGCGCTTTGGTAATGGGAATGCGACTTACCACAAGGCTGGCGGGTTTTCTCAAGGAGATCTCCTTGCTAATTGATTAACGTTGATTAAAGTATGGCAGACAGGCTGGAAATGTCAAGTCAGCAGGCGACAGACACCCCGAAATTTTGGTAGTATCCTTCGGCAACCAGCAGAACTCACAATTCTGTGACATTACGGGGGGATAAACATGCGACCAAGAGTTCTCTTTGGGGTCGTCCTGGCAGGTTGCATCGCCGGTATGTCGTCCGCCGCGGCGCAGCAGCCGCGCGCGCTCAGTGCCGCGGATTATGCGCACGCCGAGAAGTTCCTCGCGCAAAACCTCACGCAGCTTGTCATCGGCGGCAGCGTCTTCCCGAACTGGCTCTCGAACGAACGCTTCTGGTACCGCAGCCAGACCGCCGCCGGATACGAGTTCATCCTTGTCGATCCGGCGAAGCGGTCGCGCGCGCCGGCGTTCGATCATGCCAGGCTCGCGGCAGCGCTCTCCTCCGCCGCAAATGAGAAGTACGACGCGCACCAGCTTCCCTTCCAGACGATCGAATTCTCAGAGGATGGAACTTCGGTTTCATTTAACGTCGGGACCCACCGGTGGTCGTGCGATGTCCAGGGGAACGAGTGTGCCGCATCCGGCGACGCCGCCATTGCGCGCGGCGCGGCTCCCGGAGGGCGGGGCGGGGGCCGCGGCGGTCAGGGTGGCGGGGGCGGACGCGGCGGCGCCGCGGGAAATGCCGTGCCCTCACCGGACGGGAAGCGGGCCGTCTTCATTCGCGACTGGAACCTCTGGATTCGCGACGTGGCCACAGGCCAGGAGAGGCAGCTCACCACCGACGGCGTGAAGTACTTCGGCTACGCCACCGATAATGCCGGATGGTCGAGCAGCGACCGCGCGATTGTCCTCTGGTCGCCCGATTCCAGGAAGATCGCAACCTACCAGCAGGACGAACGCGAGGTCGGCGAAATGTACCTCGTCAGCACACCCGTCAACCCCGTGGGTCACCCCACCCTTCGAATTTCGAAGTTCCCGCTGCCGGGAGACCCGGTCATGGCGATGCTCCATCGCGTCATCATCGACGCCGACTCGGGGCGCGTCGTCCGACTTCAGATGCCGCCGGACTACCACCGCGCCACCCTCGGCGACAATTTCAGCCTGCGCGATATGCAGTGGAGCCCGGATACCTCCCAGCTCGCTTTCATCTCCACCACGCGCGACCACAAGCAGGCTACACTGCGCGTCGCGGACGCCGCGAGTGGCTCAGTGCGCACGGTTCTCGATGAGAAGGTGGCGACACAGTACGAATCCAGGATCGGTTGCCAGGTGCTCTGGGCCACCAACGAGTTTCTCTGGTATTCGGAGCGCGACAACTGGGGACACATCTACCTGTATGATTGGAACACAGGAAAGCTCAAGAACCAGATTACAACCGGTGAAGGCCCCGTGATTCAACTGGTACGCCTCGATCAAAAAACCCGGATCCTCTGGTTCGAGGCGCAGGGCCGTGAGAAAGGCGAGGATCCATATTTCCGGCACCTCTATCGCATCAACATGGACGGGAAGAACTATGTGTCGCTCACCCCGGATGAAGGCGACCATACAGCCCAACTCTCAGCTTCCGGCCGGACCATTATCGACACCTACTCCAAGCCCGATGTGCCGCCGGTGGTCGCGCTCCGCGACGGGGACGGGAAACTCATACTGCCGCTCGAGAAGGCTGACATCTCCAAGCTCCTGGCCATGGGTTGGAAGCCGCCGATCGCGGTCAAGATGACGGCGCACGACGGCAAGACGGACATTTACGGGTTGATGTTCCACCCGACCAACTTCGATCCGTCGAAGAAATATCCAATCGTCAACAACGTCTATCCCGGCCCGCAGACGGGAAGCACCGGCAGCCGCTCCTTTAGTGCCGCGCGCGGAGACCGGCAGGCGCTCGCCGAATTAGGATTTATCGTGGTGACGATCGACGGCATGGGCACCCCGGGCCGCTCGAAGGCTTTCCAGGACGCCTACTATGGCGCCATGGGCCGCGACAATACCATTCCAGACCAGATCGCTGGCATGAAGGAGCTCGCGCAGAAGTATCCCTGGATCGACATCGACCACGCCGGCATCTGGGGCCATTCCGGCGGCGGTTTCGCCACAACCACCGCCATGTTCCGATTCCCCGACTTCTTCAAGGTTGGTATAGCCGAGTCCGGCAACCACGACCAGCGCGTCAATGAGGACGATTGGGGAGAGCGGTACCAAGGCCTGGTGGTGCGCAACGCGGACGGAACGGACAACTACGATGCCGAGGCCAACGAGAATTTCGCCAAGAACCTCAAGGGCCACCTGCTCCTCGCGCATGGGACCATGGACACCAACGTGCCGCCGTATCAGACGCTCATGATCGTGGACGCGCTGATCAAGGCGAACAAGGATTTCGATCTTCTGCTGCTTCCCAATCAGAACCACGGTTACGGCAGCGCGTCGGCGTACATGATGCGACGGCGCTGGGATTATTTCGTGAAGTGGCTCCTCGGCGCCGAGCCGCCCAAGGAATATCAGATGCAGCAGCCGACAGGCGGCCGCGGAGGAATGCCTCCGAACCATTGAGATCGAGGCTATCTGATTGCCTCAATCTCTCTGGGTCATTGAGTGT
Source organism: Acidobacteriota bacterium (assembly GCA_050011535.1). Taxonomy (GTDB): domain Bacteria; phylum Acidobacteriota; class UBA6911; order UBA6911; family UBA6911; genus JAFNAG01. The sequence continues at coordinate 72,345 of JBEKIX010000008.1, forward strand.
TGAACCGGAGGGTCGTTGCAGTGCGCCCTAGGCCGTCTATGCGCTGTGCCTAGCCGGTCGGCGCACTTTGCCCCATGCGGACGGTTCTCTTTGCCCCGGAGGGGCAGAGAGACAGTAGCCGGGGGCGGCGCCGCTCTGCGGCTTGCCCCCGGTTGGTCATGCGATGACAGATAGCCCTCCTAAGCACGACAGACGGTGTCCACATCACCATAGATATCGCTCGTCAAAATCAATGCCGCTTTGGCGCAGAAGAATCCGATTTTAGTTCCAGCATAATCTCAGCCAGACAGTGAGTCGCTTTGAGACTGGCCAGAATGTGAATATGGTCGGTAGCCCCTCCGATGGTTTCCGCAATCGCTCCCAATCCTCGAAGGATGCCGCCCAGATAGGCGTGTAGTGTGGCCTCTGGCCGGGGCTCTTTAATGGCGGGCATACCTTACCCCGGGCGGCGCTTCGCTTGCCCGGAGCTACTGTCTCTGACCCCTCCGGGGCGGGGCGTTTGGTCTGCTCGGGAGACTGTTGTTCTCCTCGGGGGTTAGCGCGTAGAGGGGAGTGTATTACCGCTAAAGTGCATTACGGGAGTCGCTACCTGGGCGGGCGCGACTTCGGGGATGAAGGCGCGGGAGGCAGATTGAATAACAGGATCGTATAGCCAATCCTGGCTGCGGGCTCTAGACCTGCCAGCCATCGGTTACAGTCCCAGTGCATGGCAGTCGCGCTGACTGCAATCGGTTCGTTGCTTCGCAGCGCCAAAACCGGGTCACAGGGAAGGGGATCATAGGATATCCCATAGTGCCCCGGATCGGCGGTTCCAAAATAGCTCAACTGTATACGCCGGATATCGTGTTCCCTAAGGTATTTTCCCAGGCTTCCGAGTTCCTGTCCCCAGTCAAAGTCCGATTCGTCCAGAATATTCAAGCCGTTCTCGGGTCCGCCGCTCAGTTCGTTGAAGTAAGCCAGGTAATGCGGTGCGATCGACAGGCAGCTTCCGGCATACCATAAGGCCAATACCGCCAACCCCAGCGTAAACCGGCGAAACCTCCTCGCATGGAGAATCACGGCTTGGCTCACCCAAAGAAACAGCAAGGGATAAATGGGCAGGATGTAGCGAATCCCACGGCTGACCCGGGTGACACTAAAATACCCAAAAAAAATCACCACGGGCACAAGCAGCACCCACTCGAGCGCCCGATGGTTCCCTCCTTTGCAGCGAAACATCAGGGCGGCCGCGATCAGCAACAGAAGCGGGACGGGCGACTTGGTAAGAAAGGCCACGACATAGTAGAGGAAGAACCCGTGACTTTGCACTTTTCCCAACATGAAATATCGGAACCCGTTCTCCAATACCGTGTACTGCATGTCCACGCCCACGACATAGGCTCGCGGCAGCGGCGACGGGATCCAACGCAGAATGCCGGTCGCGGCCACACTCTGAAATAGATGGCTCCTGAACGCCACACCGTCGAGAAACCGGAAGGTTCCCGTAAAAAAGTACCCGGCGTCGACAACCAGAATGGCAGCCAGAAAGAGAATCGCAAGATGGCGCAATCGAGGGTTTCCGCCGGCGGCAGAATCACGCGGCTGGCGATTGGAAATGGCCTGAACGCAGACAATCACTGCGACCGCGAGTGCGGACAAGATTCCCGTGTACTTCGAGAGCAGCGTCAAGCCAAGCGCCAAACCGGCCAGGAGCATATTCGCAGGCGCGGGCCGCTTGAGATATCGCCACAGAGCATAAAATGTGAGCGTGGAAAAACAGGTCAGACACAGGTCGGGAGTAATCAGCGCCGCGTTGCTCAACATTGCCGGGCTGAATGCATAGAGAAAAAGCGCGAACAGACCGACGGCGGACCCGCCGACCTGCCATCCCCAGACCAGGACCAGCAAGCCGAGGAATACAGCCAACACAAGAATCGGAACCCGGGCAAGATGCAACAGACAATCATCGGGAGATGCTGCCATCAGCGCTCGCCCGCGCGCGTTGATGTCGTTTGTGTCAAACGAGCGGAAGTCGATCGCGACGAAACCAAGGGCGGCGTTTTGCAGATAGTAAGAAAGCGGCGGGTGGAGCAAAGCGTCGGGCAGGTCCCAGCGGCAGGCCCGGATCAGGTAGCGCCCCATGCCAAGGTAATGCGTCTCATCGCCTGTGCTCGACATCTCGCGCAGGGCTATCGCCCCCTGCATGGTAAACGCCAGCAATAATAGGATGGCAAGGACCTTTCGCAGATGTTCGGGAGGGTTCCGCCACGAATTCCAGGCAAGTGCATCGAAGCGCATGCAGGGCTTTCCTGTGAGCGCTTCATTCTGCATTACCCATGACGGCCTGGCAATGCTTTTGTTGCGTGGTTTTGCGGGGAGAGCAAAGCGGCGACGTTGTGCTACACTGGCGCGGAATCGAGGGAACTGAGGCACCGTTTGATCCTTCACGAGGCAGACCATGACTGAAAGACCGGTGTTCAAACTTGCGTTTGCGACTCTGCTCTTCCTAAGCACACTGGCGTCCGCTCAAGCGCCCCAGCGCACGCCCACACCCACACAGGCCGACCTGCTGCGCGGCGCCTACGGGCCATATCGCGCCAATAATGACCTGCTCTTCTATGATCTCCACATTCGCGTGGATCCAGCGAAGAAACTCATCAGCGGGAGCAACACGGTCCGCTTCAAGATGCTCAGGGATGACACCCGCATCCAGCTCGACCTGGTTTCCACTCTGAACGTCGACAAGATCCTGATGGGCACGACTCCGCTGAAGTACACGCGCGAATTCAATGCCGTCTTCGTGGATTTTCCTGAGACGCTCCGGAAGGGAAAAATCTATTCGATCGATTTCCATTACTCCGGCAATCCGGCGGAAACCGGACGGTTCGGCGGCATCACTTTCAGAAAGGACCCTTCCGGCCACGATTGGATCAACACCGCCTGCCAGGGACCCGGCGCCATGGTCTGGTGGCCGAACAAAGAGCAACAACGCGATGAAGTGGAAAACATGCGTCTCAGCGTGGAGATTCCCAATAACCTCGTGGACGTCTCCAACGGGCGGCTCGCCGGCAAAACTGACCTCGGCGATGGCTACGCGCGATGGGATTGGATCATCCACTATCCGATCAACAACTACTGCGTCTCGCTGAACATAGGCAACTACACCCACTTCAGCGACATGCTGGGTGACTTGACGCTCGATTTCTACTGCCTCCCGGAGAGTCTGGAGAAAGCCAGGAAACAATTCGCGCAGGCAAAATCGATGCTGCAGTGCTATCAGAAATACTTCGGCGAGTATCCGTTCAAGAAGGATGGCTACAAACTGATTGAGGCGCCGTATTCCGGAATGGAGCATCAGACTGCCGTCACGTACGGCAACCACTTTGCCAACGGATATCTCGAGCGCGACTGGACCGGCGTCGGCGTCAGCACTAAGTTTGACTTCATCATCATTCACGAGAGCGCGCATGAGTGGTTCGGCAACAGCATCACGGCGGCGGACGTAGCCGACGAATGGATCCACGAGGGTTGGGCCACATACGCCGAGGTTGTGTATGTCGAGTACATGTTCGGCCATGAAGACGCCATCAAGTACGTCAACGGTTACAAGTCCCACGTCCGGAACCAGCAGCCGATTATCGGGCCGCGCGACGTGAATTACACGGCGCCGCAGGACATGTACTTCAAAGGCGCGCTGTTCCTCAACACTCTTCGCAGCGTACTCGACAACGATGCCCGCTGGTGGAAGCTCGTGCGCGATTTTTACGGTCACTTCAAGTATCAGGACATCCTGACGGAAGACGTCGTGAAGTTTTTCAACGCAAGAACCGGAATGAACCTGACGCCGGTTTTCGATCAGTACCTCCGCCACACGGCCATCCCGACGCTCGAATTGCAGTTCAACGAGCAAGCCGGCACCGTCGCCTACCGATGGAAAGTCGATGAAAAGGATTTCGGGCTGCCGATCAAAGTCGGGAGAAGGAATCAATGGCAGACCCTCCGGCCCACGACGGAATGGAAGACGATGAAATCGGGACTTAAGAAGGATGAGTTCGAAGTGGCAACCGATCTGTATTACGTCAACGTCGCCAAAAGCAACTGAAGTCGGCCAGTTTCCGATTGAAATATCGTTATTGCCGGATCAATCTAGTGTAGGACTTGAGAGCGCCCTTGCCCTCATTCCGCTCTCGGTAAAAATAGTTTGATTGAGATTGCGTCACCAAGGGTCTGCCACGGAATAACAGGCCCACTTTGCTGATGGCCCCCAGGCTCGCTGGCAAGGCGCGAGCGACGAGCATACCCGGGGCGGTATGTAAGGAGCGAGCAACACAGCCAGCGAGCCTGCGGGCCGCAGCCCGGAGGGGCGCGGCGGCGGGCGGGCATCTGCTGCGTTGCCGCTCCTCGACGATGTCACCACATCGCCTGCGTCGCGGCGCCTTGCATCTGCCCGCCCGGCGCTCGCGCCAAAGTGGACCTGTTATTCCGTGACAGACCCTAATCCGAGGCCATCCAAGGAGGCGACTATGGCGGGCACAATTAACGTTTCGGGCAACAATGGCGGTCTTTCCGCCAAGGCATATCGAGGCGACGGAGCGGTCATGCTGGCCTTCGACCTTGACGAACACCTTACGCAGGATCTAGCCGGTTTTGCGGTCAAGGTCACACCGCCGAAAGGAAAGCCTTACTACCTTCCCAATCGGCTGAATTTCACTCAAGGGATCCATTCCGCTACCAAGCCTGGTCAGCGCGTCTGGACCGCTTCCGACCAGGCTCCATTTCAGAAATTCCGCTGGGTTCATTTCCCGCCGGATGATGCCGAGGTGAGTTATACCTATACCGTCCAGGCGATGTATTTCCAGAAAAGTGATGGTCTTAAGCAAGGGCCGTCCGTAGACATTGGATTGGATGTCGGATACTTCAATAGCGGAAGTATGGAAATGGGCTTCACACGCGGCTACATGTCCTCGCAGGCATACGCCACCAAATTCAAGAATGCGCCGTTTCGCCCCGCCGGCGCGAAGCAGCTCGTGTATCAGACCGCGCCCTACGCCGCACAGTACGTGTGGCTGGGGTATCACGCGCGCAAAATGGTTTTTGATTTCCTCAATGAGTGCATCAACGACAAGTCAATCACCGTCGACTTGTTTGCCTATGACCTGGATGAGCCCGACTTTGTCACCGGCTTGACCAAGCTTGGCTCCAGGCTGAGGGCTTTCCTCGATAACGCCCCACTGCACACCAAGCCCGGCGCGCTCGAACCGGAAGCCAAGGCCATGCTGCAGCAGTCCGCGGGGCAGGGTAATGTGAAAACGGGCCACTTCAAGCGCTTCGCGCATTGCAAAGTCCTGATCCAGAAAAAGGATGGGAAACCGGTGAAAGTGCTGACGGGCTCGGCGAATTTTTCCGTGCGCGGACTTTACGTTCAGTCGAACAACGTCCTGATCTTCGACGACCCCGGCACGGCCGGGCTCTATGAGTCGGCGTTCAACCAGGCGTTCAACGACGCTACCGCATCGCAGGCGGGGTTCCCGAACTCTCCCATCGCCAAACAGTGGTTTGACATCAAGCAACCGGGTCTGCCTCCATTCTCGGTTTGTTTTTCGCCGCACACGTCGGATGCAATCTCGCTCACTAAAGTCGCGCAGGAAATTGCCATGGCCGACAGCTCGGTGCTTTTCGCGGTCATGGAGCTAGTAGGCGGCGGCGAGGTGCTCCAGGAGTTGCAGAAGGTCCCCTCGAGAACCAATGTTTTCTCTTATGGCGTCACTCAATCCACAACGGGGCTGAACCTCTACAAGCCGGGTTCAGCGACCGGGCTGCTGGTGCCGTTCAGTTTTCTTGATAAGCAGGTGCCGCCGCCCTTCGCTCAGGAATTCAGCGGCGGCATGGGACAGGTCATTCACGACAAGTTCGTGGTGGTGGATTTCAACGATTCAGAACCGGTGGTGTTTACGGGTTCCTCCAACCTGTCTTCGGGAGGCGAGGTGAGCAACGGCGACAACCTGCTGGCCATATATGATCGTGCCACAGCCACGGCCTATGGTGTGGAGGCCATCAAGATGGTGGATCATTATCATTTTCGCGCCGTGATGCAAAGCGCGACCAAGGCCAATCCCCTCCTGCTTCAAACGGGCGGCGCGACGACTCCGTGGTGGAAATCTTACTATAATCCCGCCAACCTCAAGTACCACGAGCGCATGCTGTTCGTACGGTAACGCCGGGCAGTGGCCTGCTCTCCGCGGAGCAACCGGCTTGCTGAACTCCGCGGAATACAGTGGCTGGCCATCACAGTGCGCCAGCCGCCCTGGGACCGCGCGCGTCCCGCGCGCTGAATCCGACGACGACCGCAGCATGCGCAGTGCGCAGGCTCCGCGGATCCGCAGACAATTGAAGCCTGCCTGCAATGGCACGATCCTGTCGCCAAACCGCGATGCGTGGCCATACACGTTCCGGCGCGCGGGACGCGCGCGGTCCCAGGACCAGGCCGCCGTTCCAGCAACTCGCAGAAACGGCTCGCCGGAACCGCTTAGCCTGTCAGGGTCGCACGGCCAGAGGCCGTGGGTTTAGCTGTTACCAACGCTGGAACAGCAGAGCATTGTCGTGTCTCGCCGCCGGAGGCTATGGTTTACCTTAACGAAACTATCGGGATTCAACGTCTCCGTAGAGCCGCCGCGTATTCTCGCGCACGGCTTCTATCACCGCGCCCTCGCTGATTCTTTTGATCTCGGCGATGGCTTGGATCGAGAGCATGGCGCGGGCAGGCTCGTTGCGCTCCTGCGGACTGGGGCCGAGAACCGGACTGTCGGTCTCGACAAGCAGGCACTCCAGCGAAAGATTCCGGATCAGTTTCTGCTTCTGTGGTGAGCGCACAATCGACGGCGGGACGGAGAAGAAGAACCCGGCTTCCATAGCGGGCAGGGCGGCGCTGCTCTTGCCGTCGAACGCGTGCATCTGGACCCTTGTGGCTCCGCGCTCCAGCAGAAGAGCAACCGTTTGCCTGCCTGCCGAGCGCGAATGCACGTTTAGCGGCAGGTTCAGCTCAAGTGCAAGGGCAATAAACCCGCCAAAGATCTCACGCTGCAGCTCCCATTGCGCCTCCTCCTGCACCGCCCAATGGTCGAGCCCGACCTCGCCGATCGCGATCAACCTGCTCCGATGCCTGCGTATGAAGCCGTGCATCTCCTCCGCCTGCTGGAGACTGAGGAGCGTCGGGTAAAGGCCTGCGGCTGGCCGAATCATGGGATGCACAACGGTTAATTCCAGGTTCTTTCGCGCATCGGCGAGATTCTCCCCCACTGCGATGACGGCGGCGATCCCTGCCTTCCCGGCTCTTTCAAGCACTTCGTCGCGGTCAGCGTCGAAAACGGAATCACACAGATGGGCATGGGTATCCACGACGGGATGAGCATGACGACTCAAGATCTCTCCTCTCAGCCGCGACCCTCAGCATTCCTTTTCTGAGACTGTGTGTCAAGGCGTTGAAATGTCGGGATCGAAATCGGGATCGCGGCGTTTCCAGGCCGACGTTCTCTCTTGAGGCTGCATGCGCGCATTGCTATGATGATGGCCGGTTCTCTTTTGCGCCCATAGCTCAGGTGGATAGAGCATCTGCCTTCTAAGCCTATCGAGCGCAATTTCGTAAACCGCTGAAAACACAGCGAAACCCGCTAACCACGCGGGTTTTCGTGTTTCTTGTGCGGGTCATTTCGTCGCCGTCTTTCCCCTACTTTCCCGCCTCGTCTCCGATAATTCCCCTTCGATTTCCCTACAGGCTTTCGGCCTGGCTTAGCGGCGCCTGCGCGAAATCTCCGGACCCTGGCACGACCCGAGCACGCCTTGGAGCAATACACCGCCCTCCTAGTGGGCCTGAAGAAGACGTTTCCACATTTGGGCTCGGGACATCGGCCGATGTGCTCACCCGCCGCGCCGGCGATGAGGTGCCAGAGCACGATCATAAATAGATCGTGGGCACTGCCTCGGATCATCGGAAAGGCTATTTCATCGTGGGCGAGCTTGATCAATCCATATTTGGCGGTCAAGGTCATTTCGGGTATGGCCATCCGTGGCGGACTTCCATGGGCGCACTCGGCAACAAACCGCCGGCATTTCTTCTGCAGGG
>JBEKIX010000009.1:0-65782 GCA_050011535.1 Acidobacteriota bacterium
CCGGAGATTCCGTCGGAGGAATTGCACCGCCTGCGCGAGTTCGCCTACGTCTCGTACCATTTGCGCCCGCGGTATCTGTGGAGGTTTCTGCAATCAACAGTCTTGCATCCGCTCCTTTTTCCCGATCCTGCGCCTTTACAGTCCTAGATGGATAGGCGGAACATGGCCGCAATTGCATCACTGTTAGCCGCTCTGCTCTTCTGGACCGCACCGGTTCAGGCTCTGCAAAAAACTGCCGTATTTGTCACCGCGAGCTTCGTCGACAAAAACCGTTTGTACGTGGAGAATCTGAAACAGGATGAAATCCGCGTATTCGAGGACGGACAGCCGCGCGAGGTCGAGTTTTTTGCCGGCAAGGAAGTCCCGATGGCCTACGGCCTTCTTCTCGATCGTGTGTTGCTGCCGGAGCCGTTTGAGGAATCCCGCCCGTACCCTGATAATATTTCAAGTTCAACGTCGGCTCTCAACGTGGCCTATCAACTGCTGGATCAGTGCTTGAGAGGCCAGGCCGGATGGGCGGCAACGTACGACGCGGAGATGCATCTTGTCATCGACTTCACCCAGGATGGAGGAATGGTCAAGCAATCCATCCAGCAGCTGCGCTCCCGCCGTTCCCTGGATGAATCCTCGCTCTACACCGCCCTCTTCTCGGCAGTTCAGAAGATGAATCAGCGCAATGAAAAGCGCCGCATACTTGTGACGTTTCTCGATGTTCTCGACCGGAATACGGGAGGGAAACTCAAACTGCTGAAAAATCTCTTGTCCGCATCCAACGTGGAGCTCTTCATCGCCGGCTTCGCCTCAAAATCAGGCTCAGGCCGCGGCATGCCGCCGTTCCAAAGCGAGTCCTCTCTTCGCGATCTTGCGGGAGTGACCGCCGGCGACGCTTGTTTCAGCGCCATGGAAGGCATTGAAGGATTGGGGCGCCGCATTTCCAATCAGATCCGGACCTTTTATACGATCGGTTTCGAATCGGAAGCCCCTCCTGACACGCCCGCCCGGCTGACGATCGAATGCACTCGGCCAGGCGTAAAGGTAAAAACGCATCCGGTCACACCCACCCTGCGCTGATTTGCGCATGGATGCGGATCATATTCCCTACGATTCGAAATCTGCCGCTCGCGGATAAAGTCCACCATTTTGCCGGTCGATAAGGCAGGTGGCCCCAACGAGAAACTGAATGAGCTTGACCAGAAACAGGCTGTGGACCATTGGCAGCGGGAAGGGTGGAGTTGGCAAGAGTCTCTTGACTGCTTCCATGGGGATCGCTCTTGCCCGGGCCGACCGCTCGGTCATTGTCGTGGACGCGAACCTGGCCGCACCAAACCTTCATGCCTATTTCGGGATCAAAGCGCCCGCATGTACGCTCCTAGACGTACTGGAAGGACATGCCGGCATTGCCGATGCCCTGGTAGCGACACAGGAACCTCGCTTGCATTGTCTTAGTTGCGTCGGCGATGATCTGGGGATGGCTGATATCACGCCGGCCATGCAACTTGAAATGTCGGGGCGTCTGGCAGGACTGGAGACCGATTTCGTGCTGATAGATGGGGGCAGCGGCGGATCGCTCAGCGTGCTGGATTGGTTCAATCTCGCGGATGAGGGCATCGTGGTGGCTTCGCCAGATCCGGCGGCGATGCAATGCTCGTACGCATTCATCAAAAATGCGATTTTCCGCCGGGTCCAGAAGAAGTACGAATTCCATGAGGAAGTGGGCGCCGCGCTTAAGCAGATGCAAGTCCGTACAAGCACGGCCAAGCCGCGTACGATGACGGATCTTTTCGAGTTGCTGCGGCGGATGGCGCCTGATACGGTCGAAGACGTGGCCGCCGACGTCAACTCCTGGCATCCGATCATGATCATCAACATGGCGACATCAGAGCAGGACCAGCGCATCGCGGAGATCATCCAGACGGCCGCCAGGAAGTTTCTCAACGTCGACATCCAATTCTATGGATCAGTATCTTTCGATGCTATAGTTCGAAAGGCAACGCAGCGTGCAAACCTCATGGACGGCAGCGATCCCGATTCCGTGCCGGCCCAGCAGATGAGGCAGATCGCCCTGCAACTCGCGGACGACAGGGCTCTCGCGCCCGCCGTGGTCCCGGTCGTGCCGACTGCACAATCCACTACCCACGGGGCCACGGGGCTCAATGACAATCTCGTCGTCATGGGCAAAGAACTGCACGTCCAGACGGAAGACCTCGGTGCTGAGGGTGGAGGAATTATCACGCAAGTATTCTGCGATGGGCGGGTCTTGCTGTCGACGAAATCCGAGTATTCACAGGCATTGCGGGACTTGGATGCCGGTGACCGGCTGGCCGAGTCGATGCGCGCCCAGCATTACCATGTGATTCGTGAGATCGAGACCCGAAGAACGAAGTTAGCATCAGCTCTGGCCGGATAGTCACGATGGAAAATACTGCTCTTCTCGACAAGATACTAATTGTGGATGATGAGGCGGAGATTCGCTCGCTGCTCGTGCGCGGCCTGGCGGACGCATCTTGCGAATGCGTTCCCTCGGCCAATGCATTCGACGCGCTCCAAAAAATCAGAAAAGACCACTTTTCCGTCGTCATGAGCGATGTGTGCATGCCGGGAATGTCCGGACTCGAACTCTTGCGCTTCATCAAGAGTCACGATCCTGATGTTTCCGTAATCATGATTACGGGGGTACTGGACCTGGCGACCGCCGTCAATTCGCTCCAATTGGGGGCATGCGACTATCTCACGAAACCGTTTGATCTGCTGGTCGTCCGTCGCGCCGTGGACAAAGCCCTGGAAAGACGCCGGCTCACACTCGAAAACCGGTGCTATCAGCACGAATTGGAGCGGCTCGTGCACGAGCGCACCTCCGAGCTGAATGGAGCGCTCCGTGATGTGGAGGAAAGCTACCGGTTCACGCTTGAGGCCTTGGCTGCGGCTTTGGATGCTCGCGAGCACGAGACGCGAGCACACTCGCATCGCGTGCGCGAGTATGCATCTACATTGGCTCAACAGCTCGGCTTGCGCGGTAACGAACTGATCAACATCGGACGGGGAGCGTTGCTGCACGACGTCGGCAAAATCGGCGTGCCGGATTCCATTCTCTTGAAACCGGCGAAACTAACGCCCGAGGAGTGGGTTCAGATGAAACGGCATCCCCAGGTAGGGTACGAGATTTTGCGGGGCATCAGTTTCCTGGTCTCGGCTGCCGAGATTGTCCTTACGCACCAGGAGCGCTGGGACGGCAATGGCTATCCCCAGGGACTTTCCGGCCTCGATATTCCACTCGGGGCCAGAATTTTCGGTGTCGTCGATACGCTCGACGCCATGACCAGCGACAGACCCTACCGCAAGGCCCAGTCATTCGAAGCCGCCCGGGAAGAGGTGCGCCGCTGCAAGGGCACTCAGTTCGACCCCATGGTGGCGGAAGTCTTCCTGAGCATTCCACCCGAAACATGGAAGAGCATCCACGACCAGATCAATTCCCGGCACCAGGTCCAGAACCCGATCGGCGTTCAATGTCCGAGCTAATCGTTCAACCCCTCAGTCTGGCTGACAGGCGCCTCGTCATGAACCTGATGACCGAGGAGGAGCGTGCCTGGCGGCAGGAACTCGACTGGGATTTTGCTCCCATCCGCCGCATCCTCTTCTCTTTCCTCGAACAGCGCCTGCTCCCCGGTTTTGTTGGCATGAGCGGCTTGGACGCGCTGGGTTATGCCTATTTCCTGATCTCGCGCACCAAAAGCGTGATCGGGACTCTCTATGCTTCCTCGCCAAAGGCGCAGATCGCCGCGGAAACAATCCTGACGCAGGCAATCGACAGCCTCAAGAGCAATGTCCGCCTGCAACGCATCGAAAGCCAGATCATTCCTCTGAACGGCATCGACCTGTCCGCGACTTTTCTCCGCAACGGATTCCAGACATTTCGCCGCCATTATATGGAGCTGGATTTGACAGTTCATGTGCCAGCCGACCCAAGAGAACGACCTGGCTTTCTCGCACCGTGGCATCCCGGTTTTTTGTCGGCGGCGGCGGCAGTGGCTTACAGCAGCTATCGGCAGGAGATTGACGCAGTCATTTGTGACGATTATGCCTCGCAAACCTCATGTGAGGCCTACCTCCGAAGCCTGGTAGACAATCCGGGCTGCGGCATATTCCAATCAGGCTCCTCGTTCGTCAGCCTGGACGGCCAGGGTGCGCCCTGCGGCTTCATCCTGACGTCTAAAATATCCAAATCCTCTGCCATGATCCCTCAGATATCCATACATCCAGCGCACCAGGGTCGAGGTGTCGGCGCCGCCCTGATCCAATGTGCCCTGCGTCGTCTGAAATCGGAGGGTTATAAGACGGTCCGCCTGACGGTCTCGCATGAGAACCGGCGAGCCTACGAATGGTATCTGCGGTTGGGCTTCAAGCCACGGCGCGATTTCAACGCTTACACCTGGCAGCGGGATCGATTATCGTGACGCAGTGAGGGAAAAACGCCGGCTGCCAATCGTTGCCGGTCTTCTGTTATCTGGGTTCTGCGCGCGACACGCCGGAATTCAGGATAACGATGTCGATACGGCGGTTGTGCGCGCGCCCGGCGGCTGTGTCGTTGGTGTCGATGGGATGATACTCTCCGTAACCGGCGGTTGAGAGCTTTTCTGGAGTAAAGCTGAATTGCTGGATCAGGTAGCAAACGACGGCCGTGGCCCGTGCGCAAGAAAGCTCCCAATTGGTATGGAACCTGGGGGTATTAATCGGCACATTGTCAGTGTGCCCTTCAATGCAGACCAGATTCGGCATCTGCAGCAGCTCCGGGGCTATGTTTTTGAGCACATCGTATCCCTCAGGCCGGAGTTGGTCTGATCCCGAATCGAAGAAGCTGCCATCAAGGCTGATCACGAGTCCCCGCGTGTCCTTGCGCGTGTGCACCTTGTTGCTGATGCCTTTCTGCTTCACCATTGTCTCGACGTCTTGCCGCAGTTTGGTCATCGCCAGGACTTCACCCTGGGGAAGCGCATTGGGGACGAAGTTCGTCTTGAGTTCTTTCAGATTTTCAACCGAATACTCTTTGATTGCCTTATCCTTGGGGGTTTGAATGTTCTCCACAAGATCACGACTGAGTGCGGAACCCGCGCCTTCTCCCTTGCTCAGGCTCAGTGTGTCGGTTCCCGGCGAGAAAACGGCGCCGTCAAAGGATGCTCTCATGGAAAGAACCATTCGGCCCATTTTTTGAGCATCCACCGTGGAGATCGCGTACATCGTCGTGAAGAAGGCGAAGAGCAGCGTCACAAAATCTGCGTAGGACACCATCCACCGCTCATGGTTCATGTGTTCCGCAGCTTTTTTCTTCCTCACGCTGGAGATCCTCGTCAGGCAGCCTTGGTTTGCGCGCGGTCGGCGTCAGTCGATGCGGCGTTCTGTGTTTTCTGATTCATGAAACTTCTGAGCTTGTCCTCGATCAAACGCGGATTCTCACCCTCGAGAATGGAAAGAACGCCTATAAGTATGATCTCCTTCGCGACCATCTGGGCACGGTGCTGAAGCTTGAGCTTGCCGGCGATCGGGAAGTAAATCAAATTAGCCAGCGACACTCCATAGACGGTGGCGACGAATGCAACCGCGATTCCGCCTCCCAGCTTGCTCGGGTCGGTCAGGTTTTCCATCACATGAATCAATCCAAGCACGGCGCCGATGATTCCGATGGTTGGAGAATACCCGCCCATGGCTTCCCAAAACTTGATCGGGTGTTCTCCTTCCTCCTCCATGTTGGACATCTCCATTTCCATGGTTTCACGCAGCGTCTTCGGTTCGATGCCGTCGATTGCCATGTTGAGCGCCTTTTTTAGGAATGGATCCGTGATGTTTTCGACCTCCGACTCCAGGGATATGATCCCTTGCCTCCGTGCCTTGTTGGCATACCGGATGATTTCGGTAATGATCTCCCGGTTGTCGACTTTGGGAGGGAAAAAGGCACGCAAAGCAGATTTGAGGCCGTTGATGAACACTGTAAGAGGAAACTGGACCAGACAGGCGCCGATCGTGCCCCCGAGAACAATGATCGCCGCCGTCAACTGCAACAGCGAGGCGACGTGTCCCCCTTCAATGGCTTGGCCGGCCAGGATTCCGCCGATCGCCACCACCAATCCGATAATCGTGCCTAAATCCATTTGCGTCCCTTACTCGCCGCGCGGTCAGACCTCAGCCAACTTGCGTTCCCGCTCCGCTTCCACTAACCCGGCTAGCGCGCGTCGATAGCAGATCACCTTGTCGATGATTTCATTCATGCGATCCTTGACAACGAATTTGTCGTTGTTGGTCAAGGTAATGACCGTATCCGGAGTCTCTTCGATCCACTCGATCAAGTCGGAATTCAAGACAATTTGACGGCCGTTGAGCTTGGTCAACTCAATCACGAATTCTCCTTGGTCTGATGAACCAGTGAATATATCGGCGCGACGCGCACGATTCCTTAGGCTCAATGGATGGAAATTGGCATCCGGGCGAGAGAAGGCGCCCCACGGATCGATCACGGCGGCCTCACGGACGACGGATCACATATCCTGGTTCGTAGGCCGCAGCGCCTCCCGGCTTCAACGGGGAACGGTATTCATGCGGAGCAGTTCGAGATATTCCTCCAAGGGTACCGGAGAGCAGCCTTCCGGGATTCCTTTGATCAGACATTCCACAAATGCGAAGTCGGCTGGAGTGTCCACGGTGATCCACACGTCGGGACGCCTGAGCGCCGCAGGTGGATCGGCAAAGCAAGTCCTGAATTCATCCCGATGTTCTTTGACATAGATCGTTACATGCTCTCGATGGTGCTCCAGGCCACCCAGACGGTCCACGGTTTCCAGGGCAGAGCGTGTGATGGCCTCAGTTGCAGCCCCGACGGGCAGGTCTACCTCCACGCAGTAGTCGAGATTGTCGGCGATGACCCGGCTCACAATTCGGCCGGTAGTCCCAATGTCGATCAGCGGGTTGTCGGCCGTGGCACGGACAATGATGTCCGGCCGAAAAAGGTCCGCGGCCTGCCTGAACCTCGCCAGGACATCGAGATCCGGCCCGCGAAAGACAGGTGCGCCCAGCATGCTCGCTTCCTTCACGATGGCATCATCTTCGTCATGATGGGTGGTGAGGACCACGACATCGTCCAGGCCATCAGCGGCACGCAGCCGCTCTATGGAGCGCTGAAGGATGGATTTGCCTTGGATGGGCAGCAGCGCCTTGCCGGCGAGGCGCGTGCTCCCCATGCGTGCCTGCAAGAATGCCAACGTCAGTGCCACGGTTCTCTCATCTCCTAAGCGTTGCTCTGTCCAGACTCCCAGCCACCCACTCGACCTGCTCCCGAGACATGTCAGGGTAAAGTGGAAGGCTCAACAATCGGCGTCCGAGAGCCTCGGTGACGCCCAGATCGGACGCCGGCAGCGCGAGCTCTCGATAGCCTTTGAACAGGTGCGTGGGCGGATAGTGGATGCTGGACTGCACGCCCTCTTCCTTTAGATGCTCCATGATCTCCGCGCGCTCCGATCCCTTGGACAGCACAATTACAAATAAATGGTGCGCCGACTTCTCCGGATAATGGCTGAACGGGATGATCCAGCGCGGGTCTCCCGCCAGAAGTTCGCGATACCAGGCAACCCGCTCCGCCCGGCGGCGGTTCAGTTCCGTCAGCGAGGACAGTTGAACCCTGAGGATTGCAGCGCGCAGGTCGTCCATACGATAGTTGAAGCCGGGTTCCGTCACATCATACGAGAACTGGTGTCCCCGATACCTGTCCCAGGTGAGAGAGCTCATGCCGTGTGAGCGGAGTGCCCTGATCCGCGAGGCAATCCTTTCGTTAGTGGTCGTGACCATCCCGCCTTCGCCGCATGTCACGTTCTTGTTGCCGAAAAAGCTGAAGCATCCCACATCCCCCCAGGCTCCGCAGGAATGCGAGCCCCACGCGGCGCCTGGAGCGTGGGCAGCATCTTCCACCACCCACAGCCCGTGTTCTCGTGCCAGAGTCATCACTTCATCCATGGCGCAAGGCGTGCCGCCATAATGCATGACGCAGATGCCTCGCGTGCGCGAAGTGATGGCCTTTCCCAGTGTTTCGGGCGACACCAGCGGCAGATCCAGCGCGGCCACGTCGACAAAACGCGGAGTCCCACCCGCATGCAGGATGCAGTTTGCGGCAGCAACGAAACTCAATGACGGAATGAGCACCTCATCGCCACATTTCAGTTCCATGGCGGCAAAAGCGAGGTGCAAGGCCGCCGTGCCGCTCGAGACCGCGATCGCGTGGGGCACTCCTACGACGGCGGCAAACTCAGCCTCCAACGCGCTCGTCACAGGTCCGGCAGTCCACCACCCGGAGCGCATCACCTCTGTGACAGCCTTCACCTCGGCCTCATCGAAACTGGGTGCGCATAGAGGCACGCGCCAATCAGTCGAGGGCAAAGGAGGCGGCGCGAGTCTCAAATTCCTGCTGGGCAAGTTCATAATCTTCTCGGCGGCCGATGTCGAACCAGAAATCATCGGAATGGTATCCGATCACTCTTTCCCCGTATTCCAGAAGGCGAAGCACCAGATCGGGAAAATCCAGATACTCGTCCTGGGCGATGTAACGCAGCACGCTGGGTTCGTAGATGTAGACTCCCATGCTGACATCGAACGAATACAGCGGCTTTTCCCTATACGCAGTCAACTCGTGAAGGTCGTTCGTTTCCAGTACTCCCAGATCGATGCGCACCTCTTTGCGGTGCATCGCGATTGTGAGCGCGGCGTTCGAGACGCGGTGGAATTCATGGAGTGCGCTGTAGTCCAAGGTGGTCAGCACGTCTCCGTTCATAACCAGGAAAGTGTCATCTAAGCCTGAGATCCGCGCCAGTGGCCCCGCCGTCCCCAGGGGCTGCGACTCGCGCGCATAGCTCAGGTTGAGTCCGGCGATATTGCGGTGGCCGTTCTGAAAGTAGGCTTCGATCAGCTCACCCAGATGTCCGACTGACAGGATGATATCCCCGATTCCCTGACGGACGAGTTGCCGGACGATGATTTCCAAGATCGGCCGTTCGCCGATCGGAACGAGCGGCTTGGGGAAAATGGTCGTATAGGGAGCCAAGCGCGCTCCTTTCCCTCCCGCAAGTATGACCGCCTTCATGCTGATCCTCCTGTCCTCTAACTCAAGGTCGACGAGTGCCAGCCTGGCCGCGTTCTGCCCGGCCTTGATGATCCGGCATAACCGGAGCATTGACATGCTCCATACTCTCCGCCGACGAGCCGCTCGGTGAGAGGAAGAGTGCGGTCTCATAACACGTCATGAGTAAGCCATCCGTAAATCGCCCCAGTGCCGGCCGTATCTTGCGGCCCAAGCGCATTTCGACGAGCCAGCTGGGAAAATCCGCGCCCGCGGCTATGGTCAGATTGATTCCCCCGGAGAAACGCGGATTGACTTCGAACACCGTGCCCGTTTCCTCATGCCACTTGAGTTGGATATTGGCCGGGCCGCGAATCTGCAGAGCCTCGGCAACTCGTACGCCGGCGTCGATCAGGGCTGGGCAGTTCCACGTTCGTCCACGATCCGTGACGCCGGAGCGTACCACAAGCCGTTCGCGCGGCACGGCGCTGATGATCCTGCCGCTGAAATCCGCCAGCACGTCGATGGTAAACTCGCGCCCCGGCAGGTACCGCTGCACAATCGGATCCCGAACATAGTCCAGGAAAAAGCGCAGCTCCTTTTCGCTGCAAATGAAATGCGCTCCTACACTCCCTCGTCCGATGCGCGGCTTAAGGAACAGCGGGTAGGCCAGGTTGTTGAAATCGAGCTCATGAGGCAGCCATGTCTCCGGCACGGGGATGCTTTTTCCCCTTAGGAATTGTACGGTCCTGTGTTTGTCGTTGCAGATAGCTCCCGTTTCAGCATTGGAAACGGCTACGCGCACTCCCATCTCGAGAAAGGATTCGGCATGGGTCCCGAACAACACAAGCTCGTCGTCAATAGTGGGAATGAGCAGGTGGATGCGTTCTTTGAAGCAGATCGACTTGATGATCGGGATATATCGCGTATCCGTAGTGAGCGGAACAAGGTAATGGCGGTCGCTGAAATAAAGACCCGGGCTTAGGGCGTTCGTGTCGGTGGTGATCACGTTTCCGCGCGCGCCCAGACGCTTGATCGCATCCACGAAACCCTGGATGAGCGGCACTCTCCGGCTTGCGGCAGTAATCAAGATGTTAATCTCACGCATGGTCATGTCTCCTCTGTGATTCAGCAAGCCGCGCGCTGCTTCAGCTGCATGCCGTTGCCGAGTGAGTCCGTTGTACGCTCCCAGCTTCATGCCGGTCGGGCATCAGAAGATCAGACCAGCCCAGGATGCTGTCTTTCGCAAGACGCCTTCGTGCTTGCGAGCCCGTAACCAGATCGATTTCACGCGGGTCGATGCCGCCGCCGGGACGTTTGCAGGTGACCATCCAGGGTTGGATCGTCTCATGCATGGGAATATCCACTGCCGCCACGACGCTGCGTCGGCTTGCAAGCCGGCTTTGTTCTTCCTTCTTCGTCGGATGCTTGCACCCGTTGCCCAAGCTGGCTTCAACGACTGCCAGCTGCCTCACCAGCTCGCGCAGTTCCTCGGGTTCCATACTCAGCTTGTGATCGGGGCCTCGAGCATTTCGGTCCAGAGTAAAGTGCTTCTCCAACACCTTGGCTCCCAGGGCCGCCGCAACCAACGCACAAAGCACCCCTTCACTGTGGTCTGAAAATCCCACTGGCATGCCGAAACGATCGCGCAGAGACTGAATGGCTTTCAGATTCAACGAATCAGGCGAAGCAGGGTAGCTGGACACACAATGGAGCAACACGATGTCTTGCGCACCCCACAATTCCATGGTGTTTACCGCCTCCTCGACTTCGCTCATATGCGACATGCCGGTTGATAGAAGAAGAGGCTTCTTTTTTTGCGCGAGGTGGCGCAAAAGCGGCAGGTGGGTAATATCCGACGATGCAATTTTGAATGCCGGGACACCGAGATCGTCCAAAAAGTCGGCGCTTTCTTCGTCGAAAGGAGTAGAGAGGAACAGCACACCTCGGCGATCCGCGTGGGATTTCAGGGTACGGTGATCCTGCCAGGAGAGTTCCAGCCGGCGAAACATCTCGTAGGCAGATTCTTCTCCCTCTCCCTGCTGCGCGAGTTTGCCGCTTGCCGGCACCATGAGCCGGTCGGCACGGAACGTCTGAAACTTGACCGCATCTGCGCCGCATTCCGCCGCGGCGTCAATCAGCTTCAGAGCACGATCGACACTGCCGTCATGGTTGATGCCGATCTCTGCGATCACAAAGATCTTGGAGGAAGCTCCGATGAGCTTGCCTCCCAACAGGACATCATGCTGCTTCATTTTGATCCTCGAGCTTTCTCAAAACCTCGGGCAATTGAAAAAGAGAATCGACGACAAAATCCGCCCCCCCCCTTCGCCCTCCGCCATGCTGGAGGAGTGGGCTCTGCACCTGAACGCATCGCATGCCTACTCCTCGCGCGCCGAGGCAGTCTTTTTCCCAGTTGTCGCCAATGAAAAGAGCTTCATCCGGCTGGACCTGAAGACAAGCCATTTGCAGGCAAAAGGAGTAGGGGTGCGGCTTTTCCTTTTCCTTACCGTACTCCCACGTGCAGATAATGCTGTCCACGATTTCTTCCAGGCCGAGTGCCGCGCACTTGGCTCTCTGGACCGGCGGCACGCCGTCGGTGATGATTCCGAGTCGATAAGCCGAACGCAATTCCCTCAAGAGGTCGTCGTACCCCGGAAAGAGGCGTATGTTCGGCTTGTGTTGGCGATACACACTGACAAGTTCCTCCACCCGGACGCTTTCGCAACGGCAGTGATTCAGGGCGGCCGGCAGGACATTGCGTCTTCCTTCACGCGTCCACAGCGCCATTATTGTCCGTTCGATATCCTCCTCAGGCATGCCGGATGTGGCGGAAAGATGTTTCGCCACCGCGCGGTAGCCGCTGGCCACGAACTCATGCTCCGGATACAACGTGTCATCCAGATCGAAAATCAGTGCACGTATCATCCGATCTCCGAAATTCGATGAATGCCGCCGCAAAACCGACGGCGACGCATCACTGCAAAAGGTGAAACACCGTCATTCAACCGATGGTCTTCAGCAAAAGGGATATCATTCCGAAAAAGCCGCGTGCCGTCCGGACTGCAGCTGGCTCCGTCTATCAGTGAGCGCAGAATGCGGGCTACTCGAAGCGAGCCGCGGCCGTCCACCAGACCGCGACCACACGCGGACAGCTTCCGCCTGAGTTCGGGACTGCCATTCAGATGTACAAAGCGCTCAAGGACGTCCCTGCTCCTCAATAGCGCTCCGCCTCCCAATTCCAGGCAAGCGCCGGCGGCGGCTAAGGCTGAAACGGCGGCCTGCTGGTGGCAGTCGTAGGAGAGGGCACAAACGGGTGTGCCCACGGCGAGCGCTTCATATGCCGAAAGGCCGCCGGCTGAGATCACGAGGTCCGCCTGAAACATCAGACGAATTGCGTCTTCATCCGGAGCGATCCAGCGAAAACGAAGAGGAAGCCTGTAATTGCGTGCGACCTCCTCCTGCCCCCAGGAACAGAATCCCGGAAAGCCTGTCACCTCCAATCGCGTCTCGGCCGCGCGCAGGCCTTCGAGAACCCGAGGGAAAAAGCGGCTTCCATCGCCTCCACCCAGATTGACCGCGACCTTCTGAATGCGCTCCCTGATCGGCTTGGGCTGGCGGTGAAATCGCGCACACGCGTCGTCGAGGACCAGATAGGCAGGGCCTGTAAAACAGTCAGCGCAATTCGCAGGGAAACGGGACGTGTCAAATCCGATGCTGCCGTCAATGATCACGTCAGAGGATAGCGGCGCAAGCCCCAGATCGTGAATGCTGGCAACGGGCACGGCATGCCTGCGCGCTTCATCAACAAGAAGATTCAGACCCCTTTTGTGCCGAGTGTCAATGAGCAGCGCGGCAGGAGGCTCGATAGGAAGCCAAGGCTTCCGGGGCAAGAAATTGAACTGCTGGAATTCGCTGGCCGCGACCTGCTCCTTCGACCCGTGATCCTCGGGGTCGAGCAGAAATACTGCGTCTGCCACCGAGCGGAGGTGCTCCGCCAGAATGAGGGTTCTCCTCAAATGGCCGAACCCGGAACCAGGCCCAGCCACAGTCCGAATCCAGAAGGATTTTCGAGCCTGATGGGTGCGCCCGAGCGTCAATCTTTTGGCGCTGCTCTCGATCATTTGACGTACCTTTGACTGTTGCTCCCTTCCGACAGGATCCTGCCTCGGATCGCGGTGAATATCTCCTTGGATCCCTGAATCAAGGGGGTGATCTCGTATTCCAGCAGGTCAGCCATGAGCCCGAAATCCATCTTTTCGTGCGCTTCGATGAGCGCCTTAAGGGCAGAGGTCAATTTGGCATGGTGCGCTCCCGCAAGTGCGCCACCAGCCTCGCCGGCATCGAGAGGGACATGAAACGTCTGGGCAAGCCGGTCAATGAGCAGGTTTATCCAGTAAAAACCTTCGTAAAACTGCTTCAGGTTTTCGAAGGTGCTCGCGTCGATGGAGTTCCGAAAACTATTGGCAAGCACTGGAGTTGTCGCTTCCACACGATCGAGGTAGGCAATCGCTTCCTGGATCGAATCGAGGGCAACCTCCTGGAGAGTTCCGGTGAAGATTTCAATCTTCTCTTTGTTGGCAATGCAATCCGGCAAGGAATGCGTATTCCCGTCGGGGATCAAGGGGTGCCCGTCAATCTGGATTTGTCGAATGATCGCGTCACCGTTGATGTGATCCCTTTCAACGAGTCTGATGACTTGATCCAACGAATTGAGGTCTTGAGGGATTGCTGCGACCTCCTGTTTATCAACGTAGAGTCGTGTCATGGTTCTCCCTTACAGGCGGACCCAGCAATTCATCCGCCCGCAATAGTCATACGCAAATTTCGGGCCAGAAACACGTATGCGGTATTTCGCGGTCATAAAAGTTCGAGATAAAGCGTCGGCAGCAGGATGACGATAGAGTGTGCGGCGCACAACACGAGGGGCTGTCCGGAAGGCGGGTTCGACGGTGGATCGGACCCGCCTTTTTTCTAAAGCAGGGACCGAATTAAAATCCGTGCGATTGAACTAATCCAAATGGGGACCTGGGACGATAAGTATCGCCAGAGCGTTCGGACTGGGATTCCAGGCCGGTCGCCGAGTGGGCTTGTGCAAGAGCCTTGTCTGATAAGGGTATGGATATCTAACGAATTCGAATTCAAGGAGGAATTCACCCATGGCAATGAGTATTCTCAACAACATTGCTGGCTTAAATGCGCAGAACCAGCTGAATATCAACAACGTCAACCTCAACACTACCTTGCTTCGCCTTTCTTCCGGCAAGCGCATCAATTCAGGGGCGGACGATCCGGCGGGTTTGGGCATTGCAAGCAGCTTAAAAGCGAACGCCTTGGCGCTCAACCAGGCGACCCAAAACGCCAATGATGGCATTTCGGTTGCGCAGATCGCTGATGGCGCGCTGAGTCAAATAAGCAATCTCCTGACAAGTGGTTTCACCCTGGCGGAAGAAGCGGCAACCGACACGGTCGATTCCAATGGCAGGACTGCACTTAACAATCAGCTGACATCCATCAAAACTGAAATCCAGCGCATTGCAGCCCAGACCAATTATAACGGGGTGTCGATTTTCTCTACCACGGCAACCAGCAAGCTGAACGGGGCACTGCATGTCTTTGTCGGCGACACGGCGGCTGCGAGCTCGATTTCGGTTACGATCGCCACCATTACGGCTACCAGCGTGGGGGGCCAGGATATTTCAGGCACCGACCTGGGAACATCCAAGGATACTGCCGCCGCGGCCATCCAAACTCTCAAGACTGCGCTGTCCGGCATCGCCACCAGCCGGGCCGCCGTCGGCGCTGGAATCAACCAGCTGCAGTCAGCCGTGTCCGTGCTCCAGACTACGGCTCAGAACACGACCGCAGCCGAATCCAACATCGAAGATGCCAATATGGCCCAGGAAATCTCAAACATGACCAAGTATCAGATCCTGGCCCAAACCGGCATCGCTGCTCTGACCCAGGCCAATTCGACCGCTCAGAACGTGCTCACACTGCTCAAAGGGTAGTTTTCAGCCAGGCCCTGTTGAAGCCATGGGCGCGTCGCTCTAATGCGGCGCGCCCGCTTTTCTTTCGTGTTTGTCTTATAGTGCTCTGTTGTCCGGACGATAAGGTACGGAGAAGCCCGGTTGGGTTTGCAGTCCGAGCATTCTTACGCTGGTCACGCGCTCGGAGAGGAGGATGGCAATGGCAGTGGATATCAGTCAGATTGCCGGGGCCGCGACGGATCTCCTTTCTTCATCTACTTACATGTCTTCAGCCAGCGCAGGACCGCGTCGCCCCGATCCAGAGGAGACTCCTAGCATTTCCGCCGCAAGCAATAAGGAAGGCGAGCCGGCCCAGGAGGGCAGGTCGGATGCAAAGACCTACCTGATGGATCTGCTGCAACGCGCCCAAGACGTCGAGCTCGGCAAGGACACCACCTATTCCTTCGAACGCAGCGATAAGGACGGCAAGGTGTATATTTCGGTCAAAGATAAACGCACCGGTGGAGAGCTCTACCGAATTCCCAAGCACTACCTCACAGACGTAGATCTGCAAAACAAACAGCGCCACCAGGTCGACGTTCGGATCTGAACGAAAGCGAGCAGGTTCCATGACATCTATCGGCACTATTAACCTGGTGAATGGGGGCTTGGACGTTACCAGCATCGTCGACAATCTCGTCACCGCCGCACAGACGCCGATCACTAATCTGCAGACGCAGACGACGTCCTATCAAAACAAAATTTCCGCTTATCAGACGCTGAACAGCAACATGCTGGCACTGCAAACCAGCGTCGAGAGCCTCCTCTTCAATGGGGAGACCGCGCCCCTGAGCATGCCCTCCGACTTTTCAAGCCGTTTCAATACCAGCATCTTTGCGCTGCGGACGGCGACTTCCTCGAACCAATCTGTGGTCACAGCGACTGCAGACAAAGGCATGGCGACCGGCAACTACAGCATCTCGATTTCGCAGCTCGCAAAATTCGACTCTTACGCATCCAATAACTTCAGTTCAGACACCGGCCAGACCACGCAAACCGGCGAGCTCGTCATTCAAAAAGGGTCCGACGCGGGCAATGCGGTTCACGTCACCATCGACAGCACCAATAACACACTCGAGGGCATCAAAGACGCCATCAACGAGAAGAACGCAGGATTTACAGCTTCGGTAGTCAATGATGGCAGCAGTTCGCCATACCGGCTTGTGATCACCAGCGATGACTCAGGGCTCGCCAACGCGCTCAAGATCACGAACAACCTGAAAGTCGGAACGGGAAGCAGTCTGAGCCTCTCCGTGGCGACCGCGGCCCAAGATGCCAAGCTGACGGTCAACAACATCGACATTACCAGCAGTTCGAACGCCGTGACCAATGCCGTAGAGGGTATGACCTTCAATCTGAATGCGGAGTCAGGCGATGCCGTCGTAACCGTCAATCGCGACGTGGATTCGATCGTGGCGGGCGTCAAAGACTTCATCTCGAAGTACAACGATTTCACATCCTATGTCACGTCCCAAAGCGCCTATGACTCGACTACAAAAAGTGCGGGACTCCTATCCGGAGATCCCACCATCAGGGACGCCCAGAACCAGGTCGCAACCGCAGTGACGCAGAACGTCACTTCAAACGGATCCGCGTTCAGCACGCTGTCGCAAGCCGGAATCTCGATGGCAAACGACGGGACTTTGAGCCTTGATGAGACAAAGCTACGAAACGCGCTGTCCACCAACTTCAGCGACACCGCTCGACTCTTTCTGGCTGATGGAACCGATGATGACGGCAACACGACGAGCCTGTTGCCCGCGCTTGAAACCCGGCTCAAGAATTTCACGGACTCGCTGGATGGCCCGATAACCAACGCCACCGGTGCTCTCCAGACTGACATCACCAGCATTAACAACGAGATCAAACAAATGCAAGCGCGGCTGGACATTCAACAACAGCTTTGGATCGCCGAGTACACACAAGCCAACCAGGCTCTCCAGCAGTTGACCGTTATGCAGGCCTCAATAACCAGCCAATTGAGTTCACTCAGCTCATCGTAGTCAGTAGTGGAGCATTCGATGCCGAACCAACTTCGCCGCTACCAGGAAGTCGCGATCCGGACTGCAACGCCGATTCAACTCGTGTTGTTGTTGTATGACGCAGCCATCGCGAATCTCCAAAGAGCGCAGGAACATATCGCGGCGCATGCCATCGCGAGCCGTACCCGTTGCATCAACAAGGTGACATCCATTCTCACAGAGCTCCAGTCGGGTCTCGAATTTGAAGCGAGTGAAGAGATTGCCCGCTCTCTGGATCGGCTGTATCGATACATGAAAAACCGACTCTTCCAGGCAAATCTGCACCAGAGCGCCGGGCCATTGAAGGAAACCGTCCAGCTTTTGACCGGCTTGCGTGATGCCTGGGGAGAAGTGGCGCGCCTCGAAGCCCTCAAAACCGCCTCTGTCGGAACGGGGACCCACCCAAAAGTCGAGATCTTGGCCCCCCCGCTCTCGGCGGCCGGCCAGGCTCCGGTGCCCAACTCAAAACTCAATCTCACGGCATAATCATGAATCACGCTGATACCGAAGGGCGCGCCCTGCAAGCCTTTTACGATTCGCTGGGGGCCCAGCTGGAAAAACAGTACCAGAACCTCGAGGCGCGCCATCCTGTCCTGCTGGATGGGGAGGGCATCGAAGAAAAACTCCTCGCCGCGGAAAAGCGTGTGGCGCAGTTCATGAGCCACTGCAATCCTGCCGCGGGATTCCTCGACGGCGCTCGAGAGGAAAACGAATCCTCGGCGGCATTTCTTCGCGAAAGATGCAGAAACCTGTTGAAACTGATTGAAAGGAATGCAGCCGCCCTTCATCGATTGCGGGAGGAGATCCGCGCTTCCCTCCAAGGGCTTCAAGCAGGGGGACGATTTCTGCGCAGCGTGCGCCCCTACCGGGAGGCTCAGCCCAAGTTCATCGACGCGCGCCATTAGCCCCTTGAGAAGTCAGGAGCCCTTCTGGAGCTAGCCGCTCCCTTCGCCTTGCAGGGTGCATCGTGAATACCTTCACATCCAATCTCGCGGTCCTTTCGCGCCGGCAACCGAAGCTCGCGCAGCTTCTCAGGGCCAATCCCGCCGGCCGGGTGCGTCTGGCTCAATCCCGCAAGGGCGCGCCCACTGCGTTCTATCAACGTGCTGCAGGTGATCCCGTCCCCCTGCACAGCCGGTACGATCCTCTGTTGGAGGCGCAGAAGTCAATTCAAGATGTGGATTTGACCGGTGCGGATTACTTCATCTTTATGGGATTCGGACTCGGCTACAACCTGGATGCGCTGCTCGCACGCGTGAGCCGGGAAACCGCTCACATATTCGTGGTCGAGTCGGATCTTGAAATTCTGCGCGCGGCGATGGCAGTGCGTGACCTTTCTTCATTTCTCTCATTGACTCACATTCACTTCGCCTGGCCTCCCGGAGGAAATGAGCTTGGGGAGCAATGGAGGCAGTTCTTCGATCCCGTGACCGCGAGCAAGAGTGTTTACATCATCAATGCTGCCTCGCTGGTACTCGATCCGAAGTTATTCAAATCCGCCGCCGAGATCATCCAAAGTAAGACGCTTCAGATCTTCACGGACATCAACACTCTGGTGGGAATGTCCACATCTTTCTTGCATAACTTCGTTGCAAATTTTCCCCGCGCTTGCAAGGCGCCGGGAGTGGATGCCTTTGCAGACAAGTTTCCGGGGGTCCCCGCGATCTTGGTTTCCGCGGGTCCTTCCCTGGACCGGAACATTCACGAACTGAGGACCCATCAGGACAACGCATTGATCATCGCCGCCGACGCTGCGTTGAAACCGCTGACCGCTGCCGGCATCGAGCCTCATTTTGTGGCCTGCGGCGATCCGGGATACGATGCCTTACTTCATCTAAAGGATGTGAACGCGCCGACACTACATCTGGTGGCGGAAGGCACGGCATATCCTGAATCCCTGGCGGCTTTTGAAAACCGCACGATTCTCTGTGCGTTCGAAAATTCCTCGCTCCCGGGTTTCTCGGATCTCCTGTCATCCAAGGGATCGCTTCGAGCCTGGGGATCGGTTGCCACCATGTGTCTGGACTTTGCCCTGCGCCTCGGCTGCAACCCCATCCTGTTCATCGGACAGGATCTCGCTTTCAGCGACGGGCGCACATATTGTTCGGGACTCCACTGGGAGCCTCGATGGTTTCAGGGCGTCAGCAACCCGGATGAATGGCAGAAGCGTTGGGCGGATCTGAGGGCGTGCAACAAGCTCGTGTCGATTCCGGACCTCTTTGGCAGGCTGGTGGAAAGCACCGACAAGCTTGTGTCCTACTGGAACTGGATCAACGCGGAACTCGAGAAACACCCGTCGGTACGATTCGTCAACGCCACCGAAGGAGGGATTCTCAAAGACCATGTGGAAATCATGAGCTTGCGCGAAGCATTACACCGTTTCTGCCGGCAGCGCCGCAATTTCGCCGGCGAAATCCAGCGCCTGTATGATGACGCCGCCCGGAATCTCATGCCTGTGGACACGAGCCTTCTTATGACCATGGGAGAGGAATCGGGTCGGCTTCAGCAAATTCTTGAACAGGCTTTCCATGAATGCCGCGATAGTCAGTCGCTGCATTCCGCCGCCCGACTTTCGGAGAGATTGGAAGGGTTGAAGAAATCCGTGCTTTCCTTGCCGAGGCTCGCGCCGCTTCTGGAGAAGTTCAATCAGCTCGGGAACGTCTCGTTTCTCCGCCGGCGATCGGCGCTCGCATCGCAGCCTAGAATCACCGCCTGCGAGATCCAGGACTTATATCACGACTATTTCCGCTCCGTCGCCAAAGCATCCGAACCAATCACCCGGGCACTGATTCAGCTCAAGAATTGCACCCGGCAGGCCGAGAACCTTGCATAATTGCAGCTTCGATAGCGGCTCGGGTTCGCATGTCCCCATTCCTGCCTCCCCGCTATGCGTAAGACATTCATCCGAGCAGTCTCTTCAGGACATCCGGCGGTGGAATCTGGGACATGGATGCAGCGACGTTTTCCCTCTTGATGGATTCGTAGACTTCTTTGCGGTGCACGGAGATATACCGCGGCGCGGTGATCCCCACTTTTACGCTGCCGCTTCCCACATTTAGGAACGTGACCTCAATCTCGTTGCCGATGATCAGGCTCTCTCCTCTTTTCCGCGTGAATACCAGCACACATCTCTCCGATGGAAGGGCGTTCAGATTATTTCGCCGCACACTCCGTTATCAATTACCCCGGTTCGACCCCGTTCTTCGCGGCAGCTCGGAAAAGCGGATGTCGCACGGAATAGCGGCTCTCAAGGAGAATGATCTGCTTGCCGCATCGGTTCCTGTCGTTGATCAGGATGGGAGCCATCAGGTTGACCGTAGCATTGGATGGATCCTCGGGAATGGTGGCCACGGCAAATATCGATATCTCTTCCGGCTTGCCGGCCTGCAGTTCCTCCGCGTCCTTTTCACTAACCTCAAACTGGTAGGAAGACTGCAGCAGAAAGGGATTGACCACCAGCAAAGCTATGGGAGGATCCTCCAAAGACTGAAGGTAATTAAAGGGTTTCAAGTTTTCTATTTCCAACATGGCGAACTTGCGGATCTGAGGAAAACCAGGAATCCCTTCCTTGAAGTGAATAATTTTCTCTTCGGGAACTTCTATTTCCCCGAAATTCACGGTTCGCACTGTCAACCCTCTGGCTTCATTCATCACGAGACCATACAAAAGAGATACCGAAGGAATTCCCTGATGGCTACCGGGCAGCGCCACCTTTCCAACTCTGTCCCAAGCCTTCCTCAATAATCCCGGCGGACAGAATTCATTACTCTTTTTGCACAACCCAATTCGATTTTACATGCGGAGAAAAGGCTCTGTCCATGAATTTACGCGTTCCGCATTCCCGGCGAGCAGGCATCTTAGATGTTTTGAGCGATTTTCATTACCCGAGATAGTCGAACAGATTCTGTTTGCCCAAAACCGCCCCGACCGAAAGCGCGGCCTGTAGCGCCGTCTGGGTCTGGGTCACTTGGGTGAGCGCCACAGCCATATCGGCACTGCTGATTGTGGACTGGCGTTGCTGAATGTCGGTCTGTTCCGCCTGGCGGGCGGTCGCTGAATTCTGCACACTTGCCAGATCGACACCCAGTTGGGAACGCACGTTGTTGACGGTGGCAAGCGTTCCGGAGAATTGACTCAGGGCGGTTTGCATCGCCCCCTGGTCGCCGCTGTCGATGGCGCTCAGCAGCCCGCTGATAGCGGTGAACACGGGACTGAAAACGGCGGAACCCGCGACGTTCTCATGCACCTGCAGACCTTCCCCGATATTGACGGTGTTCACATCGTCATCGCCTTGATAGGTCATCGTGTCGCCCGCGGCGGTAAATGCGGGCGCTGTGACTTTTGAGCCTGCGAAAATGTAGCGCCCTCTGACCTGTGTGTTGGCCAGCGAGAGCGCTTGGCCCAATTGCGAGCGGATGTCAGCCGCGTATGATGCGCGGGCGTTCGCATCGTTGAAGTTGCTGGCGGCAGCACTGCCCTGGGAGTAGACCGAGGTGACCAGGTTGTACAGCGAATTCAGTGATGAGTCCGTTACCTGCAGATAAAAGGAGGAGGCATCGGAGTTGCTCTGGTATTGATCAAGTTGACCCAACTGATTATTGAGCTGGAGGTTCTCCGCGCTTTCCGCCGGCGAATCGCGCAGGTTCAACAGCTTCTTGCCGGATGATACCTCTTCGTTCGCCTGTTCCAGTTTGTCGTTGAGTGATTCGACGCCGGCAAGCATGTTGCGGTAACTGATTGCTTCGGTGATCCTCATAACTACCCTCCGAAGATCTTCATAAGACCATCTGTCAGCGTGTCCAGAACACTGATGACTTGACAGTTGGCCTGGTAGGCCTTCTGATAACGTAAGACGCTGACGGCTTCGTCATCCAGACTGACACCCGAAACCGAGTCCTGCTGGTTCTGCAGCTGCGTAAGCACCTCGTTCTGCGTGGTGAGACCATCTGACGCAGTCTGGGAATCCATGCCGACCGTGAAAATCAGGTTTTGGTAGAGCTGATTCAGATTGGCGCTGTCCCCAAGCAGCAGGGCCTGATTCTGGACATCCGCGAGAAGCTTGGCGTTGGTATTGGATCCAGATCCTTCCCCAACTCCAGCAGCCGCAATCTTGTCGGGATCGCTGATCGCCACCTCAATGGCCCGTGCCGCGCCCTGGTTCGACCCCGGTGTCTGTTGAACAAAAGGAGTGAAGAAGTTGCCTCCGGCATCGCCGTTGAGATCCACCCCCTGGACATGTTGCGCATTCACTTTTGAGATGATCCCGGCAGCCATGTCATCGAGCTGATTCAGATAGGATGTTACTTTCGAGTCACGAACATCGAGCAGGCCCCCAAGCTTGCCGGATTGAATCGTGGACGTGATGTCGGTGTTGCCCGAATAGACTGACAGAAGGTTGCCCAAAGCGGGAGATGGGACCGTTTTCCAGGGATTGCTGGTGGTACCAGCGACCAGAGACGCGCCCTGACGCGTCGTGATCGTAAGACTTCCGGAATCATCCTCACAGTAGGATATGTCGACAAGGCCTCCAAGTTGATCCACCAACTGCTGTCGCTGGTCGCGCAGAGTATTCTCATTGTTGTTGGTACCCCGCGCGGCTGCGACTTCGACGTTGAGCTGGGCGATGCTTGAAGTCAGGGTGTTGATCTGATTCACCGTATCGGCGACCTGGCTGTCCTGAGATTGCTGGATGGTCTGGAGCTGTTCATAAACTTGCTCAAACTGAGCGCCCAACGCCTGGCCATTGGCAAGCACTTGCTGCCGCAGCGAGGCATCCTCGGGAGTGTTGGCCAGCGAACTGAAGCTGTTAAAAAAGGTGTTGATGGATGATTGCAACCCGGAATCGGAGTTCTCATTGAAAAGTGCTTCCACCTGTTGCAGAACGCTGGAGGAAGTATCCAGCTGGCTCTGCAGCGATAGTTCCTGGTTGACACGGTAATCGATAAAGCTATCCCGGGCAGATTCAACCGCGCCCACGCGTACACCTTGGTTAGGCTGGCAGTCATATTGCACGCCTGGCGGTCCGGGGGTCAGTGCCACTCGTTGGCGCGCGTATCCCTGAGTATTGACGTTGGCAATGTTGTTCTGGGTGACATCGAGGCCAAATTGCTGGGCCTGAAGCGCCTGGCGCGCAATTTCCAACCCGGCTAAGAGTGAAGTCATGATTCGGACCTCCGGCCGTTCCCGGCAAGCTGCGGATAAGAGGCGCCGTGCGTCCCAACAGGCGCATGATCACGTTGCCCCCTCAACCGTTCGGGCTACACCTTGCTCGAGATCGTGTTGTGCGCCGTGGCATAGGGCTTGAACAGCCCATTGCTTTGATAGGGGTTTGTGGTGTTTGCGATAAGATTCAACAGGCCTCGCGAATAGCGCAGGGAGTTTTCCAGGAGTTTGCGATTGCGCTGATTGATTCTCTTGAGCTCTTCCACAAGATGCTTGAAAAGCATAGTTTGGGACCTTATCTCTACGGCGACCGAGGGATCGGCCGCTTCGGCAAGTTTTAGGAGAGTAAACTCTTCGCCTGTCAAGTGCAGTACCTGGCAAATCTTCTGGCAAAGGGGCGCCATTTCATTTTCCAGGAGCCGCAGCTTGACGTTAAACGTCTCGTCCGTCTTACTGCTTTCCAGGATCGCTTCCAAAGAGCCACGCACCAGCAGCGCGGTCTTTTGGCGCGCGTGGTCGATCAGTTCGCGATATAGCCCGATCTCTTCTCGAACAATTCTCATCAAAGCCGGGATGTGCTCATCCATCGTTCAAATCCTGAGATTGATATGGTTCTTGGAATCAGATTCTTCTGCTTCCTTAAACTCCATATCATCCGGATCACGGCCAGGATCATCCTGGTCATGGCTCTGGTGCTTCCTGGGGTGGCGCCCCGAGTAGGGTTCCTCGTGCGCGCCGCGATCCAGAAAGTGCGGCGAAACAGGATTGACGCGTCCGAAGTCGTCGGCCATGGCGCCCTCCTGGAGCTGCCACTTAGAAGATTTCGTCGACGAAATCTCCGCCTAGAATTTTGTCAGCAACTTGTTCGGCTTTGACATTGTACGTGCCGTTCTGTAGAGACTGCCGAACCTGCTGCACTACACCTTCTCTGACATCCGGCGTGGATTGAATCAGGGCGCCCAGGTTTTGAATCTCCCGGCTGCGGACTGAAAGCTCGACACGATCGGGGTCTCCGGCGACCGACCCACGGCTGGACGATTGAACGCGCTGCGCGATCTGCTCCTGCAAATGGAGACGGTCCGCACTGTTGCCGAGGTCGATCAGGGGGGATTTGTTGTTTATTTCCATAGCATCCTCAAGAGTGTACTCTTCTCGAGCGCTATATCGACCTTTCCGTGGTAACACTTTAGGGCTTCCTGAAAGGATGCGGCGATCATTCTCATGGCCCCTTGTATGCATGCCTCACTCACCCAAAAGCGCTTTGGGATCTATCTGATCCCCGTTGCGGCTTATTTCAAAGTGAAGGTGGGCGCCTGTCGATCGCCCTGTGCTCCCCACGGTTCCCAAAACCTGGGACGCCTGGATGGAATCGCCTGCGTTCACGAGCAGCGTGCCCATATGGGCGTACCGGGTTTCAAATCCATCCTGGTGCTGCACAACCACGGTATTGCCGTACCCATTCTGATAACCGGAAAACACCACGCTGCCGGCAGCGGCCGCGTGAATCCTTGTGCCCTGCGGTGCGGCAATGTCCACACCGTGATGAAACTGCATCTCATGCGTAATCGGATCCCTACGAATACCGAAACCGGAAGAAAGTGGCGCCTGCACGGGCATGCGGAAATCCGGGACCTCGTCTCCTCCCGTATTCGCGCTTCCGGCGGAAGGAAGCGTTGCTTTGCTGATGGCATCGTCTACCGATCCCAGCTGTGCCGCCGGCGCCTGATTGGAGAGGTTGCGCATCAGCAGGTCCGAGATTCCGAGTGCGCCGCGTTTTGCCAGATTGCGGGCTAGTTCCTGATCGAACATTTCCGTGTAGATGTCCTGTCCCGGCCCCTTTTCCGTAAGCCCTGAGTCGTCGATCGTATCGCGCATTACGGTCAACATATGAGACAAAAACATAGCTTCAAATTCCTTCGCGGCATCCTGGAGCTGCGCGTCGGTTTTGGCGGTCCCGTTGCCGGACTTGCGCAGCAGGTCTGCGGTCGAACGATCAACGCTCTCCATTACGGATCTGTTCAGCAAGCTGCCCGCCAAGGTATCTTGCGTCATCGCCACTCTCCGCCGGCTTCCCTCGAATCACGGTTCTCAGGATTCATTACAATATTTCCAATTCGGCCTGCAAGGCTCCGGAGGCTTTGATTGCCTGGAAGATCGCGATGATGTCCCGCGGCGAAGCGCCAATCGAGTTCAACGCGCGCACGATTTCCTCGACGCTGGCCCCTTCATGAAGGGTAACCGCGTGTCCCTTGTCCTCTTGAACCGCCACCGTTGTTTGGGGAACGACGGCGGTAGTGCCCTGCCCCATCGGCGCGGGCTGGGAAACCTCGAGCGTGGTACCCACCTGAAGGGAGAGGCTGCCGTGGATGATCGACACGGCCGAGATTTTCACTTCTTTACCCAGCACGATGGTCCCGGTCTTTTCGTTGAGCACGACTCGCGCAGGGAAGTCCACTTCCATTCTGGCGTTCTCTACCATCGACATGAAATCCACTACCCGCTGAGAGTAGTCTGCGGGAATCTTGATGCTGATCGTCCGTCCGTCGACCGCTTTGGCGACAGCCGTGCCGACCGCATCGTTGATTACCTTCACGGCCCGGCTGGCGCTGGTAAAATCGCTGTCGTGCAGGATGAGCGTCAGCTCGGTGCGGCCTGCCAGATTGACCGGCACTTCCTTTTCCACCAGACCCCCGTTCGGGATTCTGCCGACCGTGGGATGGTTCGTCTGGACCTTGTTTGCGCCCGCGCTCGCACTAAATCCTCCGAGGGCGAGTTGCCCTTGAGCGCTGGCATAAATCTCATTGTTGGCAGCCTTCAGAGGCGTCATGATGAGGACACCGCCCTGGAGGCTCTGTGCATCGCCGATGGAGCTGACGGTCACGTCGATGCTGCTGCCGCTGCGGATGAATGGGGGGAGAATGGCCGTAACCATGACGGCTGCGATGTTTTTGACGCGAATCTGGTCCGCTGAGATGGTTATCCCGCTGCGTTCGAGCATGTTGGCAAGGGTCTGGGTCGAAAAAAAGGTCTGGCGGCTGTCTCCCGTGCCGCTGAGGCCGACTACCAGGCCATAACCGACCAGCTGGTTTTCTCGCACGCCTGCAAACGATGCGATGTCCTTGATACGGCTGGAGCCCATCGACATCGGCTCCATCAGGGACGCGAGGATTATCACCAGAACTGCACCGGCATTTCGCGCTTGCTTCATTTTGGCTCTCACCTCAGAAGGGGAAAATTCCGTTCAAGATGCGGTACAGTAATCCCGGTTTCAGCGGCTGGCTGACTACGCCCTTGCCCTGCACGCGAATCTCCATCTGAGCGACCGCCGCCGAAGGCACTTCATTGTTGGCGCCGATGTCCTCGGGGCGCAGCACGCCGGTCACGTAGATGACCTGATTTTCATTGTTGAGGCTCAGCGTGCGCACGCCCTCGATCACCAGATACCCGTTGGGCAGCACGGACTTAACGCGCGCGGTCACGGTAGTAGTGAGTGTCGTGGCCCGTGTCGTGGCCCCATTGCCCTTAAAGGTGGTGGTGCCCGACCCGTTCACGGCGTTCGAGAGCTCTTTGATCTTTTTTTCGGCGCCGAACAGGTTGCTCATCCCTATCTGGGCAGTACTGGCCCTGTTGCTCGTGGCATCCGCCGCAGAACTGGCCTGCGTCGATTCTGAAACGACAATGGTGACGACGTCATTTACATCGCGAGCCTTGAAATCGCGGAACAGGTTGAGATGGCTGCTCTGGCCCACCCACAAGGATCCATCCGTGGTCTGTTGGGGCGTCGTCTGGGCACTGGCTTCGGCAACATAGCTGCCCAGGCTCGCAGCGGCGGTCGTCGAGATTTTCTTTGGACCGCAAGCCGACGCCAGTCCGGCGAGAGACAACAGTAAGAACAGGCTAAAGCAACATCTTGCACGGTACTGCTTCATCATTTACCCCCTAGCGCGCGACGCGCACTTCTCCCTGGCCGGTGACCACAGCCGCGATCGCACGATCCGAGTCAAGATTCCTCACCTTGATCCGATCTCCGATTTTCCCGTTCTGCAGGGCTCGCGCGAGAGTCGTGACGCAGATTGCGCTCCCCTGCGATACGAGCCGAACCGTGTCCCCGCTGTGCACGAGATTGATTTCGTTCACCCAATCACGCTTGAGGAGTTCTCCGGTCCCCAGCGCGCGCTTCGCGGTCGTGCCGATCACTTCCTCGCAAGTCCGGAAGTAGGCAGCGCCCGGCTCTTCGATGTCGGCAAGCGCGTCACGCAAATCGTCCGCTTGCAGCGTGTGTGCGTACGGCACGGGCTTTGCCAGCTGGACCACGTGCGCTCGCACGCGCACGTCGGCCTTGACCCAGAAGGTGCGCAGCGTCCTGCCCTCGGAAACTGCCGCCATTGGAATCAGCATGCTGCGATTGTTCGAGGGCAGCGCCCTGCCGATGACATTCAGCTTCAGTTCACCCTGGGGAAGCTCGATCGCCGTCAGATTTTCAATCGATGGAATCTCAATTTCTTCCTGTCTCCACTCTGTGACGGAGGCAAAATGCGCCTTCAAAACGGAGACGATTTCCTCTAGAGCGGGTACGCGTGTCGCAACAGAGACTCGAGTACAATCTGCGCCTGTGATCAACACCTCCTTTGGGCTCGCAACGAGGCCGCGAATCAGCTCAAAGACCTCGGCTCTGCTCAAGGTGCGGGCTTGCAGTATCACCCCCAAAGGAGCCTGCGCCAGGCGGGTCACCAGGACCTCGTCATCCCCACTGAGATCGGCGATGTCCGCGAGGATCAGGGTGGACCCCTTGACAACTGCCTCGGAGCGCAGCCGGATGGTGCAGATTCCTCCAGGAGTTGGCCAAGCGTTCGAGAAACAGCACAGCAAGGC
This sequence comes from Acidobacteriota bacterium, assembly GCA_050011535.1. Classification (GTDB taxonomy): domain Bacteria; phylum Acidobacteriota; class UBA6911; order UBA6911; family UBA6911; genus JAFNAG01. Next base: position 28,173 of record JBEKIX010000009.1, read on the forward strand.
TGCCACCAGAATCGCGGCAGCCGGCAAGCTTCGGACTCTCCCCTCGACCACACGAGGGGGGGACGATTTTTGGGGCAGCGTAGGGCGGGTCCTGAGCCAACGGTTTCTATGCAACTGGCTCTGCAGGTTCATTGAAAGCAGACTTGTGAGGCGGCTATCGGTCCGGACAAAACCTGAGGTGGAAACCGTCCGATAAAACAGCCGGTGCGCAAAGCGTGCGGGGCGTGATCTGAGGAGAGAGTTCGAAGCTTGCATGGTTCCAATTCTTATCTGACTATGTTGTTTGCCTGAGAAAGCATGTCATCTGCGCTGTGGATGACCTTCGAGTTCGCTTCGTAAGCGCGCTGGCTCACGATCATGTTAACCATCTCTTCCACCACGCTGACGTTGGACTGCTCCTGGAAGCCAGAGAGCAACGTCCCCAGGCCATTTTCTCCCGGCGTTCCCGTGATGGCATCGCCGGAGGCCTGGGTGGGAGTGAAGAGGTTTTTGCCGATGCTGTCGAGTCCGGCCGGATTCTGAAACATGGCGATCTCAATCTTGCCTACCTGCTGCGGCGTCGTTTGTCCGGCCTGAATCACCGACACGGTGCCGTCGGCGCCAATGCTGATGCCGGTCTGGTCCTGGGGAATGGTGATCTGCGGATCCAGCAGATTACCATCCGAAGTGACCATCGCGCCGTCACGGTTCACCTGGAAGTTTCCGGCGCGCGTGTAAGCGAGCTGGCCGTTGGGCTGGAGGATCTGGAAAAACCCTTGCCCCTCGATCACGATATCAAGGGGATTGTCCGTCGCCGAGTAATCACCCTGGGTGAATATCATCTCAGTGGCAATCGGCTTGGTTCCGAGCCCGACTTGCAGTCCCACGGGGACATCCGTGCTCGCCGTATTGGCCGTGCCTGCGTTGCGCTCGTTTTGATAGAGAAGGTCCTGAAATTGCGTGCGGCGCTGCTTGAAGCCGGTCGTGTTGACGTTAGCAAGATTGTGCGCAATGGTATCGATGTTTAGCTGTTGCGCATTCATGCCGCTTGCGGCCGTATACAATGCTCGTAACATGATTTCTCCTAGCGACTGAGTCTGTCGATTGCCTTCGCGTCCAAATCGTTGACCATTAGATTGACGCCTTTTTGAATCGCCTCAAAATTGCGCATCAGTTCGACCATGCGCACCGTAGCCAATAACGGATTCACGTTTGACTGCTCCTGATATCCCTGCCGCACGGTCACGTTTGTCGCGGCTTTGGGAGTCTGGTTATTGTGAACCGCGAGCAGAGAACCTCCCTCGAGCGACAGCGAGGCCGGATCATCGAACGAGGCGAGCTTGAGGCGATCGACGGTTACTCCGTTGAGCGAGATTTGCCCATCCTGATCGATGTTTACCTTCCCGGGACCCAAAACGATGTGTCCTGCATCGCCGAGCACAGGGTACCCATCCGACGTGCACAGAACTGACTTGGTGTCCGTGGTCAGATTTCCGTTGCGCGTGTAGCGCACGCCACCCGGAGTCTCGACGGTCAGCAGTCCGTTTCCCACGAGCGCCACATCGAGATCGTTTCCCGTTCCAACCAGCGATCCAGTGCTGAGATCCACGGCGCCTTGAGCCACCACTGCATGTGTGTTGATCGCCGAGTCGATCTGAGGCGAGGCGGATGAGTCCATGGCCAGGTTCAACGCAGTAAAGAAGGTCTTTTGCTCCTTGAACCCCGTTGTATTGACGTTGGCCAGGTTGTTTGCAAGCATGTCCAGGGCATCCATTTGGGCCTTCATCCCGGAATATGCTGTGTAGAGACCGCTATGCACGTTTCATCTCCTGAGCTCCCTGCGGGAGCTCCGTTTTATGATGTCGCGAGTGCCACCCGGTTGTTTGCAAGTTTCGTGCCATAAACTTAGGTCCTGAAATCTGATGCATTCACAGCACTTCAAGCTGGAAGGACCCGCCTGAAGTGTCAAGGTTCCGATACAAACTGGCAATTTCTTCCCACCCGCCTGGGCAAGGCTTGCTGCGCGTTTCCCGATTTTCGTCAAGGAGAAGCCTGCGCGTAACCCTTGAGGCCCTCGGAAGCGGCCGCTGCCGGAGCTCGTTCGATATATTTACGCAGACTTAGAATCAACTCTGCCTCCCCCCTGGGAATGCGCAGGCGCTGGGCAATTTCTTCGAGGGCGACTCCCTTACGCGCAAGAGTAAGGACCTGGTGCCTTCGTTCCAATGGAGCCGGAGATTCAGAAGATGGCATTGACATATCGAGCACCTTTTCTTCGATCTTCGTGAGATCACATCGGACATGCTGATACAAATCCGTCTGCAGCTCTGCCATTTGCAGCAAATCCTCGGAGAGACAAGTCATCTCCTGCTTCAGGGCCGAGAAACGGCGCCGCCACCGACCCTGCAACACCAGATATCCCGCGGCGAGCGGGACCCATGCGCCGAAGCATAAGATAAAGCCATATGGCAAGCTCATAAGGGCCTCCCGGCCGCCCGTAGCGCGTTCTCAAATATGCGCGCCGGCAGGCAGCTTGAGAATCATGGTCTGCACATCCAGAATCATGGTTTGCAGCACAGGAGCCGTCAGCCTCAGATGTCGCGCCGACGCCTCCTCCTCCAATTGAAGCGATTTGTTTTTCTGGAAACCCACTTCCAGAAAGATCATCGAAGCGTCCGCCAGGGCCACAATGGCAGCCAGAGTCCTGTGGCTGGGCGCGGCGAGGCAGTCGTGATGGTAGAGAGTGGCCTCAAGAAGTTGCTTCGGGAAATGCCATTTCTGGGCCAGGAGAGCGCCAACATGAACGTGCGTGAAACCGAAAGTCTGTTGTTCGGCCTCCTGGAATGTTGACCCACCGCGATACACCTCGCTCAGAATTTCCCGATAGAGCTTGTTCCGGTTTTTCAGGAGCACCATTTTGCCCATATCGTGAAGCAGACCGCAGGTGAACGCCTCCTCCACGACCGGGTAGCCCGTGCGAGCCGCGATGACTTTAGCCGCAACCGCAGCACCCAACGAGTGTTCCCAAAAAAGCTGGGTTGTGAGGTCTTTGTTCCCTGCCGAGCCAGACGGAAAGATCTGGCCCACGGCCGCGGCCACCAGGATGGAGCGCACGGTGTCAAGCCCGAGAATGGTGATCGCGTGCGAGAGGGTGGACACTTCACGCTCAAAACAATACATCGCCGAATTGACGATCTTCAGAATGCGGGCCGTGAGAGCCTGGTCTCGTGTGATGACCGTTTGGAGTTCCCGTGCATTGACACGCGGATTGTCCATCATTTGCATGGCTGTCATGGCGGTGTCGGGCAGGGCTGGCAGATCGCCCGCCTGGTTCGCAATCTCGCGGAGATCCCGCACCTGCAATTCCGGCGCTGACGACTCGACGATGTTCATGAATCTCCCCTCTCCCAACCTAACCCAGGGACCTGATCCGATCCGCAGTGCTTTCCACTTCCATGACCTTCACTCCATAATTTCCGTCGACGACGACGACTTCGCCGTGGGCGATGGGCTTGTCATTGACGGAGATCGTGACCGGATCATTGACTCCCTTCTCCAGGTCGATCACAGAGCCGACGCCGAGTTTCAGAATGTCGCGCAACGCCATCTGGGCCCCGCCGAACGAAACGGCGACTTCGAGCTCCACGTCAAGAATAAGGTCGATGTTCCAGCTGTTCTGCTGCTTAGTCACCTCAGGGTTCGCATTTCCCGCGGCCGTTTTATCGGCGGCGGAAGAACCGCCGCTTGTAGACCCGGCATATTGGGGCAGTTGCGCATTCAGCGATGCAAGCAGGTCCGCGCGCATGAGAAGCCACATCGATGTATCCGGGCAGTTCTCTACCTTCAGCTGAAGATTCAGTCCCATCGCATCCGAGTACGCGTCATCGAGCTGCAAAAGAGCGTCATTATCACCCGCAGGATTGATCGGCCGCGGGGCGGCTGCCTGGATGGACAGCCCGCAGGATAATGCGAGGCTCTGGCCGGAGGCTTTCAGAGCGCTCGCGAAGAATTGAAGGCAAGCCTCCATGATCTTGGTGTCGATCGGCTCACCTTCCGGCGCTTCCAAGCCTGACAAAAGTCCACCGAGGCGGGCAACATCCGATTGGGCCATCACAAGGAGAGCACTGCCGCTGATCCCCGAGTCGAACTGGATCTCGATGCCGAGGCTAGGGCCGGGTTTCGTCAGGTCGCGCAACGAGACCGGTTCCATTCGGATGCAGGCTGCGCTGGCCGTGCTGTGCAGGGAGCTCCTCGATGCCTCGGAAAAGCCTGCGCCAAAAGCCTGGAACAGCGGCTCCAGGACTTTCTGTTGGTTCGTGAGTTTGTAAGAGTTAGAGCTGTTCACCGCGAGTACCTCAAGAAACGTATTTGTGAGAGATCTCGAATGCGCGCTTGCCGCGCCGCATCACGATGCTTCCACGGAATTTCGGCATGCCGCCGACATTGAGCTGGATCGGCTCGTCCACTGAATGATTCAGCTGAATGATGTCGCCGACGCCAATGCTGAGAAGGTCCTCCACGACCAGCGCGTTGTCTCGAATTTCCCCGCTGACGTGAATCCGGGCGGAGCGCAGTACTTCGCTGATCTTGCCCGCCTCGCTGTCTCCGGCTTCAGGACGACGCTGACGCTTCTGTTGGTCAAAGATCATTCGGTTCTTTTTCAGCATCACGGAGGGTATGCATAGGTTTAGCATGCCCGAATTATCTCCGACCTTTACTTCGAATCCGACGGTCACCACGGCTTCACCCGCGGCAGCGACCTGCAGCATCTGAGACCGTGTCTCCGCACTCTCGATCTGGGGATTGATCTCTAGAACAGGACGCCAGGCCTCCTTCAAGTCTCGTAGCGCCAATTTGATGACACCCTCGACAATCTGCATCTCAATCTCCGTGAGTGTGCGGTTTTCGGGAGGAGGTTTGCCTGGCCCCCCCAACAACATATCGATGATCGGAAACACCAGCGGAGGGCTGAGCTCCATTGCGAGGCTGCCGTGCATCGGCTGCATGGAAATCGAACAGAAGAGAGTGGGGTCCGAAAGCACCTTCAGAAACTCCAGATAGGACACCTGATCGACAGAGATCACCGAGACTTCGACGAGCGCGCGCAAATAGGCGGAGAGAGAGGAAGAGTAGTGCCTTGCAAAGTTCGTGTGAAGCTGGTGGATGGCGCGGATCTGATCTTTGGGGATTCGATCCGATCGGCAGAAGTCGTATCGGGAATAGTTGGTTTCCGGCTGAGCCGGCTTGCTTGAAGAGTTCTCGAGCGCCGCGCCTTCCGTGGACATGGTCGAAAACAGAGCATTGATCTCGTCCTGGGACAGGATCTTTTCCATGGCTCTCTCCCTAAGAGTTGTCGTCCTGCTTGATCTTGCGCAGCTTGGTTCGCAGCCGGAGCATTGCCTTGGTGTGCAACTGCGATACCCGTGACTCATTGACGCCGAGAACCTTGCCGATTTCTTTCATTGTGAGTTCGTCGTAGTAATAAAGCGATACGACCAGCCGCTCCTTCTTTGGCAGAGCATCGATCGCTCCGGCCAGGAGAGTGCGGATCTCTGACTTGTGGAAGACAAAGAACGGATCCATCTGTGGCGCATCGGGCACGTATCTGACCAGCGGCTCGCTATTGCGGTCATCTTCCTGGGATGCCATCTCATGAAAGCTGCCAAGATTGAGTCCTTTGATCTGGTCGACGAGTTCGAAAAACTCTTCGAGGGTGATTCCCATCTCGTCGCAAACTTCCTTGTCGGAGGCGGGACGCCCGAAGCGCTGCTCGAGCTCCTTGTAGACCCTCTCCAGGTCCTTGCTCCGTTTGCGCAGCGATCGTGGGGCCCAGTCGAGGTTCCTCAGGCTGTCCAGGATCGCTCCTTTTACCCGGAGTTCCGCGTAGGTTTTGAATTTCACGCCGCGGCTCGGGTCAAATTTCTCCACCGCGTCCAGCAGTCCCAAGACACCCGCACTTACCAGATCGTTCAGCTCGACATGTGCGGGCAGCTTGGCAGAAATCCGATGCGCGATGTATTTGATCTGCGGCAGGTGTTCGAGGATCAGCTCGTCACGGCTCGTTTCCGTACGCACAACCGTTTCATAGGCTCTCATCTGGCGCGCAGCTTCTTGCATGGCATTACCTCTTTTGGGCAAGGCATCGGGATCGCCGACGTCCCTGCAGGCTGTTCCACTGTTTCAAGTGCGTAATGGCTTCCAAGAACACTTCAGTTGACCCAATGACTGAGAAGTTCGTCCCAAACAAACGGCGCGGACTCGCCCGTGGCTTCGCTCTGCAGGTCCACCGCTTGAGCGATTTGCCGGAAGCATCGGCTGGCCGGGGCTGTTGGAAAGTAATGTGTCACAAGGACCTGACTACGTACCGCTTTGACCACATGGGGGTCGCGCTCGACATGTCCCATGTAAATAACTTCGCGACCCAGAAACCGCTTCACCACGGAGTTGATCTGGCGAAAAACATCGCGGGATTCTTCTTCGTCCGTGACCGAGTTGATCAGAACCCGTATCGTTTTGGCCGGTTCTTCCGTCAGCACGATCTTGATGACGGCGTAGGCATCCACGATGGCTGTCGGCTCGGGTGAACTGACCACCACGACCTCGGGCACCGAACGTAAAAAGTGCAATACATTGGTCGAGATGCCGGCAGCCGTATCGATGAGCAGGTAGTCCGCGTCACCATCCAGATCGGCAAAGCTCTTCACCAGATAGTTTCTCTGATCGAGTGTCAATTCGGCCAGGCGCTGGAGTCCGGAGCTGGCAGGGATAATCCGAAAGCCGCCCGGGCCAGCCACCATGATCTCGGTCAGTTTTTTGTTGCCGTAAAGCACGTGCCCCAAGTGGAATCGCGGGGTCAGGCCAAGCAATACGTCGATGTTGGCGAGTCCGAGGTCCGCGTCTAGAACGACGACTCTCTTTCCCAGTTCGGTAAGGCTGGCGGCCAGATTTGCCACCACGTTGGTTTTTCCCACTCCGCCCTTGCCGCTGGCGACTGCGAGAATCCGGGGATGCCGGCCTCTATCGCGGGCCCGGCTGGCGCTCATGCTCAGAGACAGATCACGCCCGGCTGAGCCTTGATCGGCGCGCCTGCTTCCGTTTGTGTTTGGAGTAGTCAACTTGCGCATATGCTTTTCGTGGTGCTCCGCATCAATGGGCGTTGAGAACGATGTCCACGATCTGATCGCCACGCACGGCATGGAAATCTTCGGGGACTCGCTGGCCATCCGCGATATAAGACAGAGGCTTCTGCGTCCGTACCAGCTCGTTAAAAATCGGGCCGAAGGTTGACGTTTCGTCCAGTTTGGTGAACAACAGGTGATCGGGGTTGCAAATGCCGAAGCGATCCACGACCTCGCGCATATCCAGAGGTTTTGTCGTTGCGCTCAGAACAAGATGGCGCTCGATATCAGGCGACTCCTGGAGAAATTGCATCAGCTCATGCATCGCACCGAGGTCGCGCTGGCCGTGTCCCGCGGTATCGATCAGAATGTAGTCGCGCTGGCTCAGATCCTGGATGGCCTGCGACAACTCGGAGGCTTGCGTGATGGGCCGGAAGGGCAATCCCAGTAATCCTGCGTAGGTCTTCAGCTGCTCGACCGCACCGATCCGGCACGTATCGGTAGTCAGCAGGATGACTTTCTTTTTGCTTTCCAGAGCCAGCCGTGCCGCCAGCTTCGCAGCAGCAGTGGTTTTGCCGACGCCCGTCGGGCCGACAAAGGCCACTATCTTTTTGGCCGGCAGCCAGTCGCCAACTGCATCGGCGCTTATCAATCCCCGGGCAACATGGGCCACGGTTTTGGCAAGAGCGGTCCGCTGCCCGCGTTCTTCCGGAGTGAGATTCTGCTGCGCCTCGTCGAGCAACTTGTAGGCAAGCCACTCGTCGACTTCATTCGCTACCAGGTCCTGGTACAGTTCATACGCCACCGCATCGGCAAAGAGGGAGGTTGACGGCACGGTCGGGCGGGCCAATGAAAACAGGGCGCGCCGCATCTCACTGTATTCCTGGTCGATCTTGGGAAGCTGCAAAGCGGACACGGCCTCCTGCGCAGGAGCATAGGCAGGGCTTGTGCTCTCCCCGGATTTCGTATAGCAATCCGGATCAGGCTCCCTGCCGTCATCCATGGCAGCAACAACTTCTGCCGCATGCTTTCCGCGAAGCCAGGAGGCGCCGTGCACGGGTGTTTCTTTAGTGGACAGGATCAGAGCATCGCTGCCGAACTCCTCTTTTACTTTGCGAAGGGCCTCTGCGACGGTTCTGGCGTAGAAAGTCTTGATCTTCATCCTAGCTCACCATTCCTACCGATGTGACTCGAACGTTGGGAGGGATCTCATTGTGTGACAGGATCGTGGCAGTAGGGATGTAGCGCTCGATCAGCTGGCGCACATACATGCGCACGTTCGCCGAACAGAGCAGAATCGGGTTCTTCGCGCCTGCAGCCGAATCCAGTGTGCGGCGGATGCGCTGCATGACATCCTTGGCGAGCCGCGGTTCCAGGGCCAAATAGGAACCCTGTTCCGTGTGCACGATGGCGTCGGCGACGCTCTTCTCAATTTCCGGACTGATCGTGAAAACAGTCAGCTCTTGCTGATCGTTCTGAAACTGTCTGCAGATGGAGCGCCCGAGAGCCTGCCGGCAGTACTCCGTCAGTATGCCGATGTTCTTCGTCATCGACCCATAGTCGGCGAGCGTTTCCAGTATGGTAACCGCGTCGCGCACCGATACGCGCTCTTTGAGCAGGTTTTGCATGACTTTCTGGACTTCTCCGATCGAAAGAACCTTGGGAACCAGGTCTTCAATAACCTTGGGATGTGTCTCGGCGATGGCATCCAGGAGAGACTTGGTTTCCTGGCGCCCCAGGAGCTCATGGGCGTGCGACTTGATGATCTCGGAAACATGAGTCGCCAGAACCGTCGTAGGATCCACAACCGTGTAGCCGGCTAATTGAGCCCGCTCGCGTTCGCCAGGCTTGATCCAGCGCGCCTCGAGGCCGAATGCAGGTTCAAGGGTCGGCGTGCCGCCGATCTCGCCCTGCGCCGCTCCCGGATTGATGGCCAGGCAGTGTTCGGGCTGCAGTTCACCGCGCGCAATTTCGACCCCCTTGAGCAGAATGGAGTAGGCGCGGGGCTCGAGCTGGAGATTGTCGGTGATGTGAATCGGAGGCACCACGACTCCCATGTCCAGCGCGATCTGCCTGCGGATCGACTTGATGCGGTTGAGAAAGTCTCCTCCCTGATTGGCGTCAACATAACGGATCAGGGCGTAACCGACTTCCAGACCGAGCGGATCAACCTTCAAGAGGCGCTCGATGCGTTCCTTGGGCTTGTCCGCCTCCGCCTTGTCCGCGATCTCCTTGTTGACGATTACCTGCTCGTTATCGCGCGCCTTTTTTGTCCGGTAAGCAGCGACCGCCGTTAATCCCGACAAGAGGAGGAAGGGGAGGGACGGCAAGCCCGGAATGAGCCCGAAAATGAGAAGGAAGCAGGAACCCACCGCTACAGGCACAGGATTCCTGAACAGCTGGTTTACGACATCTTCGCCGAGGTTCGACACCGCCGCGGCGCGCGTGGTGATGATCCCGCCCGCAACCGAGATCAGCAGTGAGGGAATGGCCGTGACCAAACCGTCGCCAATCGTCAAAATCGTGAAGCGTTTGGCGGCCTCCGCAAGAGGCATGTCGAATTGGAAGACGCCGATAAGCAGGCCGCCCACAATGTTAATCATGAGAATCAGGCTGCTGGCCACGGCGTCGCGGGAAGTGAATCGGATCGCTCCGTCCATCGCTCCGTAGAACTCGGCCTCGTCCGCGATCTGCTGGCGACGGGCGCGCGCTTCCTTTTCGTCAATCAGGCCCGCGTTCAAATCCGCATCGATGCTCATCTGCTTTCCCGGCATGGCATCGAGGGTGAATCGGGCCGTGACTTCCGAAATGCGCACAGCGCCGTGATTGATCACGAGGTATTGGATGCCTATGAGCACGAGGAAGACCACGATGCCGACCAGGTAGTTGCCGCCGACGACAAACTGTCCGAAAGACTGAATCACCCTACCCGCGGCATCTTCCCCCTCCGATCCGTGCAGCAGAATCAGGCGTGTCGAAGCTACATTCAGAGCCAGGCGGAAAAGAGTGATGATAAGAAGGAGGGACGGAAAGACAGAAAAATTTACCGGCTGGAGAATGTACATCGACACCAGCAAGACGATAATCGATAAGGTGATGCTCATAGTGATGAGCAAGTCGAGCAGCATCGGGGGCACGGGCAGGGTCATCATGAGCAGAATGCCCATCACGGCCACGGGTATGACAAGGTGTGCCTTACCCATGACGTGCTGGATGCCTTGTCGTTGCGCGATGCTGGCCACTGACGCGATCCTCCGTGTCACATCACCTGAGATCAGACTCCCATTAGGCAACTTTCATGCCACGGTTGCGGTTTCGGCACAGCTCATCCCATTTCGATGCCGGACAATCAGTGAAGGATTTTTTTGAAAGGAGGGTTCATCCCCGCCATTTGTTGCGGGTCTTATAGATATACGCAAGAATCTCGGCGACTGCTTTATAAAGATCCACCGGAATGGAGGCGCCCACATCGACGTTTTTGTAGAGGGTCTGAGCCAGTGTCCGATTCTCCACCATCGGAATGTCATGTTTTTGTGCCAATTCTTTTATTTTGATCGCCAAAAATCCGACACCCTTGGCAACGACCTTGGGGGCCTCCATCTTCTCCATCTTGTACGAGAGTGCGACGGCATAGTGCGTGGGGTTGGTGATCACCACGTCCGCTTGCGGAACCGCGGACATCATGCGCTTGCGCGCGACCTCCCTCTGGATGCGCCGAATGCGGCCGCGCGTGAACGGATCGCCTTCCGTCTCCTTGAACTCATCTTTGACCTCCTGTTTCGTCATTTTGAGTTGCTCGAGAAAGCGGTACTTCTGGAAAGCAAAATCGGCAAGGGCAAGGATCGCGAGAAAGATACAGACCCGGATGCAAACCTGAAAGCAGATCGAAGAGGTCCAGTAGAGAAGCTGTCTCACGTCCATCAGGACCAGCCGCGGGTAGAGGGGCAAGTGCTGCATGATCACCTGGTAACTGATATAGCTGATCACGAGGAACACGGCCAGGTTCTTGGCCAGTTCCACGGCACCATTCTTGGAGAAGATCCGCGAGAGCCCGTTTGAGAACTGCAGTTTTTCGAAGTGCAGCCCGAGCTGATGCCAGGAAAACGTCACTCCGCGTTGCATAACGTTGGCGGCCACACCTATCGTGCAGACCAACAACATCATGGGTAGTATCAGAGACGCCAGCCGCCACAGGACATCCTGCGCCAGAGTCGTGATGTAAGAGACCGTAAAATCGACCGGCGGCCTGCTGCGCAGAAAGTTGCTCATCTGTTCCTGCAACCCCTCGAGCATGCGGTTTCCACTGTAGGACAGGCACATGAGCCCTCCCAGCAGGATCGCGGCCGCGGGCACTTCCCGGCTCCGCGCGGTCTGTCCCTTCTCGCGCGCTTTCTGCAGTCGTCGCGTTGTGGGTCTTTCTGTACGGTTGTCGTTTTGTGCCATGGACGCTTACCTCATTCCCCTCACAAGCCCCAGGAGGTCGCGGGACATTTGCAGAAAGGAAGCGCCCAGAAAGGTAGGAAGAAAATAGAGGGCAACACTCAGGGTGGCCAGGCCAACCAGGGTCTTGACCGGCATGCCGACGATCAAGATGTTAATCTGCGGCGCCGCACGCCCAATGATACCAATGACGACATCGGCAATTATGGTCACGGCAATGACAGGGGCCGCAATGCGCAGACCCGAAACGAAAACTTGTCCGCTCAGCTTCATGATCTCATCCGTCAAGGCGCCATTGAGGTGCACACCTCCTACCGGCAGATAAGTGAGACTCTCGCTGACGGCCACGAAAAACCAGTGGTGCCCGTTTATAAGCAGGAACAGCGACAATCCGATGAAGTTGTTGAGGATGGAGATGACCGATGTCTCGACGGCAGTTTGCGGATCGATGGTATTGACGATGGAGAATCCCAGTTGGAATCCCATGATCTGGCCTGCCAGCTGGAGCCCGCCGAAAATGAATGAGGCGGCCAATCCGAGCACCATGCCTATCAGAGCCTCCCCAAACATTGCACCAACTATCTGTGCCAGGCCGAACTCACCGGCGACCTGAGCCTGCGGCACCATGGGAGCCAGCGTCAGCGCCACCAGGAGCGGAATGATCACCTTGATTTGTGCAGGAAAAACGCCGCTGCTGTAGAACGGCGCGAAGACCATGATCCCCGCCACGCGGAACAACACGACGGCGAAGCTTAGGATCTGCGCCATCGAAAATGAAAGGGAGATCATCTCATCACTCTGCGCTCATCCCTCAGACCCGGTTCTACAGGGCGAATTGTTCCAGGTGGCCGAACAATTGCGTCGAGAAAGCCATCAGTACATGCAATACCCAGGGAAGCAGGAGGAGGAAAACCAGAAAAACGGCAATCATTCGGGGAACGAGCGAAAGTGTCATGTCTTGAATGGAGGTCACCACCTGCACCACGCTGACAAGCACGCCTACAACCAGAGACACCAACAGCAGAGGTCCACTCACCAAGAACGAGATTTGGAGCGCCTCGCGCGCCAGCTTCAGCACCAGATCCTGAGTCATATGTCCTAGCTCCAGGCGGCATCAAGGCCGCGGCCGACGAGGCGCCGGCTAGAAAAAGCTCTTTACCAACGAACCAATCACGAGGTTCCATCCGTCCACCATCACGAACAACAGGATCTTGAAAGGTGTCGAGATCATCGCGGGAGGCAACTGCATCATGCCCATGGAGAGAAGCACCGAAGCTACGACCATGTCGATGACGAGGAACGGAATAAAGAGCACGAAGCCGATTTGAAAAGCGGTCTTGAGCTCCGAAATCATGTAGCTCGGGATCACGACGCTCATGGAAAGATCCTGGCTGTTCTTGGGTCGAGGTTGCTTGGCGATGCTAAGGAAGAGGCTGAGGTCCTTTTCGCGCGTGTAACGCAACATGAACTGGCGCAGCGGCACGCAGGCCTGGTCGAGAGCCTGCATCTCGGTCAACTGCCCTTTGATCATCGGTTGAATGGCCTCCCGATTGATCCGCTCGCCGACCGGTTGCATAATGAAGAAGGTCAGGAACAACGACAGCCCGATCATGATCTGATTCGGCGGCATCGACTGCGTGCCCAGCGCCTGCCTTAGAAAGTGCGTCACGATGACGATGCGCGTGAAGCAGGTGACCGAGACGAGAATCGCGGGCACCAGCGACAGAATGGTCATCAGCGCCAGAATCTGCAGAGGCAGTGTGAGACCGCTTCCGTTGTTTCCTCCTCCTCCGATCCGTAAGTCGATTCCCGAGAAATTCTTGTCCTGAGCCGCGGGCGCGGCATGCACCGCAGCGGGAAGCACAAGGGCAAATGAGATCAGGAGGATGACTGCCGTCGATTTCATGGCTGGGTCCTTAGAGAGAGCTATCTCTCCAGAGCTTTACGAAGTTCCTGCATCTTTCCACGGATATCGGCAGGGAGGGGTGGACGTGAAGCAGGACGTGCGGGGGGAGATTTCCTCTCGAGCTCGTACAACTTTCTGAAATTTGCCCCCGACGGAAGAGGTTCCAGTTCCGCACTTTCCTCCGGTGCAGGCATCAAAGATGCGCCCGGCTCGCCAAGGGATGTCAGCAAGGCGATTTGGCCTGGAGTGCTCGCAAGAAGCAGTTTTCTGCCTTCGGCTTGCACCAGGACCAGGCTGCGCTTATCTCCCATGTGGAGTGTCTCGATCAGGCGCAGGGTGCGATCGGCGGGACGCTTGGCGATATATTGGGGTGCAAACTTGCGAAACATCATGAAGCCGATCAGTATCAGACTCACAACCACCCCGACTCCGCCAACGCTCTTGATCACCAGGGGCGCGACTTCCAGCCATCCCGGAGATTGGGGTCCGGCGGGGATGGGATCCACGCGAGCAGCGCTATTTTGCGCGGGAGCCACAGTCGTGGCCTGCGCAGCTGCAGGAGGGTTGGATGGGATCTGAGCGTCTTGCGCAAGCAAGCCACTCCCAGAGATGGCCGCGATTGCAATGCAAAAGAGAATCCGCCGGCACGAAGCCCCAACAAAACGAAATTGCATGACTTTGCTCCTCCTAGTTTTGCACGACAAAATCCGTCAACCGGATGCCGGCCTTGCCTTCCATTTCGAGGATTTCTCCAAATGCGATCAACCGGCTGTTGATATAAACGTCCAGGTTTTCCCCTGCAGCTTTGCCGATCTCCACGATGGAATCAGGTTTGAGTTGCAGGATCTCCCGGACCCGCATGTTCCGGCGGCCGATTTCGATGGCGACGCGCATCGGAACGTCGAGGTATTCTGAGAACTCCTCCAGGATTCCAGCTGCGGCATTGGTTTCCGGACGGACAGGGTTTTCCGCCATCTGTTGATCCCTCCTCTAAAACTGAACGACAAAGTCCATTATGAACACCTCAACGATTCTCCCCTTCGGGAGCAGGGGATTCACCTTTTCACCTATTTCCTTGCGCAGCTGCTCTTTCCCCTCCGGGGTGACAATTGCATCCGCTGTCTTGGTGCTCAGAATCGAGATGATTTTGTCGCGCGTGGCAGCCACGATCACGGGATCACCGGCGTACTCCTCTCCTGATTTGGGATCATCGAGCCCCAGGCGAAAAGTGACCTTCACAAAACGCGTGGCATCCTGGTCGGCAAGGTTGACCAGAAAAGCATCCAGACTCATCATGGACTTGACCTTGGAGACCTCCGAGCTTTCCGCTTTGGCGGTATTTGCGGCCGATGAGTCGGGGTTAGGTTTTCTCATGTAATTCCTGACCAAAAGGCCGCCACCGCCCAAAAGCACGAGCACCGCGCCCACGATGATCAGTGGCATCAGCTTGCTTTTCTTTTTTTCTATGGGAACTTCAACCTTTTCTGGTCCAGCTATTGGCTCAGCCATCTTTGTTCTTCTCCATTCAGCAGTGAGTGCACGGTCACCATGGACGCTAAAGCAAGGGACATGCCAATGAATGCCGGCCTGGATGAATATTGCCCGAGATTGGAGCAGAAATAGTCAGGGACGAATTAAATGGCGTTGCTTGAAGGGCTTCGCAGGAAAGGCAAAGGGAGAGTTCGTCAAAGCCGCGATGGCAGGGGAGCGATCATTCAGTCACTGAAAGCCAGATGTGTCAAACCAAGCCCAACCATTTGACAATTTCTTGACCCAGCCACTGAGGGTGGCTCCGCTTTCACCACTACATTGCCGCCAGCATGCTTGGCCTTGTAAAGGGCGCGGTCAGCGCACGCAAGAAACTCGTCCGCCTTCAGCCTGTCCGATTCCGTGCACGCAGCGAGACCGATGCTGACCGAAAGAGTAATCGTGCTTTCGAGGCCTGCGGCAAACCGGCGGTCGAGGACTCTGCGGCGCAATTTTTCTGCGGCGCATTCGGCGCCGCGGGCGCCCGTTTGTGCCAGCACCACGGTGAATTCGTCGCCTCCATAGCGTGCAACGAAATCTGCAGCGCGGCTGGATTGGCGCAGAAGGCCTGCCAGCTGACGGAGGACTTGATCGCCGGCATGGTGTCCGTTGGAATCGTTGATTTGTTTGAAATCGTCGATGTCGATCATCAGGCAGCTCAATTCGCCGCCATAGCGCTGCACCCTGGCAATTTCGCCTTCGAGTTGGGTCATGAGTTGGCGCCTGTTGAAAAGACCCGTCAGGTCATCGGTCAGGGCGAGCTCCCTCAACCGGTGATTCAGCTCGGTCAGCTTCTTCTCCTCCGCGCGCAACTTGGCGTTCGTTGCCGCGAGCCGCTGCCGGGCCAGGGCGTTCAGAAGCGCAGAGGAAAGGTGCGCTGCGACCAAGAGTCCCAGGTGGTAGTCGAGTGGGGTGAACTGGTCCGGATGAGAGGAGGCAATAATGAGGGACCCAAGGGCACGATCAGCAGCCTGAAGCGGAAACAGCATGAGCGATCGAGCGCAGGGTTTATGGGCTTCCATTTCAAGAAGCGGCATTAGATCAAGTGATTTCAAAGTATCGGCAATCAGGAGAGGTGAACCGGATCGGAAGCATCTCTCGACCAGTCCGCGGTTCAACGTGCAGGACCCTCTGCACAACAGTGCGCCGCCTTCTGAGAGCTGCTCGCAGGAAACGCGACCCTCCTTGGCAAGGAACAGACACACCGATTCCTCCGGCATCCATTGTTCATAGGCGCGGCGCAGGCAGCGTCGGAGCTCGTCAAGATTCGATGCCGCGGTCATCTTGGCGGCAAGTTCATTGACCGCAATGAGGCGCCTGTATAGATCGGTTGACTGCCTTTCCTCGCGGTTGGAATGAAGCAGGCTGATTAGAGCGTCGTTGTCGATGCACAGCGAGGTGTTCAGTGCCATATTTAATGGTCAGACAACCGGAGCGGCACCCGGGCCGCTCCGGCAGAATCAGATCCGATCACGTTACCGAATCAGGTTGATGGCTTCCTGATACAACTGGTCCGTGGTGGTGATCACGCGCGAGTTGGCCTGATAGCCGCGTTCGGCAATGATCAGGTTCGTGAACTCTCCGGCAATATCCACATTGGAAAGCTCCAGCGAACTGCCGTTCACCGTTCCACGGCCTCCTGTTTTTGCAACACCTATGGAGGGTTCACCGGATGAGGATCCCGTGACAAAGGTCGAACCTGTGAACTTCAGAAGGCCGTCCGGATTGTTGAAGTTGGCAATGGCAAGCTGCGCCAGTGGAATCTCCTGGCCGTTAGAGAAATTGCCGTTGATCACTCCGTTGTCGTCTATGGCGATATTACTGAGACTGCTCGGCGCGTACCCGTCCTGGGTAACCGATGAGGTAGCCGATGTGCCTGCGTTGCAGGTAAACCGGGGATTGCCGTTCGCGTCGAGGATGTCGAACTGCATGCTCATGTCCGCCGCACCGTTGGAGAGGCCGCTGACCGACAACGTTGCATTTGCGGTCGGATCGGTGAGTACGCCCTGGCTGTTGAACGTAAACGTGCCGGAACCGATCGAGACCGGTGCGTCGGCTGCTGTGCCGCCGGTGTCGGTAGCCGGAATTGAAGCGCTCCAGGTCCAGTCCGTGGGACCGGCTTTGGTGAAAGTGAAAGTGACAGTATGCCCCGATCCAAGCGAGTCAAAGGTCTGAAGAGTGGTGGAGAAACTCGATCCCGTCGCCGCCTGGCTGTCCAGATTTGCGGCAATACTGAGGTTCGCGGTGGCCTTGGGCGGCAGACTTTGGCTCCCCTGAATCGTGATGGGCGTCAAAGGCGTATTCGCATTGATCACCCCGCCGGACCCCATGTATCCCACGACCGCGTAGCCGTCGCTGTTCACCAACTGTCCCGTGCCGTTGAGACTGAAGTTTCCGGCGCGGGTATACGCATAGCCGGTGCCTGTGCTCACAATGAAAAACCCATTGCCGCTCATCGCCACATCGGTGGAATTGCCCGTCGTTTGGATCGATCCCTGCGTGAATAGCGGTGTGACCCCGGCGCTGATGGAGCCCAGTCCCATCTGTATCGGGTTCCCGTCTGATGCATAGGACAGGCCGCTGAGCAGTTCCGCGAAATTCGTCCTGGAGCCTTTGTATGCAGTCGTGTTGATATTTGCGAGGTTGTTGCCAATTACATTGATTTCCTGGGAATTGGCGCTGATGCCACTCAGTGCGGTGTAGAACGAGGTTAGCATGCCGATTGTCCTTATGTTCTAAGGTGTAGTTTTGTTAGTGGTGTCCGTACCAGCGTTCGGATCAGTAACGCTGCCGCTCCCACTCGAACCCTGATCGATTGTTACAAGCTTACTGACCCCACTATTGATTGATGTCAACTGCTCGAGGGAACTGAAGGTTGCGAGTTGCGAGATGAAGTCCTGATTGTCCACGGGATTCAGCGGATCCTGGTTTTGCAGCTGTGCAATCAACAACTGGAGAAACTGATTTTCACCCAGCTGGCTGGTCGCACTCGCCGCCGCCGCCACGCTCTGATCCACCGAACTTGAACTCGAGGTCGATCCGGTGTCCATGAGGATGTTACTTGTGGATCCCACGTTCATTTTGCCCTGCCTTTCACTTTGGCCGAAATCCTGCTTTCGGCATTGGCGGCCGCGCGTTTCCGCGCGCACCCTTGTTAATAGCAAGTTGTGTGCCAAACAAGCTGCTCAGTGACTTCATCTGTACCATGGACGCGTTCGTGCTTTGTTTTCCGCATGTTATGAGATTTGGGCATTTCATGTGCCGTCTCTTGCGTGCTCCCACCCTTCAAGCAAGTTTTGCCCGGTGGGAAAATTATGCAACCGTGTGAAACGTGCTGTGCGGTCTCAAGACCGCCTGGATTGCCGGATCGAGTGTGATCTCTTCTCCACTATGGTCAGTGAGGCCGGAATGCCAGCCAGCCGACTTGGATTCGCCGCGGTTGCCTGTGCCGGAACGTGACTCCTGTTGGCCCGACCCGGAGTGTTGTGACCAGTCTCCGTCCTGTACCGCAACATTGATCCGATCCACTTTCAGTCCTTGGTCCTGAAAACTCTGCTGCAGAAGATGCAGGTTGTGCTCCAGATAACTTTTCACCCCAGCGGACTCCGTCACGATGGTGGCTATCACACCAGCACTGGAGGTCTCTGCTCTGATTTCCATGCGCCCGAGGGAACTAGGCTTCAGCTGGATCCTGATAACATCCTCGCCGTCGCGCAGCTGCGCCTGGATTCGTTCGGTGAGTTGCGAGAGAAAATCGGCCGGCTGCGCCGGCGCCGACTGTTTCGGAGCCAGCAGCGCTGCAAGCGCCTTTAGATCCGATGCGCCCGTCTGTATGGGCGCCTCGCTCCCACCGGCCCATATTGTTGAATCGGCAAGTGACTTCCCTGGCGCGGACGGAGAAGTCTGCGGTAATGAAGTATCCGATGTGTTCACGCGTGCGAAGGGATTCTGAACCGGGATGCGTGCAGAGCTCTGCAAGTCGGCGTAGATCGACTCCTCGATATTTTGAGATCCTGTGGGTTGCTCGCCGGGCTTGCTCGCAGGTGCCGTGTTCGAGGGAATCGGCGTTTCTCCACAAGTCTGCGTAGAACCGTCCTGCCCGCTTTCCGCATTCGCCAGACGGCGGATTAGCACAGTCCCGGGAGGAAACGGGTCGCGCACCACTGGAACATTTATGGAATTCTTTGCCTCCTCCGGCAAGGATATCTCGCTCACAGAGGCTTGCATTGGCCGGTGGTTCTGTTGTGTTTCTTTTGTGTTTCCTCTCGATGCGGAATTTGGGGCGGTGATCTCGAAACTGGCGCCCATGCCGGCCAGCGCAGCTTCCATCGCGATGGCAGCATTCGCTGATCCCGGGTTTGCGCCGTCACCCTGCAAGTCCATCTGTGCGGGGATGGAGTCTTCTTTCGATTCAGGAGACTCCGCAGCGGCGTCGTCTTGAGACGCAACCTGCGGACCCGGCTTCAGGCTTGTGTCGGGAGACTCAATGCCGGGCACGACCGGCGCCATCAGCTGAGCGCCATCAAACCGGACTTGAGACGCCTCTCCGGGAAGTGTTCCTCGCAGTGACCCTTCAGTATCACCAGTGGGCGGCTCCACGGAAGCAGAAACGTCCTGGAGCGGGGCTTCAGCCGGTTCCGCAGACCCGCACACAGTCACATGCGGATCCTGTGCTCCGATTTGAGCTCCAGCGCTGACCACTGGGCACGCCTTCAGATCGAGAGTCAGCTTACCTGCGGACTCCGGAGCCGTCTTGGGAAGGGGACTCTCGATAACGTCATCCGCAGGAAGCCCCGGGGAGGGCTCTGGCTGCAGTTCAGGAGAGTTTTGCAGGGGAACGCCCCGTGCGCTGCCCTGGCCCGCATCGGCCGCAGATTCGCAAAGATCGCAGCTCGCCATCGGCACGGAAGCATCAGCGCAGGATTTTGCGTTAGCCGGTCTGGGATCATGATGCACGCTGCGGCGACCTCGATGGGCGCTGGCAACCTGGGGGTCTCCTTTCCCTTGTGCCATAAACGTGACAGCGGCACCGGCGCCTGCGCAAGCCTCGCTATCTCCGCTCGCCGATGATTTCGCGGGCTTGGACGTGCCTTTCCCCGGTGCCGCTGGGTTCGTCCCGCCTTGACCGGATGGGCGGGATTCGTCCGCCGGGCCTTGGTTGGCGGTGACAGCCTCGTCCATGACCGTGGAAAACGTGTCCGCGCCCTCACCTCCACTCGCGCTCTTTGCTATGCCCTTGTCGGGCGCCGAGGGTACGTTTGTTGGGAGGCATTCGATTCTCATCTCTCTTCTCCGCGTTGCTCGAACGATTGGATCATCGTCCGAAACGATAACGAGTCACCACCATCTCATCGATAAACTTCTGCTCTTCGCGCTCCATTGAAACCTGGAACTCCTTCTCCTTCTTGCTGCGGAGATTCTCGATGATTTTTCTGTCGCGCATGGCAGCGATCATGACCTGCTTCTGCGCTTCGAGTTCCTTTTCAAGCGCTGCGATTCTCTCCTCGGATCGCTCGATCTGCCGGACCAGGCGGTCGAGATAATGGTGAAACCACAAAATCTCCTGCGAATCGAAGATGCCCGTTGTTCTTTGAGAAAGCTCTGCCAGAGTCTCGGATTGTTTTGCGCGCAGTGTTTCCCGGTGATCGGTCTCCGTCAGAATCTCGCTGCGAATGCGCAGGAATCTGGTGCGTTCTCTTTCTTCGATGTTGCGCCGATGATGAAGTAGTGCCTCGAGGCGAAACTGAAATTTCTTCATTTCAGCAGTCCTGCGTGATCTCGGCAACTCTGGACATGGCGTTTTCGGCACTTGCACGCTCGTCGTAGCGTTGCTTGAGAAAGGTGTTGATCGTGTCGATCTTCTTAAGAGCCAGGTCAATCTTGGGGTTGCTTCCCTTCACATACGCTCCGATGTTGATCATGTCTTCAGCCTTCTGATACGTGGAGATCAGCTCACGAATCTTCCCCGCACTCTCCATGTAGGCGGCCGGAGCAAGATCCGGCATCAGACGGCTGAGACTGGCCAGAATATCGATGCAGGGATAGTGATTGCGCCAGGCAAGTTCGCGGGACAGCACGATATGCCCGTCCAGCAGCGATCGCACCGCGTCCGCGATCGGATCGTTCATGTCGTCCCCTTCAACCAGGACGGTGTAGAAACCCGTGATGCTTCCTCCGGAAATGAAATTGCCCGCTCGCTCAACCAAACGCGGCAGGAGCGCAAAGACCGACGGGGTATATCCTTTGGAGGAAGGAGGCTCCCCCGCGGCCAGTCCGACTTCGCGCTGGGCCATGGCGAACCTCGTGATCGAATCCATCATGAGCAACACGTCTTTGCCTTGGTCGCGGAAGTACTCGGCGAGCGTGGCAGCCACCATGGCGGCCCGAATTCTCAGAAGGGGAGGCTGGTCGGAAGTGGATACGACGACGACCGAGCGACGCAGACCCTCTTCACCCAGATCTTTTTCGATGAATCCGCGCACTTCCCTGCCTCGCTCTCCCACAAGGCTGATCACGTTGACATCCGCGGATGTATACCTCGCCATCATCCCGAGAAGTGTGCTTTTCCCGACGCCGCTGCCGCCGAAGATTCCGATGCGCTGGCCTTTCCCGCACGTCAGAAGCGCATCGACGGACCTGATGCCGGTTCCGAGGATCTTCTCGATGTTTTTGCGCGCCAATGGGTTTGTGCTGCTCGGGTGGAGCGAATACTCCGTCTCCGCCGGAATAGGGCCGAAATCGTCGATAGGCTCTCCCAGACCGTTGATGATGCGCCCGAGCAAAGCGGAGGAGACGCGGACGGTCGCCTGCTTCTTCCTGCAGATCACCCTGTCCCCCAGCTTGACACCGTCAACCTTGAACAGCGGCATTGAAAGAACGTAATTGTCGCGAAAACCCACCACCTCGGCCGGTACGGGAGCGGAGCAGTCGGGACCTGAGATCTCGCAGAATTCACCAACGGAAACCGGCGGGCCTTGCGATTCGACTACCAGCCCGACTGCTCTCTTCACGGTGCCCACGGTCTTGATTGTGTCGATGGAGTCGAGTTTTTGAACGTATTGGTCAAGGCAAAGCGTCTTGCGGTTCACGATGGTTAATCCCCACCGCGGAAGAAGGCTCGTTCGACTTCTCGAAACTTCTCACCGATGCGCGCGTCGACATCGCCGCACTCTGTCTCGATGAGGCAGCCCCCGCGTTCGATGGCATTGTCCGCCAGCAATACGATCTCCTGGCCGCTCTCGCCGGTTCTTGCCGAAGCCGCGCGTTGATCGAGCACAAGACTGTGATCTGCCGGATGCAAGTGGACCGTAACGGGCGATTTGACCGCGACATGACCGAGTGCGACCTTGATCAGGGTCTGGATGATCTCACGATCGACGCTCACTTCACGATGGACGACCTTTTTGGCCACCTCCAGTGCCAGCCTTACCACCTCGCTTTCGGCCTGCCTGTAAAGCGCGGGCTTGAATTTGCCGATTTCAAGGACGGCGTCGGCATAACGTTTCATCAAGGCCTCGAGTTTTTTCTCCGCGGCCTCCAGCCCAGCCTTTTCTCCTTGTCGGAAACCGTTCTCAAATGCGGCTTTCTCGATCTGACCAGGATCGGATGCCAGTTGCCCTTCGGCCTTTCGTCTGGCGTCTGCCTGCTCCATCCACGCCGGCATTCTTTGCGCGCGCGGATGGGACTTCGCTTCCCTTTCGACGTTGAATGCGGTGAAACGAGTTTCGGATTGATCCTGCTTCTTGATGAGTCTCACGGCTACGTTCCAGATTGTGGGTGCTCGGAAATGCGACCTAGCTTACGTACTCTTCCCCGCCGCCTCCCTTGAGGCTGATCACACCGTCCTGGTCCAGTTTTCGGATGATGCCTACGATTTCCTGCTGGGAGGCCTCGACATCCTTGATCTTCACTGGGCCGAGGACGTCCATATCTTCCTTCAACATCTCGGCGGCGCGCTGCGACATGTGGCGGAAGAATCGGGTCTTTAATTCCTCACTCGTACCCTTGAGCGCGATGGTCAAGGTCTTCTTGTCCACGCGTTGGATGATCTCACGCATGCCCGTATCATCGATGAGCAGGATGTCGTCGAACACGAACATGAGGTTACGAATGGTCAATGCCAGATTTGGGTTGTCGTTTTCGATTTTTTCGAGAATCTTGATGGAGGTATCCGAGTCCAAGCGGTTGATCAGTTCTGCAACCGCGCGTATTCCGCCATAAGACTCGCGGCTGACATCCCCCAGGGATTGGAGCCGCTGCGACAGATTGCTGGTGATTTTGCTGATGATCTCAGGCGAAATCTGCTCGAGGTTCGCCATGCGCAGGACTACATCGCCGCGCAGCTGCTCAGGCAGAGAATTCAACAAGGCAGCGGCCTGCACCGGGTTCAGATGCGCCAGAACGAGAGCGATGGTCTGAGGATGCTCGCTCTGAATGAACTTTGACAACTGGGTCGGATCTGCCTTCTGGAGGCTGTCGAAGCCGACCCTGCCGCTTTGGAGAGCCAAGGTGACGCGATCGACGAGACGTTTGGAAACATCGGGCCCGAACGCCTTCACCAACAGCTTGCGAGCAAAGTCCACTCCGCCTTGCATCATGTAGGAGCGCGCTATCGTCAGTTGGTAATAGTCGTCCAGCACTCCGTTGGCCATTTCAGGCTCGATCCGGCCCAGGCGTGAAATCTCCTGGGTAATCTCCTGGACTTCATCTTCCTGAAGGTAGCGAAAGAGGTTGGAGCTCGCCTCATCCCCAAGGAGCACCATAAGAATCGCTGCTTTTTTTACTCCGGTGATCTGATCTTCCATGGCCGCTTACGCCTTCTCCTTGATCCATGTTCGGACTAGCTGGGACATTTGTTCCGGGTCTTTGTTGGCATGTTCCACGACTTTCCTCTTCAGGACGTCGTATTTGCGAAAACCCGCCCCGGCGATATCGCTTTCCCTGAGCAGCTCTCTTTCGATTTCTGCGTCGAAGGCCGCGGCCTCCGAGCTGGGTGCTGCGGCTGGCAACGCTGCCGCCTCATTGGAGGCAGAGCCCGCCGGCAGCGCCTGATTGCCCGGCGCCGGAGCCAAGGCTCTGTTTGCGCTGGTCGGCAGCTGCGGCTGAGGCGCCGCAGAACCGGCTGTAGTAATGCTCTGCAGGATCCTCTTGCGCATCGGGCGAAGGATAAGCAGGTAAACCATCACAAAAAGTGCAAGGAACGCGCTGTACTTCATCGCAGGAATCAAGTACGGCTGCCACATCACGTACCAGGGAAGCGGCGTGCTGCTATCCTCGGCTTGGGGTCCGCTGAAAAACGGCATATCCTCAAGCGTCACGGTATCGCCGCGCTTTTCATCGAATCCGATGGCGGCCAGCACCAATCCCCGGTAGGCATCGAGTTCTTGCTTGGAATGCGGCTGTATCGATGAGGCCGTCTTCCCATCAGCCCCTTTGGTGTAAACCGTTTTGTGGTCCAACAGTACGGCAACAGACAGTCGTGCGATGGCGCCTTTGGGCTGCACCGTATGGCGTACCAGCTTGCTTACTTCGTAGTTTGTAATTTCATTCTGGCGCGACTGGTCAGAAGCGCCGGCGGCCTGCTGGGGCACTGCGCCGCCTTGATTGGAGCGTGTGCCAGGAACGCCCGAGGGGACGCTCGCGCTGCCGACCCGCTCCTCGCTCTTTTGCTGGCTCAGGATCACGGGCGGCGGCGTGGGATTGTAGGTTTCTTCCGTCTGCTCCGAACTGTCGGCATCGATCCGCACGGATGCATTGGCATGCACCTTGCCCTGGCCAACGACCGGCTCGAGAATGGAAGTGACCTTGGCGATGGTTTCCTTTTCGATCTGATCCTCTAAGCCGGATTCATAGTCCGATCGTATGCCATCTCCCGACGCCATGTGCGAGAGAACATGTCCCTCATCGTCCACGACGGAAACGTTGTAGGTAGGCAGCCCCTGCACCGCGCCGGCGACCAGATTCACGATCCCTGAAATACTGTTTTTCGACAGCTCGCGGCCTTTTCTCAGGCGCACGAAAACGCTGCATTTGGCTTCTTCCTTTTTGTCCTCGAACAGTGAGTCTTTGGACAGGACCAGATGCACGCGAGCATCAGAGACTTCAGCCAGGCTCGAGACGGTGCGGCCGAGTTCCCCTTCGAGTGCGCGCTGGTAATTCACCTGCTCGGTAAAATCGGTCATGCCAAACTGGTTTTTGTCGAAGATCTCGTAGCCGACCCGGCCGCTGCGCGCCAGTCCTGCTCCGGCAATGTCCAGTCGCAGCTTGTTGACTTCGGAGTCAGGACCAGCCACTTCGATCATGGTCTGATCGGGGGAGACCTGGAAGTCTTTCTTGAGCTCCTTCAGCCGCGCGGCAATGGCCTGGGCGTCTTCTGGATTGAGATCCCTGTATAAGACGACGTATTCGACCCGGTTCATGAAATACACCAGCGAACCGATGCCGACGAGTGCCAGCACGGCAAAGAACCCGATGGAAGCGCGCTGCGTCGCCTGCAGTCGGGACCAGATGCCTACCAGTTGATTGAAGAAGTTCGCTTGCTTGCCAGGCACTTCACAATCTCCAATTAAATGTGTTGATGCGCACGCAGAATCTGACCGGAAACCGGCTTATACCGGCAGCCGCATGATCTCCTGATACGCTGAGACAATCTTGTTGCGGACCTGCATCATCATCTGAAATGACAGGTCCGCTTTTTGCACGGCGATCATGGTAGTGTGCAGATCTTCGGTCTCTCCGGTCATGAGCTTTTGAATCTCATGGTCGGATTGCTTCTGCAGATCGTTCACAGTCGAAATCGCATCCTTCAGCACGTCGCCAAAACTTGCGCCTTCCTCGGTCTTGCCCGGGGCCAGAGGTTTGGTGATTTCCGGAAGTTGAAGGTTGGGGTTGATTTGACCTATTGAGTTTTGTGCCATGAAATTTCCTTTAACGGATGATGTCCAGTGTCTTCAGAGCCATATCCTTGGTGGTGTTGACTGCTTGCAGATTGGCCTCGTAAGACCTTGTGGCGGAGAGCATATTCACCATCTCCTCCATCGGGTTGATGTTGGGGTACGTGACATATCCGTCCTTGTCCGCGTATGGATGCCCCGGTTCGTAACGCCGTATGGGTTCAGACTTGTCTTCCACGATTTCCGAAACCGCAACGCCCTGAACGGCGCCCATGGCTTGGTCGAGGGTGCCGCCAAACGATTGTTGCGGTGGCGTCGCCGTGAAAACCACATCCTTGCGCCGGTACGGTTCCGTTCCGGCAGGTGCGGTTGTATTGGCATTCACAAGGTTGCTCACCAGGACCTCGAGCCGCCTGCGCTGGGCGGTGAGGCCTGAAGCGCCTATTTCCATTGCAGTCATGAGACTCATGAGCCGACCCTCCCTTCATTGATGCTGCTGCCGATCGTACGGAACTTGAAGTGCAGCAGCTGTGTCATCATGCTGTACCCGAATGAAGTTTCTCCGAGCTTGAGCATTTCCCGATCGATATCCACGTTGTTTTGATCGGGGCGCATAGGCAGCCCTGGCACTTCAAAAACCTGAGGTTCGGCAGGCGTGAGCTTCCACGTCTGCATCCCCTCCGGGCTGGAACCTTGCATGCCGGATGTCGAACCAGACATCAGTTCCTGCATCGTGGCATAGAACGATATGTCCTTCGTCTTGTAGCCGGGGGTATCGATGTTGGCGATGTTTGACGCCGTGACCTGCTCTCGTTTTGACAGCCGGGTCATGTAATTCTCCATCGCGTCAATGGTTACGTCTTGGAGAAGTCCTGGCATGGATCGCCACGTCCTTTCTGCCTCGATCGACAAGGCCCCCACGGCTTCAAGCAATCTTCTTGCCAGATCCGCAAGGTCAAAAAAATGCGCCAAATCGCCGGATTTACGCCTGAAAGCGCACCCCGGCCATTCACAAGGATGCCCGTGCCTGGGCAAGTTTTGCCGGCCTGTCCTGCAAGCCGAATTCATTCAGTTTGTTGCGCAAGGTCCTGAGACTGATACCGAGCAGACGGGCTGCCTGCGTGCGGTTCCCTCCGGTGTTTTCCAGAGTTTTCTGAATCAACTGGCGCTCCATGTCGCGCACGGTTGTACCGACTTTCATGGAAGCCTCCGTGCGCAGCATCGGTGCCGCTGCTCCCAGGTCTGACGGCTCGATGACCGGCCCCGCCGCCAGAGCCACGGCCCGCTGGATGGCGTTCTCCAACTCGCGTACGTTGCCTGGCCACTGTTGAGCGGACAGCACTTGCAGTGTCGCGGAGCTGCAACGAACGCCGTCTTTCCCGAATGCTTTTCCATATCGCCGACAGAAAAAGTCCGCGAGGAGAGGGATGTCTCCTCCACGTTGCCTCAAGGGCGGAATGTTTAGGAGGATCACGTTCAGGCGATAATAGAGGTCCTCACGAAACTCCCCGTTGTGCACCAGCATAGCCAGATCGCGATTCGTCGTAGCGATGACTCGGACATCGATGCGAACCGGCTCTTTTCCGCCGATCCTGTCCACCTCGTGTTCCTGCAAGACTCTCAACAACTTCGCCTGGAGAATAGGCGCCATCTCGCCCACTTCGTCGAGAAGGAGCGTGCCGCGATGGGCCAATTCGAATTTTCCAGGCTTCGATACGGAGGCTCCGGTAAAGGAGCCGCGTTCGAAGCCAAACAACTCGCTTTCCAGGAGATTCTCAGGAAGGGCCGCGCAGTTCACCGCCACAAAGGGACCCGAGGCTCGCGGACTCTCTTGATGAATCATGCGTGCGATCAGTTCCTTTCCCGTGCCGCTCTCCGCTTCGACCAGCACGGTCACCGAGCTTGCCGCTGCCTGGCGCGCCCGCTCGAGCACGAGTGAGAACGCCGGGTCTTGCGTTACGATCTCATAGCTCTGGCCTGTGACGCGCTGCGGCAGGCTCCCGAGGGCACGGCGGACGACCGCCTCCAGAGATTCAGAGCAGAAGGGCTTCAAAAGGTAATCGAACGCGCCCTGCTTCATGGCGTCGACGGCATTCTGCACCGTTCCGTAGGCGGTCAATAGCACAACGGGTGTTTGCGGGGTCGATGCCTTGACCTTCTTAAGAAGATCGAGACCGCTCATCTCAGGCATGCGCACGTCCGTAAGGACCAGGTGGTAATACCGCTCCTTGAGGCGGCACAGAGCTTCCCTGGCACTTCCGGCGGTCGTGATGGAGTATCCCTGACGGCGCAGAGTCTCGTGGATCGCTATCAGCATTTGAGGTTCGTCATCCACCACCAGAACTTCTTCTTGCATGCTTCTCCTCGCTATGCGGCACCCGACACCAGAGGGACGCCCGGCAGATTGATGGTAAACGTCGTGCCCGCGCCGACTTTGCTGTCGACGTGAATAAAACCTGAATGCTGCTCCACGATCTGATGGACGACGGACAGCCCAAGACCCGTGCCGTTCTTGTTTGTTGTGAAGAAAGGATCGAAAATCCTTCCCAAATTCTCGGGGGGGATGCCAAGTCCTGTGTCCTGCACGGTCAGTTCAACTCCCGCGCTGCAGGCGCCGCCCGGAAGGAGTTGGACATCCCGGGTTCCTATCATCACGGATCCGTGCGACGGCATTGCCTGCAGGGAGTTCAAGAGCAGATTCAAGATCATCTGCTTGAGCAGCTCCCCGTCGCCGACGACGATCTTCTTTTGAGCATCGAGGCGGGTTCCCACCCTGACATCGCGCTGCTTCAAAATCGGCTCGGCAAAACTGAGAATCTCATTGACCAGGTCGTGCAGATCCACTTCACGAAACTGCGGCGCGAGAGGATTGGCGAATTGGAGCATGTTCGAGACGATGTTGTTGAGCGAGCGGCTGCCGACGCGGATATTCTCAGCCCAACGCCCAGGATCGCTTTGCCGCGGCAGTTCCTTTTCGAGCAGCGAGGCAAACAACTCGATGCTTCCGAGCGGGTTGCGGATCTCGTGAGCCAACTCGACGGCCATTTCTCCCATGGCAGCCAGCCGCTCGCTGCGCTTGCTCTGCGCTTCCATGGATTTCATTTCCGTGATGTCGCGAATGATGTGGAGCGCTCCCACCTTGTCTCCGGAGGCGCTTCTCAAAGGCGTGCTGGCAGTGGCCAGGACTCTCAGGTCGTTTCCTGATGCAAATGGAATCTCTACGTCAGAGCCGCCGTTCTCCCGGTCCCCAAAGGCCGCCAGGTACTTGCGCACGGCGGCGCTCCACCGCGCCGGCTTGTTTCCCTTCGGCTTCGCGCTCGACGATTGATCCAGAACTCGCGCCGCTACAGGATTGCAGAGCGTGACTCTACCCGATTCGTCGAAAACAAGGACTCCGCATGGGAGACATTCCAGAATCCTCTCGAGGTAGTTCTGTACCTCCTTTTTCTCACGGAGACTTTTCTTCAGTTCACGATTCTTGGCAGCCAACTCCTCGGAAAGACGGCGCGTGCGCGCCTGTAGCTGATGAAATGCGGTTTCCAGGGAACTGGACGCCTGGGTGAACATTTGAAAGGCTTCAAGCAGCAGACCGGCTTCGCGTGAGTCCTTACCCTCCGGCACCGGTTCCAAGTCCTGAGGCAAGGCATCCAGCAGACTCGCTGTCCCGTTCGCGCTCATTCCCATCCGCGTGGCTCCCAAGAAGTGCCCCTGGTTCCGGTTCGGCCCGGCACTTCCGCATCTCAGTTTCCAGCGACCTCTATCGCAAGCCGCATGCCACGCGAGCGAGATTTTTCAATAAGTGGCTTTTAAATCTGCAAACATTTGAGATGATGGTGTTTGTACTGTCGGAAGAGATTAGCCGTTTCAGGCGGAACACCTGCTCATCCCACAAAATCAGTCAATTTGTTGACATCGGCGAGACCGATCGCTTGACGTCCAGTGATTGAATGATGTGCGCTGGAGATCCTGGTTCAGGGCGTACAAACACCCGCTTGCGAGAGTGACAAGCGTGACTGTTTAGCCTTTTTGAAAACCGGATCGCATAACCGAATGGCAGCGGAAACCTCCAACACTCGAATTACTCAGAGAATCTCCAAGAGACGTCGCCTTCCGCGGCCCTTTGAGGCTGGCTTTCGTCTTTATCCCAAGACACCAAGTCCTTGTTGCCTCAGCTAAACAGTCGCTGAGAAAGTTGAATCGGGCCTGTGGTCCGAATAGACCGCAACGTTGGGCATGCGATAGCGGCCGAATTGAAAGACGGCGATGCTCCGCAGTGGAGCCTGTTTTCATTGGACAAACCTGCGCTGGAGTCTCTTGCGCAGGGGTTCGCCGCATCGGGATGCAATGGAAATCCGGCTCATCGACGGGATTAGAAACAGGGAAAATCCACAAGATAATGTGAAAAACTGCGATAAAAGAATGTGTCATTATTTTGATTTTCTTCTTGTTGACAAATGTGAATTACCTGATATATAAGAATTCTGTGATTTATGTGAGTACGTTCAGTCCATAAGTAGCCATGTTTTTGACGATTTACTAGCCTTACAATTTTCAGACAACAGTTTTCAGCTCCTTAACTGTCATTATTTCTGCAAGTAGTTCGCCGCTTGGAGGCTGGAATGCGCAAAATCGGTCTTGAAGATGTCAAGGTTTTGGTGGTTGATGATGAGGACTACATGCGCGAGATCGTACGCCAGGCGCTAGAAGGGGCGGGATTTAAGGTTGAAGAGGCAGCGGACGGTGCTGTCGCCCTGGAGATGATGCGAAAGTATGCTTACGATGTAATCGTTACCGATCTGCGCCTGCCCGCAGTTGCGGGAGAAAAAATCCTGCAGGAAGCGTTGACCATCTTTCCTGAGACCATTGTGATCATCATGACCGGCTACGGCAATATTCAGACCGCCGTCGATGCTATCCGCATGGGCGCCTATGACTATCTGCCCAAACCGTTCCAGCTAGAAGAAATGGTCATGCGCGTCGAGAAGGGACTGCAGGACAGAAAGCTCAAGTCGGAGAACTCCCTGTTCCGATCGGAGCTTCAGGGGAAGTATCAGTTCGCCAACCTGACCGGCAACAGTCCTGCGATGCAGCAGGTCTATCAAATGGTGGCGATGGTAGCCATGAAGACCAGCACAATTCTGATCTCGGGTGAGACCGGGACAGGAAAAGAAGTCGTGGCGCGGGCCATCCATTACAATGGCCCCCGCAAGGATCAGCCGCTGGTATGCGTCAATTGCGCTGCAATCCCTGGGAATCTCCTGGAGGATGAGCTCTTCGGCCATGTAAAGGGCGCATTTACGGGCGCGCACCAGCATCGGATCGGACGGTTCGAGCAGGCGAATCATGGGACGCTTTTCCTG
Organism: Acidobacteriota bacterium; assembly: GCA_050011535.1. Taxonomy (GTDB): domain Bacteria; phylum Acidobacteriota; class UBA6911; order UBA6911; family UBA6911; genus JAFNAG01. The sequence continues at coordinate 59,395 of JBEKIX010000009.1, forward strand.
GACGAGATCGGAAGCATGCCGCTCGACCTCCAGGTCAAGCTACTCCGTGTTCTGCAGGAGCGTGAGTTTCCGAAGCTCGGAGGATCCTCGACGATCAAGGTTGACGTCCGCATTATCGGCGCCACCAATGAGGATCTGTCGGAAAAGGTGCACAGGGGCGAGTTTCGCGAAGATCTCTATTACCGCCTTAACGTGATACCAATCCGGATTCTGCCGCTCCGGCAGCGCCGTGAGGATATTCCCCTGCTGGCCTCCCATTTCGTCAAGAAATATTGCAGCGAGCAACAGGTAGCGATCAAGCGCGTGTCGCATGAGGCCATCAAACAACTCGTGTCCTTTGAGTGGCCCGGCAACGTTCGGCAGCTCGAAAACGCGGTAGAGATGGCCGTCGCGCTCTCTGGAGATCGCGAACTCCTTGATGTCAACGATTTCCCTGTCGTCGGGAGGACGCCGAACGAGGATGCGGTTTTCCGCAATATCGACATACCTGAGGACGGCGTGAACTTCAACACGCTCATTTCGGAACTCGAGCGGCGGCTGATCCTTCAGAGTCTCAAGGTCACGGGCGGGAACAAGAAGCGAGCTGCCGGCCTGCTACACCTGAAGCGAACGACCTTCGTGGAAAAGCTCAAGCGAATCGATCCTGCCCCCGAGCTCACTCATTAATCCTCGAGGTAGGTGTACGCATCCAGAGTGGATTGATAGAATTCGGCCAGCGCGCCGGCCTCGTCCGCACTGACTCTCCCCTGTGCCTCCGCGGTGGAGATCATCTGCTGGAGCCCTTCAACGAGACTCTGGGAATCGTAGCCGGCATTTGCCAGCACCTGGGAGAGGTTTTGCCCCCGTAAGACGCGGTCGAGGTGGGCGCGACCGGCATCATCCACCAAGAAGTGCGCTTCGTTGGCCGATCCGAGAAGGTTGTGGTTCATGCCCAGCGACTCCTGATAGGCCCCCACCAGCGGAATCGCCAGATAGTAGGAATCGTTGATGCCGCCGTGCAGTTCGAGCGCCTGTTTGACGTCCCGAAGGTCGACGAACTTGTCAATCTGGCCATCAGAGTCACAAGTAATGTCGCACAGGGTTGCCCGCTCCGTAGGCTCCTCGGTCAGTCTGGTCACGGGCACAATGGGGAAAAGCTGATCGAGGGCCCAGGCATCCGGCGTGGCTTGGAAGACCGAAAAGTTGCAGATGTACTTGCTGGCCAGGATGTTTTCGAGGTCGGCAAACTCCTCGGGGCGTTCTTTGAGAAGATGCGAGAACTTGATCGCCTTGCGGCAGATTTCCCAGAACAGCCACTCTCCGTGCGCGCGATTCTGGAGATTGAGATAGCCGAGATTGAAGAGAGACTGCAGCTCCTCGCGATGCTGCAGGGCATCGTGATAGTACTCACGAAAATTTTTCTGGTTGATGTCCTTGTGCAGGTCCATCATTTCCACAACCACTTCGGAATCGATCTTCGAAAGGTCGACTTCGGGCCCGCCCAACCCGGGATTCAGCGTGCGAATCACATTGGTAACGAATACGGCATGATGGGCGGCCACCGCGCGTCCGCTCTCAGTCACAATGGTGGGAGGCGGCACGTTCTCTGATTCGCAAATCTCATCAATCGTATAAACGATATCGTTGGCATACTCCTGGATGCTGTAGTTCACGCTGCAATCCGAAGCAGTCCGGCTACCGTCGTAGTCGACACCAAGCCCGCCGCCGACATTGAGGTACTCGACCGGGTATCCCATCTTGTAAACCTTGGCATACACGCGTGCCGCTTCCTTGATCGCGCTCTTGACCCTTCGGATGTCGGTGATTTGGGAACCGATGTGGAAGTGCAGCATCTTGAGCTGGCGCGCCATCTGGGAATCGGAGGCCGATTTCAGACAATCGAGCAGCTGAATGGTGTTGATGCCGAACTTCGAGGTTTCACCGCCCGATTCCTCCCATTTCCCGGCGCCGCGCGAGAAGATCCGGACGCGCACTCCCAGGGCAGGTTTGGCCTGAAGTGTGTTGGAGACTTCCGCAATCTTCTTAAGATCCGACACCTCCTCCATCACTATGACGGGGTTCTTCCCGATTTTCGCCGCCTTGATCGCCCACTCGAGATAGCGCCGATCCTTGACTCCGTTGCAGACCAGGAGCGCGTTCGGATGAACCGTCAGGGTGAGCGCGGCTGCCAGCTCGGCCTTTGTGCCCACCTCGAGCCCGTATTCGTAGCGGTGGCCGGCGGCCATCAGACGTTCCACCACGCTGCGCTTCTGGTTCACCTTCATCGGGAAAACCCCGCGGTGGCGTGCCCCATAGCCGTACTCCGCGATCGAGTTGCGGAAAGCTTCGTGAAATTCCTTGATCTGCGTGTCGAGGATCTGGGGAAAGCGGAAAAGAAAGGGGGGAGCCACACGGCGCTGCAGCAAAAGGCTGATGAGAGAGATCACCTCCACTCCCATGAGGGGATTGCGCGTAGGATGAACCGTGAGACATCCCTGATCACTAACTCCGAAATACCCCGCGGCCCAGTTTTCCAGGCCGTAAATCCGATGCGGGATCTCACTGGGAGACAGCCGCAGACTCTGGGTCAGTTCTTTCATGAGTAAGCTCACCTCGTCGCGCAAAAATCGCTACCGGCCGCCCAATAATGGCCTCTGAGAGTGGTGGAATCCGCCGGACGCCATTTCAGCCAAATCAGGATTTGACGCGCTCCAGATATTTTCCTTCGTTGGTGTCAACACGAATTACTTCTCCCTCATTGATGAAGGGAGGAACCGGGATGACCAGGCCGGTCTCGAGGGTCGCGGGTTTGTTGACGTTGCTGACCGTGGCGCCTCGCAACGCAGGTTCGGTGGAAACGACTTTGAGTTCCACGGACGGAGGAAGCTCGATACCGATCGGCCTGGACTCATAAAACTCGACTTGAATCTTGATGTTCGGGATCAAGTATTGAATTGAGTCGTCGAGGAGTTCCAAGGGAAGATGAATCTGCTCGAAGGTCTCCGTGTTCATGAAAAAGTAGTCCGTTCCATCCGAGTACAGGTACTCCATTTCATGAGTTTCCAGAAAGGCCTGCTCGACCCGGTCTTCAGAGCGGAACCGGTGCTCCACAATGGAGCCCGTTTTCACCGATTTCAGTTTGGTCTGCACCATCCCGCGCCAGTTTCCGGGAGTGATGTGTTGAAACGAGAAGACACGATAAAGCTCATTATTCAGCTTAATGGCCATTCCGCGTTTGATTTGGGTTGCTGCAATCATGAAAACATGCCTCTGATGGTTGTTGAAAATCAATGACAGTCAAAATACCGGCACCCTCGCAGTGCACAGATCAACAGCAGGAGCCTGTTGTGCGCGCATCCGAATCCTCGTTCGCATCCTGGTCGCCGGCGTCCACATTATTCCACGCGTCTGGCTGCCGTTTCCCGCCGCCGATTGCGCACTATTTCGATTACGGCGGGAAGCATCGACAAAAGTATAACAACGACGATCACCAAATGAATGTGTTTGGTGATGTCCGGGATCGCCGAAGACAGAAAGTACCCGGTCAGGATCATGCTCCACACCCATAGAACGCCCCCTAATACATCATACGCAAGGTAGCGCCGGTACTTCATATGAGCGGCGCCGGCCACGGCAGGCGCGAACGTGCGCACGATCGGCACAAACCGCGCGAGCACAACAGTCTTCCCGCCGTACTTCTCGTAGAAATCATGCGCCCTCTGCAGGTGTTTCCTGCGGAAAAAAAACGAATCGCCGCGCCGATAGAGCGCCTCCCCTGCCTTGCGGCCGATCCAATAGTTGACCTGATCTCCGGAAATCGCACACAGGGACACAGAAACGAGCATCATAGGCAGATTGAGGTGCACCACAGATGCGAAGATTCCCGCTGCCACAAGCAGGGAGTCGCCGGGCAGGAAGAAGCCGACAAACAGCCCGGTTTCCACAAAGACGATGGCGCAGACCATCAAGGCTCCGCCCCATTCCACAATCCCCTGCACGTCGGTCAGCAGATGGAATGCGTTGCGAATGAATTCCAGGATGTCTCCTTTCCAAAACCGCAAATGATAGTCGCAATTTCGAAAATTCGATAGTGCCAATTTTGGATTCTGGCATGCGGATTCCGGATTTCCGCACCCAGCGCCGGCGGACAATAAACACCGAAATCCCCTTTGGAAGCAGAGAACCAGGTCATTCCGGCGCACTCAGGTACCGATGGCAGCCCTGATTTCAGACTCGGTCAAGACCTGATTTGAGGACTTGGCGCTGGCGAAGAGGCGGGCAACCCTGTCATCGTCCGGCGTGAATCCGTGCTGTTCAAGCCAGTACTCGATATTGGACCTGCCGCTCATGGGTCCGATTTCTATCTGCTGCTGGAGCCCGAACCAATGGGATGGGACTGCAGAATAGACAAGGTCCGCGAGTACCGCATCTCCTTTCTTCAATGCTTTGATGACCGCAGCGGCATGGACGCCGGTAGCGGTCCGAAAAGCATCGGCGCCCATCACCGGGTAGTTGAAGGGTATGGGCATCCCGGTAGCCTCGGAAACGCCCACACAATATTCTTTCAACTTGATGAGATCCTGTGCGATATACCCCATCAGGCGCATATTCACCAGGAGCTGATCCATGGCAACGTTCCCCACGCGTTCTCCGATCCCGAGCGCGCAAGCATGGAGTTGATCCGCGCCGGCTTCAAACGCGGCGATGGCGTTGATGACACCCAACCCGCGGTCATTGTGGCCATGCCAATCGATTCGAATCGGCAGCCCCGAGGGTCCCACGATCTCGTCACGCACAAACCGGACCACATTCCCGGCTCCGGAAGGAGTCGCATGTCCGACTGTATCCGCGATGACCAGCGCACGGGCTCCCCAAGAGATTGCTTCGGAGTACAACCTGCGGATTACTTCCGGTCGTGTGCGTGTAGTATCTTCGGTCACGAACATTACCGGAAGGCCTTCCCGCACCGCAAAGCGGATCGCCTCCTCGCTGCGCTTTAGAATCGCTCCCAGGTTCCAGTCCTCCACGTACTGCCGCACGGGGCTGGCGCCGATAAATGCCGCGACCTCGATGGCGATGCCCACTCTTTGGGAGATTTCGACGATCGGGCGGATGTCCCAATGCACCGTACGGGCGGCGCAGTAAGGCGCCAGCCGCATGTTCTGCGACGCGATTTCCAAGGCCAGTCGTTCGGTCTCTGCCGCAACCTGTGCACCTGCGCCCGGCAAGCCGATGTCGGCGGACTGAATCCCCAGATCCTCTATCAAATGGAGAATGTGCAGCTTTTGGTCCAGCGAAGGGCTGTGGATGGAAGGAGACTGCAGCCCATCCCTCAGCGTTTCATCAGCGAAGCTCGGCCTGCGGGCTACGATCGCGCTCCCTGATCCGGCATTCCAATCGTGGATGAGATCGGTTTCTACGTTCACTTGAACCCCGAGGCGTCGGGCATCGGAAAATGCGCCCTGTGCTGCAGATCATGATAACTCCAAAGAGGCCGGGCAGGAATGGCGGTAAAGACACCAATGACAAAAAAACACGAAACCCGTTCCGCGTGTATCGTGTCGCGCGAACTCCGTGAAGAGGTGCTGCGGGAGCGCTTCGCCGCCCTATTCGTCAGATCTCGAGGATCTCCGCCTCTTTTTTCTTCTGCAGGGCATCCACCTTGCTGATGAAGTCGTTGGTGATATCCTGGACCTTCTTGAGCGCGTCCTTCTCCTCGTCCTCGGAGATCTTCTTATCTTTGAGCTCGACCTTCAGCTGATCGTTGGCGTCGTGGCGCACCTGCCGAACGGAAACGCGGAACTGTTCGGCCATGTGCCCGACGGTCCTCGCCAGCTGCTTGCGTCTCTCCTCGGTCAGGGGCGGGATGGGAAGACGGACGACCTTTCCGTCGTTGGTCGGATTGAGCCCAAGATCGGATGCCAGAATCGCTTTTTCGATGCTGGCGATCGTCGACGGGTCCCACGGTTGGATGAGAATCATCGCGGGATCAGGAGTGGAGAGCGAGGCCATCTGGTTTAGAGGGGTCATGGTCCCGTAGTAATTGGCCTGGATATGATCAAGAATGCTGATGGATGCGTGCCCGGTGCGAATTGCCGCCAGGCCGTGCTGCATTCCCTCGATGCATTTTTCCATCCGTTTTCGAGTGGCTTCGAGAATCTGTCGGGTCATTAAGGTCTGTCTCCTTATGGAATGAACCGGTATCAGTCAGTGCGGGCAGGAGAGGAACTACGCTCCCAGGGCCTGTCAATGAACAACGTTTACACTTTGCTGCTGGCCCCCAGGCCTGCTGGCGCGGCGCGAGCGACGAGCATACTCTTTAGTCTGTAAGGAGCGAGCAACAAAGCCAGCGGGCCTGCGGGCCGCAGCCCGGAGGGGCGCGGCGGCGGGCGGGCATCTGCTGCGTTGC
>JBEKIX010000010.1:0-53500 GCA_050011535.1 Acidobacteriota bacterium
CCGTCGTCAGATCCGGCAAATAGCGGCGCTTTTGTTCCTCCGTGCCCCAAAGGTAGATGTGATTCACACACAGGGAATTGTGCGCGGCAAGAAAAAGGCCCACCGAACCGTCGACACGGGAGATTTCTTCGATCATGACGACGTATTCGGGATACGAAACGCCGCTGCCACCGTACTCGGCAGGAAAAACCGCGCCCATCAATCCGAGTTCGGCCAGCTTCGGAAGGAGTTCGATCGGGAAGCGTTGCGCCTCATCCCATTCCATCACGTGAGGAGCAATCTCTCTCTCCGCAAATTCGCGCATGGCCCTGCGCAGGATCTCCAAATCTTCCGTTGCGTCTGCTTTCATGGTTTTCACCTTTCAAGCACGTCTCGAAATATCTGAGCCGCTTGCACTATCTGTGTGCGATTCACGTCGAGATGCGTCAGCAGCCGGAGAGTATTCTCGTCAACCGTGCCTGAAAGCACGCCTCTCTGCTTCAAAAGTTGGAGAAACCTGCTGCTGTCGTATCCTGTGTCCTGGACACCCACCACAACTATGTTCGTCTGCACTCGTTCCGGGTGCACGTCGAGTCTTGGAATTTTGCTCAACAATTCGGCCAGCAGTCTTGCGTTCGCATGATCTTCCGACAGCCTGGCCGGCATCTTCTCGAGGGCAATGAGCCCCGCCGCGGCGAGCACACCTATCTGACGCATGCCCCCGCCCATCATCTTGCGCACTCGGCGCGCCTCTTCCACAAAGTCTCTCGTACTCGCCAATAAAGAGCCTACGGGTGCCGCCAATCCCTTCGACAGACAAAACATCACGGAATCGCAGGACCGGCAGAGTCGGGCGACGTCGCACCCAAGCGCAGTCGCCGCATTGAAAATGCGCGCGCCATCCAGATGGACCGGAAGACCGACCTCATGCGCATGATCGCAAACATCGTCTATCTGGCTGGCAGTATAGACGGAGCCGCCGGCCATATTGTGCGTGTTCTCCAGCGTGATCAATCCAGTCTGCGCCCGATAATAGATCTTGGGGGCAATTGCAGGACGGAGAAGTTCCCAATCGAGGATTCCATCGGGCGCAGCAACGGGCCGCGCCAGCACACCGCTGATGGCGGCCATCGCCGCAAGTTCATAGTTGAATACGTGCGCCTGTCGTTCCGTGATCACTTCCTGTCCGGGACTTGTGTGCAGATGGATGGCAATCTGGTTTCCCATGGTGCCGCTGGGAACAAACAGTGCGGCTTCTTTGCCGAAGATCGCAGCCGCTGCTTCCTGCAGCTTGTTGACCGTGGGGTCCTCGAGGTAAACGTCGTCTCCGACTTCCGCGTCCGCCATCGCAGCACGCATCTCCGCCGTAGGCTTGGTCACTGTGTCGCTTCTCAGATCAATCATTGGCTCCGCCATCCGTTTCCTCACATTGGGCTTCTATTGCACAAACCTCTGGAAAACCTCGTTCGATAGCAGCATTCCGCGCCGCGTCAGCTTGACCACAGAACCTTCCCAGGTCAACAATCCCAGCGCCGACATATCTCTCAGGGAAGATTCACAATCTGCGATGCGGCCCGTCTCGCGCGCGCGCCGGATCTGAGCCCAATCCAGCCCTTGATTGAGGCGCAAACCCAAAAACATCGTCTCCGCGAGACATTGCTCTGAAGTCAGCGGCTCGCACCATTCTACTGCGGTTCGCCCTGCCTCGACACAACGCATATACGAGCCCAGGTTCGATACATTTGCGTACCGTGACGATCCGTCAAACGAGTGGGCTGCCACGCCGAAAGCCAGGACCGGTTCGCGCCGCCAGTATTTCAGATTGTGCCGGCATTCGCAACCTGGAAGGGCAAAATTGCTGATTTCATATTGCGCATATCCATGGCTGTCGAGGAAATCGATCGTTTGCAGATACCAATCGGCGACCGCATCCTCGTCAGGCAACCGGACAAGCCCGCGCGCGACCCGCTTATATAGTGGTGTCTTCGGATCTGCCTCGAGCATGTATACCGAGATATGGGTGGGTTTCAGATCAGCCGCCATGTTCAGGTTTGTACGCCATTGCCTCTCCGTCTGCCCTGGCAAGCCGAGAATTAGATCCAGGCTCACGTCGCGAAATCCGCAGGCGCGCAAAAGGTCCGCCGATTCGACGATCTGTTTGGCCGCATGAATGCGGCCGATCTCAGCAAGCTCCCGATCGGAAAAACTCTGAGCGCCAAGAGAGACTCTGTTTACTCCGACCGAACGATAATGGGCCAGTTTTTCCTGAGCCAGAGTTCCTGGATTTGCTTCCAGCGATATTTCGCACTCGGGCAGAACAGCAAAGCGCCTCCGGCAAGCTTCCAGGATCGTCGCGATATCCGCGGCAGGAAGCAGACTGGGGGTGCCTCCCCCGAAATAGACACTGTCGACCATGTACCCGGCCTCTTCGTCGCCGCGGAAGCACTCCAGCTCGTGAACGATCGCACGCAGGTACCTTCCGGCTAACGTCTCTTCAATGGGAACAGAAACGAAACTGCAGTAATCGCATTTCGCACGGCAAAACGGAACATGGATATATATGCCGATTCTCATACGCAGCGAGGCCGGGATTGCCGTCTTCTGACAAATACAGTTGCCATGGGTGCGCCGTTCTCGACTGGATGTTATCACAGACGTGATGCATGCCACGACGGCCGAGACTGATTCCTGATTCGAGATTCGAAATTCGAGATTCGAGATTGAGAATTTCGAATCTCGAATTTCGAATCACAATGCTTCCTCCTGCAATTGGCCGGCGTCGGCAAAACTAAAATAGTCATCGTGACCCAGGATTATGTGATCCAGTACGCGAATTCCCAGGATCCTGCCGGATCGGCACAGCCGCTGTGTGCATTCGCGATCTTCGCGACTGGGGGCGGGATCTCCTGACGGGTGGTTGTGCATAAATATCAGCGCCGCAGTGCTATCCCTGACAGCGGGAGAGAAAACCTCTCGCGGATGCACAACAGACGTGCTGAGGCTGCCAATGGAAACCAATACTTCACGAATCAGTTGGTTCTTGGCGTTAAGATGCAAGGAAACGAAATGTTCCTTGCTCGAGGCAAAGAACTGCGCGCGATATCGCAGAAACAGATCCCGGCTGTTGGCGAAACGCTGCCCTGCTTTTAAGGGCGCAGAACACAACTGACGCCCCAAATCGACAGCTGCCCGCAACGCCAGGGCCTGCCTTAAAGAGATTCTGCCCCCGAGGCGGATTTCCTCCACGGAAGCGACAGTCAGACAGGTTGCAGCACCGAAATGGCGCAGAATCCGGCGCGAGGAGGCTTCTGCCGCCGCGCTGTTGCGTCCGTACCCCAGGATCGTTGAAAGGAGCACCAGAATCTCGCTGGGGCCGATATCGCTTGTAATGTGCTGATCCAGTACCGGTTCGGCAGAACAAACTGATGTTTCGTCCAAGCCTCGCTTCCTCCTGCCAGTCTAACGGCGCCAGAGGAAGAAGTGCCAACATTTTTTCGATGTCAAGCGGTAACTGTCGAGCTGCGGCAACAAGGATCATGTCTAATCGGAATGATGAGAAGAACCAACCTCAAAGACTCAAAGAGCTCGAAGAACCTCCAAAGAAGACAATCGGATCCGAAGCCGACGCCTCTTAGAGATTCTTTGAGTACTTTGAGTCTTGGAGGTTCGCATTGGCGTAGGATCATGTGAACCGGCTTTGAAAGCGATGCTATTCCGTCATAACGAGGGAAGGATGACGACTGACCTTTCGCGCGCCACGCATCAGATGGCGAGGCCGCCGTCCACCTGGATGACCTGACCCGTGATGTATCTCGCGGCGTCGGACAATAGAAACACAGCAATTCGGCCGACCTCCTCCGGTGACCCAAAACGTCCGACCGGAATGGCCTGGAGCATTTTTGTTCTGTATTCTTGCGGCAGTGAATCCGTCATTTTCGTGGAAATGAGGCCAAGTGCAAGAGCGTTTACAGTGATGTTGCGGCTGGCCACTTCCTTGGCCAGGGCTTTCGTGAAGCCGATGATGCCGGCCTTGGAGGCGGCATAATTGGTCTGCCCCGGCATTCCAACGAGGCCGCTGATCGAGGTGATGTTGAGAATGGCTCCGGAGCGCGCTCGAATCATGGCGCCGACAACGCTTTTGGAGAAGTTGAAGATTCCCTTTAGATTCGTGGCGATTACGTCGTCCCAATCCTTTTCACTCATCGCGAGGAGCAGTTTGTCGCGAATAATGCCGGCGTTGTTGACCAGACAATCGATCCTTCCGAATTCCTTTTTCACATTCGTGACCATGCCGGCCACCCCGTCATGGTCGGTGACATCGACATGGAACGCACGCGCCTTCCGTCCCAATGCTTCCAACTCTGCAACCAACTCCTCCGCCTGCGCACCACTCCGCGCATAGTTGAACGCAATATCGCATCCCCGTCGTCCCAACTCGAGGCAGATGGCGCGTCCAATCCCCCTCGTGCCACCGGAGACAACAGCTGTTTTGCCCAGGAAGTCCATAAATATCCTCACCAAATCTCAAACAGAATACCTGCCTGCGCTTAGGTTCGCCTGCCCGCCGGATCGCAACCGGCCAAAGTGCAAACGTCATTCATTGACAGGCCCTTACCCTGCGAGCGTTCCCAGCCGACGACAGACCGCCGCGCCGACTTCCCACGTTCCCAGGCTTCACCGCAGGTCCACCGTGCATTCGGAGGCATGGCGTCAGTTCTCAAATAGGAAACGGAAACATAATCCATCCGACAAGAACAGACAGGAGGACAAAACAGCAAAAAAGGTAGAGGAAGTATTTGCCACGCTGCCGGGCGTCATTTTTGGCTATGAATGCAAAAACGAGCGACACGAGCGCGCTGTAAATGACCATAAGGAGAAAATGATCATTCATGGCTTTCTTCCCAAAGCGATGTCAAACGCGTCTACAACGACAAGCATGTTCAAAAGGCCTGCGGTATAAATGAAGACGTTGCCAAAATCGTAAGTGTAAACTGCGGGCGCACCGCTTCCCAACCCGCGCAACCAGCACAGCCAATATAACAGCCCGGAGCCAGCTTCAGCCAGGAATTTGAGGATCGCAAAAATGTCTGAGAAATCAGGGTTGAACAGCCTCGCATTCAAGCAGAGGCCGAACATAAACATGGCTGTGATGCTGCCCATAAAAACCAAAGCCCGGTCCCATTTTCGCAGGATCGCATGGCCTAGACCGGGCACGAGCATCCCCAAAAAACAGGCGCCACATGTCTTCAAAACGCCGGCATGTACGGGAATCGCGGGCGCGGTCTGTTCTGTCTGTTCGGGAAACGATTCCATGTCCATAAGGGACAGATGTTACGGAAAGGGTTTGGTACAGTCAAGCGAAAGCCTTGGCGGGCCAAGGGATTCGGCTTGACACGCCCGAGCGTCCCCAATAACATTGCCCGCCGTGAGTCCATCACGCGAGGATCTCCATGAACCTTGATACTCTTCTCAGGACGATGGTTGCCAAGGGAGCGTCCGACCTGCACCTGAAGGCAGGCGCTTTTCCACACATCCGCGTCAGCGGCGAACTCGTGCCGCTGGGCGAATCCGGGAAGCTCAGCAAGGAAGACACCCTCATGATGGCCTTCTCCATCATGACCAACAAGCAGAAGCAGCGCTTCCGTGACGAAGCTGAGATCGACCTCGGGTATGGGCTGAAGGGACTCGGGCGATTTCGCGTCAACGTGTTTCAGCAGCGCGGCGCGGTGTCCATCGCAATTCGAGCCGTCCCCGTAAATATCCTGAATTTCGAAGACTTGTTCTTACCCAAGGTGCTCGAGAAGATCGCCAAGGAGCCTCGTGGCCTGGTGCTTGTAACAGGCACGACCGGTAGCGGAAAATCCACGAGCATCGCAGCTATGCTCAGTTTCATCAACGAGCACCTCACGCGCCACATCATCACCATCGAGGACCCGATCGAGTTCCTGCACAACGATCGCCTGAGCCTGTTCAGCCAGCGTGAGATCTCCGTGGACGCCCCGAGTTTCAGCGCGGCGTTGCGCAGCGCTCTGCGGCAGGATCCGGATGTCATCCTCGTAGGGGAGATGAGAGACCTGGAGACAATCGAGACAGCCTTGCTGGCAGCCGAGACAGGACATCTTGTCTTCAGCACTTTGCACACGGTGGATGCACTGGAAACGATCAATCGCATCATCGCCGTATTCCCGGCCCACCAGCAGCGCCAGGTTCGCCTGCAACTCGGGATGGTTTTGCGGGCAGTAATCTCGATGCGCCTGATCCGGCGCTCGGATACGCGTGGCCGCGTACCCGCAATCGAGATCATGATCGTGACCGAGTTCATCCGCAATTGCATCCTGGATCCCGAGAAGACCCGCTTGATCCGTCAGGCGATCGCCGCGGGAACCTCCCAGTACGGAATGCAGACGTTCGATCAATCGATCTACGAACACTATAAAGCCGGTAGAATCAACTACGAAGATGCGCTCATATATGCCACCAACCCTGACGAGTTCAAGCTCCGCGTGCAAGGCATCTACACCACTAAAGATGCTGCCATGGAAGCGATGGAAAGCGAACTCTCAAGCCAAGACTCGTGATGGAGGAAGAACCCAGCAGCAAGATCATGCACAGAGCAGGCTTCCTGCTCTCCCGGCGGCCCTATAGCCGGGGTGCGTTGCGCGAGAAACTCTCGGCGCTGGGTGACCATCAGGAAATCGAGTCGGTCCTCGATCGATTACAGGAGCTAAACCTTCTCAACGACGCAAATTATGGCTATAATCTTGCGAGCTATTGGATGAAGCATGAAGGTTGGGGACCAATTAAGGTCCGGGTTCACCTGCTGCGCAGGCATCTTTCCGAGGCCGTCGCTGACGCCGCCCTGGAACGGATAGGACAGGAAATCAGTGATGCCGATCTGCTGGTTGCTTATCTCGAGCGGCGGGCGCGGAATCACCCACTGCCCGGTGACCGGCGTGGAATCCGCAAGCTCGTCGCCAGCCTGCGGCAGCGCGGTTTCCCCGATGAGGCGATCTATGCCGTATTGCGCCACACGATTCCCACGGTAGCATGGAAGAAGTTCGATACGGGAGAATGACTTGTACAGCAGCCATCAAATTCGCGAGATTTTCCTCAAATTCTTCGAGCAGAACGGTCACAGGATCGTCCCCAGCGCATCCCTCATTCCCTACAAGGACCCAACGCTTCTGTTCACAAATGCCGGCATGAACCAGTTCAAGGACGTGTTTCTCGGCAATGAACGCAGACCGTACACGCGCGCTACCAGCAGTCAAAAATGCATGCGCGTCAGCGGCAAGCACAATGATTTCCAAGAGGTGGGACATTCGACCCGGCACCATACTTTTTTTGAGATGCTCGGTAACTTCTCCTTCGGAGATTACTTCAAAACCGAAGCCATTCGCCTGGCCTGGGACCTGGTTACGAAGGTATACAGCCTGGATCCGGATCGACTGTGGATTACGGTGTTCCGGGAGGATGACGATGCCTTGAAAATCTGGCGCGACGACATTGGAATGCCGTCCGAAAAGATCTTCAGGCTTGGCGAAGCGGACAACTTTTGGGCAATGGGTGACACGGGGCCCTGTGGACCCTGTTCCGAGATCCACTACGATTTTGGGAGCAGCCCATGGCCCGACCACGAAGTGTGCGACCTGACCTGCTCCTGTGGGCGCTGGGTAGAGATTTGGAACCTGGTCTTCATGCAGTATAACCGGGATGCCGGCGGAGCAAAACCGCCGCTTCCCTCACCCTCGATTGACACAGGCATGGGTTTGGAGCGTATTACGACCATCCTGCAGGACAAGGCCACCAATTACGATACCGATCTTTTCCAGCCGCTTTTGCTCGAGCTCTCCGCAATTGCCAACACCGAATACGGGACAAATCCCAATGATGACGTCTCGATGCGCATCATTGCCGATCATGCTCGCGCGGCTACATTTGTCATCGGCGACGGGCAATATCCCGGCAACGACAAGAGGGGTTACGTATTGCGCAAAATCATGCGGCGCGCCATCGTCCACGGCAAGAAACTGAACATCGAAGGCCCCTTCCTCTATCGAGTGGCAGGCACGGTAATTGCAATAATGAAAGGCGCTTATCCTGAACTTATCGCCTCTCGGGATACTATCGCCAGGGTGATCAAACAGGAAGAGGAATCATTTGCAGATACCCTGGAACAGGGCCTCAAGGATTTTGCGGAAAGAGCGCGAAAACTCGAATCTACAGGATCCCGTGTTCTGTCGGGACGCGAAGCTTTCTTCCTGTACGATACCCGGGGTCTCCCGCTCGAGATCATCCAGGATCTCGCCCAGGAGCGAGGTCTATCGGTCGATGAAGCAGGTTTCGCCAAAGAACTCGAACAGCAACGCGACCGCTCACGCCAGGACTATCAGGCAGGCAAGATTCGCGAACAGGTCGCCAGAACGCTCTTTCAGTCAAAAACTGAGTTTGTTGGATACGATTATTCCGCGCCTGTGAGCGCGCAGGTCTCGGCGATTCTTGTCGACGGCGAAAACGCGGACTCTATTGCGCAGGGCCAGGACGGTGAAATCGTCCTTGACCGCACTCCATTTTACGCTGAAGCGGGCGGCCAGGTGGGAGATACAGGCGTTCTTTCGCTGCAATCCAGCAAAGCAAGGGTTAAGGATACCCTGTATCGCGGCACCACGATAACGCATGTGGTGAATATGCTGTCGGGAAGCTTTCAGGTGGGCGATGCTGTCGTTGCTGAGATCGATCTGCAAAGCCGTCAACGAACTATGAACAATCACACGGCAACGCACCTCCTGCACGCCGCGCTTCGCTCCGTCCTCGGTGGACACATCAAGCAGGCAGGATCCCTGGTGGCGCCCGACCGCCTGCGCTTCGACTTCACCCATTTCGCTCCGCTGACAACCGCGGAGATTGAAAAAATTGAAGATATCGTCAATGAGCAGATTTGGCGTGATACGCCGGTCAAAACCACGATAATGGACCGGGAGAATGCAATGCTGTCCGGAGCGGTTGCTCTCTTCGGAGAGAAGTATCAGGAGCACGTCAGAGTTGTCGAAGTTCCGGGCTACAGCAAGGAGCTGTGCGGCGGCACCCATGTCCGTGCAACCGGCATGATCGGTTTGTTCAAGATTGTGGCCGAAGGTGGCATCGCCGCCGGCATACGACGCCTGGAAGCGCTGACCGGTCACGCTGCCCTGGATCGGTTTCGAGCAGACGAACAGGTGTTTGCAGATATTCAAGTACAACATAAGGTATCATCACGTGAGCTGCCATTGTTATTGGATAAATGGCAGAAAGAGATTCGCGATTTGCAGAGACAAGTTGAGGATCTAAAGTTGGCTGGAGCGCGTTCCAATATTGCTGGCTTGCTCTCCAAAGCGCGTGAGTGTATGGGTGTAAAAATCATCGCACATGCCATCCCCGCGATCGATCGCGGCGGAATGCGCGCCCTTGCTGATGAGCTCAAACAAAAGCTCGGCGCCGGCGTCGTCATTCTGGGAACGGCTCAAGACGGCAAGGTCTCATTGGTTGTTATGGTGACAAATGACCTTTCCAAGGCACTTCCAGCTGGTAAAATCATCAAAGAAATTGCGCCGCTGGTCGGAGGATCCGGCGGCGGCAAACCGGAGCTAGCCGAAGCCGGAGGTAAAGATTCTTCCAAGTTGGCCGATGCAATGGAAAAGAGTTACTCGATCGTGGAGGCGATGCTGGTACGCCGTGAATAGATCTTTTAGACTTTTTATGTCCGGGCGACATCTTAAGGTATGTCCCGGCTGATAAACTTCTGTCGAGGTTAATGTCAGAGACTATGCGACTCTTTCCGTTCCTTTGGGCAGTGGCCTTCTTCGTTTTGTGCAGCTTTTCGGCAAACGGACAGGTCTATTCCTATATTGACGAGAACGGCGTGCGCGTATTCACGAACATTCCGCCTTCGAGTCCGGTGCGCGACTTGCACACGAGCGGTTCTGCACCGGCAGTTTCCGCAGTGGATTCGAGGCCGAGTTCGGGCCAGCCAGTGAGACCGAAGGCCGCCTCCGGGGGGGCAACCGCAACGCAAAAAGCCAAAACTGGCGCTTCGAAGACCAGCGGTGCGCTTCCTGCCGGCACTTCGCCGGCACGCGCGGACTATGATGCGATCATCGAGAAACATGCGAGCGAGTATCGGATGGATCCGGCGCTGATCCGATCCATGATCGCCACCGAGTCTGGATTCAATCAGAACGCTGTGTCACCCAAGGGTGCGCAAGGACTGATGCAGTTAATGCCTTATACTGCATACCGCCTCGGCGTGAGCGATCCGTTCGATCCCGAAGAGAATATCCTGGGCGGTATCAAGTATATGCGCTACTTGCTCGATACGTTTGCGGAGAGCCCGGATAGTCTTAAGCTTAGCTTGGCTGCTTATAATGCAGGCGAGAATTTGGTTCAGCGTCTTGGACGGATTCCAGAAATCAGGGAAACGCATGACTACGTGCGCAACATAATCCAACAGTACGGCAAGAGTCAGATGGCAGCTCCTTCCTCTCCTGCACCTGTGATTCCGGCACTCTTTGACTTTATCGATGAAAGCGGCGTGCGAAACGTCACCAACATCCCGCCAATTCCAAGATCCGGAGGTTATAATCCGGATGGAGGCACAAACTCTCCCATTCGCTAAGAGTCTGGGGCAATTCAACGCTGCACAATTCGAAATTCGAGATTCGAAATTCGAAATTGATCAATCTCGAATTTCGAATCTCGAATCTCGAATAAGGCATTGGGGCATCATCTGCAAACGCCTTAATAATCAATAGGTTCGCTCAGTTTTCTCTTGACAGTGCCCGTAGTGGGGCCTAGAATACGCCCTATGATCCTCACCCAGTTTGGGTTGCGGCGGTATAGCATTTTCCATCGCCGGCTGGTGATTGGGATCTTGCTCGCCCTTGGTTCAGCCGGAGTGGTACTCGGTTCCAATTGGGATCGCGAGGGCGCAAAGCGTGCCTGGGACGACGCCACCCGCCTTCGAGATGCTCTATCACAATCGGCCGAACCTTCGCGCGAGTCCTACCTCAAATGCATACGGACCTACCAGCTGGTCTATATGAAGGACCCGCACTTCATTTCCAGTGGCGACGCAATTTTTCAGGCCGGCAAACTCTTTCAGGAGCTGGGCGACAAGTTTGGCGACGTCAATGATTACCGGAATGCGGTCAAGCTCTATCGGTTCTTCACCACGGACTATGACGGACATAAGCTCTGCCCGGATGCGCTCCTGCGCCTCGGAAAGATCTGCGAAGGCCCCCTAGCCGACGCTCCTGCGGCTGCCAGTGCCTACCAAAAGCTCAAGACGCGTTATAAGTTAACCCCCGCCGCTGCCTCCCTCGCTGGTAATACTTCAGGCACGCCCGTGAAACCGGCACCCGCCGTCGTTTTAGCAGAGAAGACTGCTCCCAAGCCGCCCGTTGCCATCGCGGCTGCTGCCGGCGGTACTGGTCATTCTGCGGTCACCTCGATTCGATTTAACTCGGAGAAGGACTCCACCCGCGTAACGATCGATCTGGCAGCACCCGCCCGGTTCAGTGAAAGCCACCTGGCGAATCCGGAGCGTATCTATTTCGATATCGAGAATGCGACGCTGGACCGTAGTCTGGCAAGTAACACTATTGTTGTCGGAGATAGATTCCTAAAGCAAGTGAGGATTGCGCAAAATCAGCATGATACTGTCCGTGTGGTTTTCGATTTAAACGACTTAAGCGAATGTTCTGCCTCCCAGCTCCAATTACCCCCTGCAATCGTCGTCGATATTAGCCAAAAGGCGACACCGGCCGTGAATCCGCCGAGGTCCTCCGCACGCCCTGACCTTGGCAAAGGCACGGTCGCTGCTCCCGTTGCGAAGGCAGGCGCATCTCCGCTTCAAACCGACAAACCGGATTCGCAACCGCCTGGAGAGAAGCCAGTTGCTCCTGACAAGCAGGAAAAGGAGGTACAGCCGGTATCCATTCATGCTTCCGGAGGCACTGCGCCAACGGCCCCGGCTCCTAAGGAGGCCGCCAAAGCGAACATACCTCCCGCACCTGTCTTCCCTGGCACGCTGTCCTCTTCAAAGCCCGCCATCCCTACCCGTAAAGGGGATCGCACACTGACACGAACGCTGGGGCTGAAGATCGGACGGATCGTTCTGGATCCTGGACATGGTGGTCATGACCTGGGAACGATCGGCCCGGGAGGGCTGTTGGAGAAAGATCTGGTGCTTCAGGTAGCGAAGAACCTCCAGCAAATGATCGAGGAGAAGCTGGGTGCAGAGGTAATCCTGACGCGGACGGATGACACATTTGTTTCTTTGGAAGAGCGCACTGCAATCGCGAATCAGCAGCAGGCAGACCTGTTTGTGTCCATTCATGCGAATTCGAGCCCAAGCCACAACACCAGCGGCGTCGAGACTTACTTCCTTGATTTTGCGCGCACGGACTCGGCTCGCGAAATAGCCGCGAGAGAGAATGCCACGAGCGAGCGCAACGTACGAGATCTTCAGGACCTGATTCAAAAGATCGCCCAAGCCGACAAGATCGAGGAGTCCCGGGAGCTGGCCGCCATTGTTCAGAAGAATCTGTATGCGGCGGTGAGGAAGATGCTGCCCGCTCCGCAGGATCGCGGGGTGCGCAGCGCTCCTTTTGTGGTGCTGATTGGCGCGCATATGCCTTCAGTCCTGGCAGAGCTTGCTTTCATAAGCAATCCTCGCGACGAGAAGCTGCTCAAAAAGGAAGCTAATCAACAATCTCTGGCTACCGCTCTATTCCGGGGCATCGAGAGCTACATGAAGACGCTTGGAAGCGGCGTTTTCCCAAATCACGCCAACGCCAACTAAATGAAATCGTCAATTCGCTTATTGCCATATGTATTTTTGATCTGCTTTTCTGCCGCCGTCTCGCTATCGGCTCAGACGCAGTTGGTGAGCGATGATTTTTTTCCGGCCGCACTGGAGTTCAAGGAACTCAAGGGAGTCCTGACCGAGAGAGATCTAAAGGACCCCGCGGATCTGGGAAAGCTTCCGCACGGACCAGCGTTGCAGGAGGCCGGCTTCAGGCGGTTCGTCGAACGCACTTACACGGTGGACGCCGGTGGCCAGATCGACATTTCGATTATGACTTTGGGAGATTCCCGGGGAGCCTACTCGGCGTTTACGTTCCTCGGTCCATCAGGAGTGCACGCCGGACCGCCCGGCAGTTTTTGCGCCGATGACAAGGATACCCTGGCGTTTGCAGCAGGCAATTACTGTGTCCGGGTTCATTCAACAGCCGCCGGGGACCTTGTGCGCCGCGTGGCGATGTCGGTGGCAAACCGGATCGGAAATCGTGAGGCGAATCCGCCCGGCCTGGTACGGCATATTCCTGCCGACGGCTGCGATTCCGGCTCCGTTCGATATCTTCTGGGTCCGCTGGCGATCGCGTCCTTTGGCAGCCCCGTGGGCGGCAACTCGCTGAAGGTTCCCGGAGATGTGGAAGTCGCCCAGGTAAATTGCACGTCACAAGAACAATCGGGCATCCTCACGTTGTTCAGTTTCCCCACCATCCAACTAGCCGAGGAGTACTTTGAATCGGGATCGCTTTCGAAGAACAAATCGTCCGGAGCGGCAAATCTATACATGAAGCAGACAGGTCCGCTTGTGGCAATATTGGAAGGAAACATCAGCCCCGAAACTGCCGATAAGACTCTTGGTTCGATCCAGTTTTCTTATTCGATCAAGTGGATCTATGACAAGAGCAACCGGCAAACTGGCACGATTTGGGGCGTTCCCGTCAAGATCTTGGGAACAGTCGTACGTTCGATTTTGTTCACCGGGTTGCTGTGCCTGATATCGATGCTCACAGGGGCTTTGATCGCGGCTGGACGCCTGATCGCACGCAAGCACGGTTTCCGCGCGGCCGACACCCTTATTCGACTTAAGCTCGATGAAAACTGACTTGATTCGCCGAATCCCTCTCTTCGCCACTTTGTCCGAAGAGGAATTCAAAAGCATCGAGCACATTTTTCAGGTCAAAAACTACCCGAAAAACCAGATCATCTTCCTCGAGGAGGAGACTGGCAATTACATGTACATCGTGTTGGCGGGAAAGGTAAAGGTCACCAAAGCCACCGCCAGCGGCAAGGAAACCATTCTAGCCATCCATCAGGCGGGCGACTTTTTCGGCGAGATGGCTCTCCTCGATGGCAAGACCTCGCCAGCCACCGTTTCGGCAATGGAGGACAGCAGGATCGCGACGATCTTCCATGCCGACTTTCAGCACCTGCTGATGGCCAATGAAAAGGTGGTGCGGCAGATCATCCAAGTTTTGTGCGGACGCCTCCGCCAGGTCTGGTCGCAAGTTCAGGAATTGAGCCACAGCAGTGCGTATGATCGGATTCGCGCCGGAATCCTTCAGCTGTCGCGAAAGCATGGCGTACAGGATGCCCGGGGAATCATCATCAACCTGAAAATCACGCATCAGGAATTAGCTGAGTTAGTCGGCACGTCGCGCGAAACCGTGACGCGTGCCCTTGCACGACTTCAGAAGAAGGGCATTGTTCAGCTCGATCATCGCCGCATCATCCTTCTCAAACCCAAGGAACTGCAACCAGAGGATTGAAATTCCTGTCGATGGACGCGGAGTGCTCCCGACGAGATGCCGGCGAATGCGCGAGAGGGCTTCAGGGCTGGTCCCCAAACAAGGACGCTACGAAGTTTTCGGGATTAAACTCAAGAAGATCCTCGAGCGATTCCCCAACACCGATGTATCGCACCGGGATCTTGAGTTCCTGAGTGATCCCAAACAACACTCCACCTTTCGCGGTCCCATCGAGTTTGGTCACGATCAACCCCGTCACACCGGCGGCTTTCAGGAATTCCCTTGCCTGCGCAAGACCGTTTTGTCCCGTTGTCGCATCCAGGATCAGGAGCACTTCATGAGGAGCTCCCGGGATTTTTCTCCCTGCCACGCGGCGCATTTTTTCGAGCTCGGCCATCAGGTTCCCACGCGTGTGCAGCCGGCCGGCTGTATCCACGATCACGATGTCACACTTGCGCGCTTCCGCGGCGGCAATCGCATCATGAAGCACCGCGGACGGATCCGCTCCAATCCTGGTCTTGACAAGCTCCGATCCGGATCGTTCCGCCCATATTGCCAACTGCTCAATCGCGGCAGGCCGGAAGGTGTCTGCCGCGCAGATCAGCACACGCTTGCCTTCCTGGGCGAACCGCGCCGCGAGTTTCCCGACCGTCGTGGTCTTTCCCGTCCCGTTAACACCTACAACCATCCATACCGCCTGCCGAGGCGGCACAGCCTGCGGCGCGGCTGCCGCGGTAGGTTGCAGAATTGCAGTCAGCTGGGTGCGGATAGCAGCGCGCACTTCTTCCGCGGTTCTGATCAACTGCTTCTTCCGCTGATCCTTGATGAAGGCCATGATCTGTGAAGTAGCCTTCACGCCCAGATCAGCGCCCAGCAAGACTCCTTCCAGCTCCTCCAGCAGAGCGTCGTCAATTTCGGCCCTTCCCGTGAGCACGCTCTCGATGCGGTTGACGAGGTTCTCCTTGGTGGCGCTGAGCGCCTTCCTCATGCGCTCGAACAGCCCCGGTTTCTTTTCTTCCTTCTCTTTGCCGGTTCTCGAAAAGAGCATCACGTTACCTTTCCCCGGACTGCGATCGCCGAATACTCACGTCGCCTGCCAGAATAACCTCCTCGACCCCGTCGGCTCCGCGCACGCGCAATGCGCCTTCGTCCGTAAGCCCTGCGGTTACCCCTGGTCTTGTTCTTTCGCCTTCCATAATCCAGACGGGGGTATCAGACCACATGCGCGAAAATCTCTTCCACCGCTCGAGAATTGCCTGGTGCTCCCCTCGCGCGAAGAGTTCGTATCCCAATTGGAAATGATACAAAAACCTCACCAGCAGCCTTCGCCGCGGCACCCGGACACCTGCCGCCTCGCTCAGAGAGATTGCGCTGCCCTGGAGCTCGGGAGGAAGCGATCCCGGCGCTACATTGACGCCCACGCCGACGACAGCCGCGGAAAGCGAGCTCCCTGTGCCGACGGTCTCGAGAAGAATCCCCGCGGCCTTTTTGCCGCTGATCAACACGTCATTCGGCCATCTCAATTCCAGATCCAGTGGCACCGGAATCATGTCTTCGCTCTCCAGCTCTCGAATCGCGAATGCAAGAGCGGCGGAAGCAACATGAGTCAGCAGGGGCCACCTGCTTGATGAAGTCAGAGGACAAACGATAAGCGAGAAGCACAGACCCCCGCGTGGCGGCGCGAACCACTGTCGTCCTAACCGACCTCTGCCGGCAGTCTGCGCTTCGGCAAAAACCAGCGTTCCGGCGGACGCCCCCTGGCGCGCCCGCCGCAGGGCACATTCATTGGTAGACCCGATTTCCAGGTACCCCTCGGTACGCAAAGCCTCCCATGCCACAGCCGGAGTCTCAGCAACGATCCACGAAGGGACCAACTGATCATGGTCGAACTCAAGGCGCGCCCGGCCTTCCCGGCATTCGATTCGATAATGCCATGACCTGCACAATTCCAGTTCGTCATGATCCTGACAGCTATTCGGATACGGAAGACCATCCACGCCAACGTGCGCGAGACGGTCCAGAATGGCGGGAATAGCAATAGAAGACATCATCACTCTGCCAGAAGCTGCTTGAGGTTCGCCTCCACCCTTGCAAATCTTTCCAACAGCTCGGCATGCCGGTTACGGTTCTCGATAACCACATCCTCGGGTGCGCGATCCATAAACTCGTGACTGTTCAGCTTTTTGAGAATTTTCTGAATGTCGGCCTTGATCCGCACAAGTTCTTTTTGGAGGCGGTCGCACTCAGCCCGGAAGTCTATCGCTCCTTCAAGATCGAGGCTGAACTGACCGTACTTCCAGACGCCTTTGAGGTGGCCACGCTGAGTTGGAAGATCTCCCGCGAACTCCAATGCGCCCAAGCGCGCAAGCAGGGCAATCTTGTCGCGATTTTCCCGTATCAGCTTCCGTATCGCTGCACTCGGAACCACCAGCGTGGCATCGAGAGTCTTTTTCGGTTCGACATTCATTTCGGCGCGTGCTGAACGCAGGCCCACAGTCAGGTCCATGATGACCTGCATGCCCGCGGCGGCTTCTTCGCTCTCCCGAATCGCGCGCGGGCGCGGAAACTCCTGAGTCATGATGGTGTCGCCGGTGTGAGGAATCCGCTGCCAGATCTCCTCTGTGATGAAGGGCATGAAAGGATGCAGCAGGCGCAAACTGTAATCAAGCACATGAACCAGGATTGCGACCCGCTGCGTCCGTTCCGCCGCGCGTGGACCCGTATCGGTGAGGACCGGCTTGATCAGTTCGATGTACCAGTCGCACAGCTCGTGCCAAATGAACTGATAGATTTCACTCGAAGCCTCATGGAACCTGAACTTATCAAGGGCGTCTGAAAGATTCCGGGATACATTGTTGAGTCTGTGCAATATCCACCGATCCTCCAAGGCAATTTGTTCTTTGCCTCGTGCGAGGATCTTATCC
Organism: Acidobacteriota bacterium; assembly: GCA_050011535.1. Lineage (GTDB taxonomy): Bacteria > Acidobacteriota > UBA6911 > UBA6911 > UBA6911 > JAFNAG01. The sequence continues at coordinate 17,480 of JBEKIX010000010.1, forward strand.
ACGGTTTCCGCGGCGACTGGCGCGTCATTCGCGGTCAGATTCATCAGCACGAAACGCGCCGCATTCCAGACCTTGTTGGCAAATGCGCTGTAGCCCTTCATTCTATCCGTCGAGAACGGTATATCCGTCCCAGGTACGGCCATCGCCGCCAGGGTGAAGCGGACTGCATCCGCACCGTACTCTTCCACCAAGGCGAGCGGTTCAATCACGTTCCCGCGCGTCTTGCTCATCTTCTTGTGGCCGGCATCGCGCACGATTCCGTGGATATGCACCTGTCTGAAAGGGATTTGCCCCATAAACTTGAGGCCCATCATGATCATGCGCGCGACCCAGAAGAAGATGATGTCCGGCCCCGTAATCAGCACATCGGTTGGGTAGAAAAGGCGCAGATCGGGAGTATCTTCCGGCCATCCAAGCGTGGAGAATGGCCATAGCGCCGAGCTGAACCAGGTGTCGAGGACGTCGGTCTCCTCGCGAAGCGCGCCGCCGCATTTCGTGCAGACAGCGGGAACCGTCCTGGAAACGATGATCTCGCCACAAGCATCGCAATACCAGGCGGGAATGCGATGTCCCCACCAGAGTTGGCGCGAAACACACCAGTCGTGGATGTTGTACATCCACTCGAAGTATCGCTTTTTGAAGACGTCGGGAATGAACTGGACCTCGGCTTTCTCAACAACATCAATGGCCGGCCGGGCAAGTGTGTCCACCTTCAAAAACCACTGCATTGAGATTTTCGGCTCCACCACCGTGGCACACCGATCGCAGTGCCCAACATTGTGATCGTAATCGTCCGCCTTGAGAAGGTAGCCCTCGGCACTCAAACGCTGGAGCAGTTTTTCACGGCAGTCGAAGCGATCCAAACCGCCATACGGCCCGGCCTGCTCGGTCATTCTGCCGTCCGAGTCAATCACGGTCACACGCGGCAGGTTGTGTCTCCTGGCGATCTCGTAGTCGTTGGCATCGTGCGCGGGCGTCACCTTCACCGCCCCGGTCCCGAACTCCCTATCCACGACTTCGTCGGCGATCACTGGAATCTCACGATTCAAAATAGGCAGCATCACCTTCGCGCCAATCTGGGAACGATATCGTTCATCCTCCGGATGAACTGCAATCGCCGTGTCCCCAAGCATGGTTTCCGGACGGGTGGTGGCGACAATGACGTGGCCTTCACGGCCTACCAACGGATATCGGATGTACCAGAGCTTTCCGTGCCGGGCTTGAAAGGCGACCTCAAGGTCGGAAATGGCGGTCTTGCAACGCGGGCACCAGTTCACCATGTACTCGCCGCGATAGATCAGACCTTCCTCATAAAGCCGGACGAAAACCTCCTGAACGGCGCGCGACAGCCCCGGATCCATAGTAAACCGCTCCCGGCTCCAGTCGCAGGAAACTCCCATGCGGCGCATCTGGTTGAGAATCGTCCCCCCGCTGGCCTGCTTCCATTTCCAGGCCACTTCGAGAAAACGCTCGCGCCCGAGATCAAACCGGCTTTTTCCTTCCGACTCCAATTGCTTGTCGAGAACGTAATGCACCGCAATGCTGGCGTGGTCCGTTCCCGGAAGCCAGAGAGTATTGAAGCCAGACATTCGCTTCCAACGCACCAGGACATCGTGGAGGGTGTGTTGCAGGGCATGGCCCATATGCAGCGAACCCGTGACGTTGGGCGGAGGAATCACGATGGAGAAGCGCGGTTTCGGCGAAGGATTGTCGGCTTTGAAGCAGCCCTTTTCCTCCCAAAAGGCATACCAGCGTTGCTCAAAAAGGGCGGGATCATAGGATTTGTCAAGCATTTGACGCGTCATCACCACCTCGGCTGCACAAACATAGAAGGCCAGGAATACGCATTGCGAATTAATGCAAAAGTGGGATTTTAGTCGAATTCTTCAGTCGAGTCTAGCGGCGTCGAGCACGGCAGGGCGATTCAGATACGACAGATTCGGAAGGCATTGTGAGTGATGTAGCCACGCATTTGGACTCGACCTGCAGAACGGACTAAGAGGCCGGGCTATTTCTTGCCCGTCGCCCGCAGTTCATCAAGATACTGACGGATCATATTCTCCGAAAGTTCCGGCACCACTTCCCAGGCAATTTCGCGGACGACTTCCTGAGACATCCGCTTGATTACCTTCTCGACGATGGAGTCCATCATTTCTTCGCTAAGCGTAATCGGCAACCGGTCAGAGCCGGGGCCGTGCATTCCGGGGAAAGGAATAACTTGCGACGGAACTGCCTCCTGTGGTTCTTCCGCACTCTCACCAGCAGCGGCTTCATTCAGGCCCAAGGAAGCGGCGGGCTCCGTTTCAGCCAGCGCCGCAGCATCCGGTTCAGGCGGAGCAAATTCGAAGAGGTCGAGTATGCGATTTTCTCCGAGGAATGAGGCGCGCGCACGTTCGCTCACGAGCACCGTCGCCGCCGCCCGCGCCCGGTTGCCCACCTCGACGGCGGAAGCCTTTGCCTCTATTGGGGGAAACGTAACGGCCGCGGTGAGCGTGCTTCGCTTTTCCACCAAATCGTGAACCAGCAGGATCAGTTCGGAGGTATCGAAGGGTTTGGTGAGGTAGGCATCGCACTTCACGCGTGCCGCCTCTTCTTCATCGAACGGTTCGAAGGTTCCTACCAACAGCACAACCGGAATGTCTGCAAGCCGCGAATCGGCTTTGATCGCGGCGCAGACCTCGTACCCGTTCCGACCGGGCATGAAAATATCCGCCAGCACGATGTCCGGCTTGGTCTCTCGCACGCGATCGATCGCCAGATTCCCGTCGGTCACCGATTCGATTGTGACATCTTCCTCGGCAAAGGTCAGGGCGACGACCTTCTGAATCGTGACACTGTCATCAGCCAGAAGGAGTTTCGTGCTCATATCAGGGAGTCTCGGATGGCCGACCTGGCTATCATTTCTTGATAGGCTTGTCGTCCTGCTTCTGGTCGTCCTTCTTTATAACATCCTGTTTCTTATCGTCCTTCTTATCGGCCGCGTTAGGTTTCACAACAGCTTTGCCGTCGGGTCCCTTTTCGATGGTGGCGTTGATCAGCACATCTCCGGGCTTGTTTCCGGCTGCGCTGGCGGCCGCCGCGGCCGCCTGGGCCTTGTTTGCCGCCACGATTTTCTGGGCCTGGTCATAACGATCTGGAGCTCCCTTGAATCCGATCGCTTCCGCGAAATCGATGAAGGGTCGCAGCGGAGAGAACCCCTCGGGCGCCTTGACCAACGCCTGATGCTGCGCAGACAGTTGATCGTCCACCGCGGGAACCGTCTTCCCCAGCTTTTCCAGTTCGGACTTGGCATCGGCGTAATACTTGCTGAACGGATATCCTACCGCGACGGCGTCCAGGTATTTGGCTGCATCTTCCTTATTCCCGACCCTCTCCAGCAACTGGGCGAGCTTGAAGTTGGCTTCGTCCAACCTTGAGAAATGTGGAAACTGTTCCGTGACCTCACGGTAACGAGTGATCGCGCCGCCAAACGAGCCGCGCCCGGCGTAGAAATCACCTATATCCATAGAATGGATCGCCAGGGATTCATTAACCAGATCAAGATATTTCTTTGCGACCGGGACATAGTCGCTCTGAGGGAACATCTGGAGGAAGCGGTTGATTTCTACCTGCGCGGCCTGTGCGTTGTGTTGATCGCGATCCGGCGCATTCATCTCACGCATACGAATTGCGATGATCTTCATCTGGGCATCCGCGGCTTTCGGATTCGTTGGAAAGAAAATGATGAAGTTCTTGTACTGGTCTTCTGCCATCAGCATGTTCTCAGTGCCGCCTTCGTTATAGTAGGAATCCCCCCATTTAAGATAGGCTTCTGCTTCAAGATCGCTTCCCGGATAGGTACGCACGAGCGTTTGGAACAGCAAGCGCGCTTCCGTAAACCGGCTCTTCTCGAGCAGATCTGAGCCGTTTTGAAACAGCGTCTTATCCGGAGGGATCACGCTCGTCTGTAATTTGGCACCTTTTTGGCCGTGGCAGCCTACAAGGCCGCCCAAGGCTAACAGCAATACCGCCAATCCAGAATAGAATCGCATTGCTTCCCTCCATAACCGGGAAACCACTTAATTACAACGGGTTATACCAATTCCAGCCGATCCGAACGACGGTCAGCAATCGTCTTCATTTCCCGCAGAGCGTCGAACGCAGTTACATGGTCATTGAATATGGCTGAGCCCGCAACAATGACGTCTGCTCCGGCGGCGAGAACATCGTTGAGATTGCGAATATCGATGCCTCCATCCACTTCAATCCGGGCCCGACACTTATTAGACGTAATCTCTGCTTTAAGTTTCCTAATTTTGTGGAGCGCGGAGGGAATGAACCGCTGACCTCCAAATCCCGGATTCACACTCATCACGAGCACAAAATCCACATCGTGAAGCACTTCCTCTAATCTGCCTATCGGAGTGGCCGGATTGATAGCGACTCCAGCGCGCACACCCTGACCCTGGATGTGCTGAATCGTGCGGCTCAGATGCACGTCGGCTTCCGCGTGCACTGAGAGCCAGTTGACACCGGCCTGAATCAGCGCATCCACATAGCGCGCAGGATCCTCGATCATGAGGTGCGCGTCCAAAGGGAGTTTTGTGATCCGGCGAATCGACGCAACGACCGGCGGTCCGATCGTTATGTTAGGCACAAAATGCCCATCCATGATGTCCAGGTGAAGCAGATCCGCGCCTCCATTTTCAACCATCTCAATCTCTCGGGCCAGATGCGCAAAGTCAGCGGAGAGAATCGAAGGTGCAATAATCGGTCTACTCGCCAATTCGCGTCTTCACCTCATGAATATTTTCACAAGAGACTAACACAGGGTTCATCCTATTGCAAGCAGCTGATTCCTGCTAACTCTATGCGGTCCGAAGCATTAAGGCGGCAAAAAACCCGTCCCACAGGCGCGCATCCGGAAAGCTGCGAAACGCCCCGATAGGGTCGAGCCACGGCTCGATTCCCTTAGGATATGCCGGTCTTTGAAGCCGAAATTCAGGATGCGAATCAAGAAAGCCGGCTACAACCAGCTCATTTTCCTCCGGCTCCGTGGAGCAGGTCGAATAGAGCAGCATTCCACCAATTCGAACGGCGCCGGCAACGCAATCAAGGATCTGCCTTTGTCTGAGACTTTGTTCTCGCAGATGTTCAGGTTGCACGCGCCACTTTATCTCAGGATTGCGCCTGATCGTTCCGAGCCCTGAGCACGGAACGTCCGCCAGAACGGCGTCAAAACCCATTCTGAATGGGAAGGGTCGCCTGGCATCGGCAACCAGAACATCGGCTCTCCGGAGACAGAAGCTGTCGAGCCTCTCTCTGAGGAGGCTCACCCGCGCCGGATCCACATCGGAAGAGACGACCAAACCGGACGGGCCGCAATTATCGTGCAGAATAGCGGATTTTCCTCCGGGCGCGGCGCACGCATCCCAGATCCGAGCGCCGTCGATTGTTCCCAATAGATGCGGTATAAGCTGGGAAGCCTCATCCATCGCATGCCACTTTGCTTCCTCAGTCAAGTGTTTTCCCGCCTGCACCAGGTAGGCTCCCGGCACAAGTTCCGACGGTATCAGAGTACTTTGATCAAAAGGTAGATCCTTTCGGGATAGTCCCCGATTGGCGCCGCGGACGGCAGTGTGCGGAGGTCTATTGAGCGAAATCGAATACTCGAGCGCGCGATCCGTGCCGAATCTGCCCTCCCATCGTTCCCACAGCCAGCGCGGCAAAGAAGCGCGCGCCCACATGGGGCAATCTCTTTGAAATGCAGGTTCAGACCAAGGTTGTTTGCGCAACAGAGACCGCAATACTCCGTTTACAAAACCCGCCGGCCCTCTGTTCAACCTCTTTTTCGCGATCTCAACCGCATCGTTCACCGCAGCGTGTGCGGGAACACGGTCCATGCGCGATATCTGATAGAGGCTCATGCGCAGAACGATTGCCAGCCTTGGATCGAGACTTTCCCACGGCCGAGAAACAGAACTTTGGAGAATATGATCGAGCCAGCCACGCCATCGGAGCGTGCCGTACACAATCTCAGTCACCAGATTGCGGTCACGCGCCTCCAGAGATGACACGGCATGCGAGCTGACCGCATCATCGCTGTGCGTCGACCTCAATTCGATCCGGCACAGGGTTTGATAACCTATCTCTCGGGCGCAAGCGGTCACGATCCGGCCCTCGATTTATGCGCATTCAAAAGCAGCCACAGAGTCTCATTCGAAATTCGAGATTGAGAATTTCGAATCTCGAATCTCGAATCTCGAATTTGGCGTCGACTTGGCCGATTCTGTTACTATTTCTGAGGCGGCGCTGGGATCAGTTGTCAAATCATCGGCTCGCCCGGCTTCAGCCTGGCGCCGTTGGCATAATCTCGGGCGCACATTCTTTTTTTCCCGGCCGGGTGCACCTCGAGAATCTCGAGGACACTTCCTTCCGCACAAGCGACCTTCATCCCTCGTTCTGAGGTTCCCAAGAATGTGCCTGCTTCCTTTTCGGGCATCTTGGAACCATCGGGCGGCCGGCTCATCAGAATCTGCAGGCGCTGGCCCCTGCACTCCACGTGCGCGAGCGGCCAGGGGTTCAATCCTCGAATCTGGTTGTGGATGCTCCATGCGTCGCGGCTCCACAGGATTGGCGCCATTTCCTTCGTAATGCGCGGCGCCAGGCTGGCGCAGGCATCATCCTGAGGTGTTGGCTTCAAAGCACCAGTCTGCAACCCCTCGAGTGAGCGTATCAGAAGTTCCGCGCCGACGATGGCCAGTTTTGACGCCAGTTCGCCTGACGTCATCGTGGCCGTGATCTCGACTTCTCTCTTCAGCAGCATCGGTCCTGTGTCGAGATGCTCGTCCATCAACATGGTCGTGATGCCTGTCGTCGCGTCTCCGTTCAGAACCGCCCAGGCCACCGGAGCAGCACCACGATATCGAGGCAACAACGAACCATGAACGTTGATGCAGCCAAATCGTGGAAGCTGCAGCAGCCAAGCCGGAAGAATCTGCCCATAGGCGACGACCACGATGAAATCAGGGCGAAGGGACTCGATCACAGGCCGATTCTCCGGGTTACGGATCTTTTCGGGCTGAAACACCTGAATCCGGGCGCCAAGCGCCCTGTGTTTGACGGCCGGCGCATGAGGCTTCTGCCCTCTCCCGGCCGGCCGGTCAGGCTGGGTAAAGACCGCACAAACTTCGTACGCTCCGCGCAACAAAGCCTCCAGCGAGGGGACGGCGAATTCAGGCGTGCCCAGGAAAACGACGCGCATCGATCACCAATCGCCAGCTTTGGCCAGCTTCTTGATTTTGTTGCGGATCAGGGTTTTTTTCAGTGAGCTGAGGCGGTCAATGAACAAAACGCCGTTCAAGTGGTCGATCTCGTGGCTGAAACATCGGGCCAAAAGGTCCTGCGCCTCGAATCTGATTTCTTTGCCCTGCAAATCCTGGCCGCGCACGACCATCATTCGCGGGCGGACCACTGTGTCCGTGAACTCCGGAATGCTGAGACACCCTTCCTCACTTCGCTGCTCTCCATTGCTCAAAACGATCTCCGGATTGCAGATCACAATCAGTCGTGAAGGGTCTTCTCCAACGGATAAGTCTATCGTGGCTAAACGAATGTTGATTCCTATCTGTGAAGCCGCCAACCCGATACCCGGCGCGCTGTACATGGTCTCGATCATATTCTTGGCGATCTCAGCGAGCGCGCCGTCAAACACCTCCACCGGCTTGCTGACGGCCTTCAGCTCCTGTGCGCCATATTTCAGAATAGGCAGTACCATAACCATTGCATTTTACGCAAGATAGGCACTGTTGTCCATATTTCCGACTATAAAGCTCAGACGTCTGATACTGTCTGTACTCACGCGGCAGTCTGAAATCAGAACTGGGAAAGCTGCTTCTGATAATTTGCAAACGCGGCTTCGAGTTCCGCCATGGAATCGCCGCCAAACTTTTCCAGGAAAGCAGCTGCAAGAACGATGCCCATCACGGCTTCGGCAACGACGCCGGCTGCGGGCACCACACATGTATCGCTGCGTTCGAACCCGGCGAATGAAGGCTCCTTGGTGATGAGGTCGACCGACATGAGAGCCTTGCGCAGCGTCGGAATCGGTTTGACAAAAATGCGCGCCCTCAGATCTGCGCCATTGGTGATGCCGCCTTCCACGCCGCCGGCATTGTTACTCTTGCGGAAAAAGCGATGCTGCTCCAAGTCATAAAAAATCTCGTCATGAACCTGTGAGCCCAGGCGATTCGCGGCCACGATTCCATCCCCGATTTCCACTGCCTTGACCGCAGGGATGCTCATCAGGGCCTGCGCGAGCCGGCCATCGATTTTGCGGTCCCACTGCGTGTGAGACCCCAATCCGGCGGGAACGCAGGCTGCGATGACTTCCGCGACACCGCCAAGGGTGTCTCCATCTTTGGCGGCCTGATCGATCCTTGACATCATTTCCTTTTCAATGTCGGCGTCCGCGCAGCGAATCGGCGACTCGGCATCAAGCGCCAGGATCTCCTGGCTATTCACGTTCTCCGCTGCCTGCGGCACTCGGACTCCACCGATAGCGAGCACATGGCTCGCAATGTGAGTGCCAAAACGGCGCAGGAGGAGTCTGCAGAAAGCACCGACGGCCACGCGCGCCGCGGTTTCGCGGGCACTGGCGCGCTCAAGCACATCCCGTGCGTCATGCGTCTGGTGTTTGAGAACGCCGGCGAGGTCCACATGACCCGGCCTCGGCCTCGTCAAGGAACGAAGGTTGGCTTCCTCCGCGACGGGTTCGGGCGACATCGGGATGCGCCAGTTGTTCCAGTCTTTGTTTTCAATGAGAAATGCCACAGGCCCACCCAGAGTCCTCCCGTGGCGCACGCCGGCGGTGATATCAATGCGATCCTTTTCGATCTGCATGCGACGTCCCCTGCCGTGGCCAAGCTGCCGTCGGTGGAGTTGCTGATTGATGAAATCCGTATCGACAACTAATCCTGAAGGCAATCCTTCGATGACGCCAGTGAGACACTTGCCATGGGATTCACCCGCGGTTACGAATCGAAACATAGACAGGATTTCTCCTTCAGCGCCCACCGCAAATTCCAACGAGTCGGATCTGAAATTCGAGATTCGAGATTCAAAATTCTCAATCTCGAATTTCGAATCTCGAATCTCGAATCCTTTATCCTTGACTTACCAAAGCCCCGGAAAATAAACTGCTGCGAGGTTTCCATGATCAAGGCTCTAAGTGCTGCCGTGGAAGCGCTCTCCCGCTTCCTATTCCGAGCAATCTGGGAAATCCAATCCTACACTTTTCTGAGCGCTCGGGCTATTGCCAATCTCTTCACGCGACCCATCTATGGACGCGAAGTGCTCCATCAGATGGATCGTATTGGAGTCGGCTCGCTGACGATTATCTTGCTCACGGGGTTTTTTACCGGCGCCGTCTTGGGCATTCAATCCGAGAGCGCCCTGCGGCGCTATGGCGCAACGAGCATCGTTGGACAACTGGTTGCGATTACGCTTGTGCGAGAGCTTGGTCCCGTGCTCTCCGCGCTGATGATCGCCGGACGCATCGGATCCGGAATCGCTTCGGAGCTTGGTTCGATGGTTGTCTCGGAGCAAATCAACGCGATGCGCGCCTTGGGCACTGATCCGACCCGGCGATTGGTGACTCCCAGAATGATCGCCACCGTCATGTCGCTGCCATTGCTCACCGTCCTGTGCAATGCCGTCGGCCTGTTCGGCGGCTGGATCATCGCAAGCTACAAGATGCTCATCAGCTCGAGCCAGTACTGGGCCGACGCCATGAATGCTCTTGAGTTCTCCGACATCGTCGGCATGCTTGCAAAGCCCATTGTTTTTGGATTCATCATTTCGATGACCGGATGTTACGTGGGATTGCGCACTCATGGGGGCACGGAAGGCGTGGGCAGATCGACCACGCAGGCAGTCGTGAGCAGTTCCATCCTTGTGATCACGGCAGATTTCTTCCTTAACAATTTGCTCATCTACCTCTCCCCGTTCCTTAATCTATGATCGAGTTTCAGGACGTCACCAAGGTCTTCGAAGAAGATGTGGTTTTAAACCGCGTCAGCTTCCGGATTTCACGCGGCGAAACCAAGATCATCGTGGGCGCCAGCGGTTCCGGCAAATCGACCATCCTTAAACTGATTCTTGGTCTCATTCGGCCCGACTCGGGAAGCATTTTCATCGAGGGCCAGGACATCACGCAGATGCAGGAACGCGAGCTCGTGCAGGTGCGCAAAAAGATCGGGATGGTGTTTCAGGAAGGCGCGCTCTTCGACTCAATGTCCGTGCGGGAAAACGTCGGCTACAGACTGTTCGAAGAGTCCCGCCTGAGCGATGAGCAGATCGAAGCCGCGGTCCGGCGCCTTCTCGGCTTCGTCGGGCTCGAGGACGCCATCGAGAAGATGCCCGGGGAACTTTCTGGAGGGATGAAAAGACGAGTCGGCATCGCACGAGCTCTGGTCACCACGCCGCGTATTATTCTTTATGATGAGCCTACCGCCGGCCTTGATCCGATCACGAAGCGCCACATCGTGGAACTGATGATCAAGCTGCGGGATCTTGAGGGGGTGACCTCGGTGTTCGTTACGCACGACCTGCAAGCGGCAGGTATCATCGCCACCAGTTATGCCGTGGCCAACGGCAACGGATCGATCCGGTTTCTGAACAGCGGAGAGAATCTCTGCTTGTGCAACATCCATTTCATAATGCTGCAGGAAGGCGCAATATGCTTCCAGGGCAGATATGACGAATTAATCGCATCTTCCGATCCCTATGTCCGGGCATTTATGACTTAAGGAGCGCCGGCAGGCAATCACAAAGCGCGCACCATAGTTTGTGCCAGGCGCTCATTTCGAGCTGCTGGGAGGAACATAACAATGGCAACGAGGCAGAAGATCTCCATTGCAGAAATGAAGGTGGGAATATTCGTCACGGTCGCCCTGCTCGTGCTCGCAGGAGCCATTCTGCAGCAAAGTTGGGGTGTCAACTGGTTCGGACACCAGGTGAAAGCAATCACGTATCTTCCGGATGTCGGCGGGCTGAAGCCTGGAGCGCCGGTCTGGTTGGCCGGCATCGAGATCGGCAAGGTAACCAAGGTTACGATCGTGCCGCCTGAAACCTATAGCGGCAACAAGCCTATCTTTCTCCAGATCGATGAACTCCACAAGCAACTCGCGGCGCTCGATCCCACGGCTCCGAATGCCGGCAAGATCGCCTCGGACCTTCAGGACTCGCTTCGAGACCTGAGCCTTGAACTGCGATTTGTGGAAGTCCAGATGCAAATTGGCCAGCAGTACCTGGACCGCATCAGCAGCGATTCGGCAGTGAGCATCGAATCCAAGGGTCTCATCGGCGATTCCCTCATCGAGATCTCGCTGGGAACCTATCACATCCCTCCTCAGAAAGTTGCCGATGCTTACGTCATTGAGGGGATCCGCACCACAGGCATCCGCGAAATCATGACAGGAGCCAACGACGTAATTGCCAATTTTGGAGTTTTGTCGGATCAGGTTAAGAACATCGCCCTCAAGATCAACCCGGAAAAAGTCGGGACGAACCTCCAGACCGCCGTTCAGGATATGCAAACTACGATGAAGGCCGCGCAAGATACCTTCACTCATGCCACCACTCTCATGGACGCCATGCGCTCCGGCAATGGCACAATATCCAGACTCATTTCAGACCCGGCGGCGTACGAGCACCTGACCGATTCTCTCGACAAATTCAACAAGATTGCGAACAACATCGAGAATGGCAGCGGCACGCTCACCAAGCTCATCCAAAATCCTCAGCTCTTCGACAATGCCAACGACGCCTTGCGAAAAGCAGACGTGATGATGGATCGTATTGAGAAAGGCGAGGGAACACTGGGAATGCTGTCCAAGGATACCATGCTGTACCAGCGGACCTCCCAGGCAGTGGAGAAGTTCTCCAATTTCGTGGATCAGATCGAAAACGGGCAGGGCACCCTCGGCAAGCTTTACAAAGACCCGTCCCTTTACGAAAACCTCAACCAGTCGACAGCCGAGATCACTAAACTTATCTATGATTTAAGGCAGGATCCAAAGAAGTACCTGACCATTCACTTCCGCTTGTTTTGACCTTGACAAGGTTTTTGATTCTGTCTAGCCTAGCGCCATGATCAGCAGTCTTATCGGCCGCACGGGAAAGTTCATTCTCGGCCTCATTGTTGGAGTCCTCTCCCGCTTGCGCATCAATCCGAACATCCTCACATTCACCGGAGTCATCATCAGTTTCTGGGCAGCGTGGAATTTCGGATTCGGCAACATGTTTCGCGGCGCCTTGATTGTAATTCTCGCAGGGCTGTTTGACATGCTGGACGGCGAAGTCGCCCGGACATCCCGTTCTGTAACAGACTTCGGCGCCTTCTACGATTCCGTGATCGACCGCTATTCCGACATTATTCTGTTGCAGGGGCTGATGGTATGGTACGCGCGCCAGCAGAGGCTCGGCTACGTGGTGCTCGTAGGCATCGTCTCCATGGGTGCAATCCTAACGAGCTATGCGCGCGCTCGTGCCGAATCGCTGATTCCCACCTGTAAAGTGGGCTTTATGGAACGGCCCGAACGCATCGTGCTCATGATTATCGGCGGGCTGACAAACCGCATGGAGGCGGTGCTGTGGGTGCTGGCCGTCCTCGGAAACTGGACCGTAATCAACCGGATCTACTACACCTGGAAGGAACTGCCGAAGCCGGAACACCAGGCGGAATCCAGTACCCGTTTCGCTGCCCGCTAGGAACCCAGCAAAACACCTCGAATCGCGAGCCCGGCCTCGCCGGACTTTCCATTACTTGATCACTTGAATCACGACATCCTTGGGGAGTTTCTGCTCAAACTCCGACTCTGCGATGCTGGGATTGAGCTTTGCAGCGGAAAACTTGTTGAGTGTGTAATCGCCACCGGGTTCCTGTAGTTTTTGTTGAACGGGAAGCCCGTCGCTTTTGCTGACCCAGATCGTAATCGCGGAATAGAACGAAGACACGTCGTGGCTCTTGGGCTTCAGCTGCAGGATGGAGCACGGGACACCGTCAACGGCTTCCTCACCCAGATACTCAATGTCAAACGTCTCACGTAACTTGGCAGGCGATTGTCCGAGCCCCAGCGCCAGGTACTCAGCCTTGTCTTTGTTCGCCCCCAGGTTAATTTTTGTGGCTTCGTTCAGCGACGGCTGATAAAGAACAGCGACCCCACCCTTGATGGTCAGGATCTTTTCGGCCGGCACCTTGCACTCTCGCCGCAGCAGCGCCGTACCATCCTTGGCCCGCGCATAAAGGAACCTTCCGCTCTCCATGCTTTCAAATTCCTTCAGCAAAGCTATGTATTTACGCTGTGTGAAGTCGGCGGCGAAGCTCCGAAAGTTTTTCCCCACCGATTCCATGCGCGTCAACACTTGGTCGAGCGCTGCCTGGGAGTTCTTGGCCTGCGGATGGGAATCTGCGCCGGATCCGGAGATGAGAAGCGCGAAGACAGAAGTAAGCATCAAATGGGCGGTATTTCTCATCGCATGGGTTCCCCGGCTCGATCGCATGGCACGCGAGCTCGCCACTCACTGCGGTTTCTTGGGTGATCTGCTGGTCCCAGCACCTGGCTGCTCAGACTGCGCATGCTGCCCCGCCTGAACACTTCCTGCCAGGGGCGCAACCGAGTGCCTCGCGGTAAAGCAACTCCGGGGAACAAAAAATATGAAAGCAAGAATCAGTGCACAGATGATGTCGTACTGCAGCGTCCCCCGCTCGAAGGTCCACACGAAGATGTTCCGGATGGTGCCTCCAGATTTCGCCATCAGGTTCGCGTCCTTCCTAACCGCTAGAGAAGCCCTTCCAGCTCGGGTTCGTAGGCAAGACGACCCGCATGACTGAAAATCTGCCCGTCTCTCATCTCGATAATGCGCCCCGCGACCGAGGCAGCTTCCGAGTCGTGCGTGATCATCACGATCGTCTGCTTGAGCTTTTCATTCAAACTCTGCAGCACTCGCAGGACTTGCTGCGAGTTGCGCGAATCCAGGCTGCCTGTCGGCTCGTCAGCAAGAATGATGGCAGGATGGTTGATGAGGGCGCGTGCGATCGCCACTCTCTGCTGCTCGCCGCCCGACAATTCCGTGGGCCGAAAATGGATCTTATCGCTGAGTCCGAGCATCTCGATGATTTCTTCGCTCTTGTAACGGGTCACGCGCCCGTTGCCGTGTATCTTTTTTGCAAGTTGGATGTTTCCCCATGCGCTCAGCGTGGGCAAGAGGTTAAACCGCTGGAAGATGTACCCCACCTTGCGCCGGCGCAACGTTGTGCGTTCGGCATCGCTCAGTCGCCCTATGTTTACGCCTTCGATCAGGATCTGCCCGCCTGTCGGCTGAATCAGCCCGCCGAGCAGGTGCAGGAGTGTAGACTTGCCGCATCCGGATGGGCCCATGACTGCGACAAACTCGCCCGCCCGCACTGTGAGATTGACGTTTTGCAGCGCAGGCACCTCGACCTTCCCCGACCGGTAAATCATGGTGAGGCCAACGGTGCGTATGATGCTATCCGCAGGGAAAACCGTTATTTCCGCCTTATTCATAAGTCAACGCCCTGACGGGATCCATCCGGGCTGCATTGTATGCCGGGTACAGCGCACCCAAGGCTCCTGCCAATATACCAAGGACACAAGCCGTCAGCACTTCCGTAAGAGTCATCGATACCTGCAACGTCGGAAATACGCTCGTGATGGCCTTGCGCGCGATTTCACTGATTCCTATCCCGACCAGGACGCCCAAGCTGGATATTATAACAGTTTCCTTCAGAATCATGCCAACGATAAAACTTCGCGAGGCCCCGAGACACTTGAGAATCCCGATTTCCCGTGTCCGCTCGAAAATCGTGGTGTACATCGCCACCAGCACGACCATGAAGCTTAGAAGCATGGAGACAACGATCACGCCAAACTGGAGTTCCTTCATTCCAGGCATCTTGGTATCGGCGAGCAGCGAGGATTCGTCCCTTGTGCTCGTCAAGCCATATCCATAGGGAGAGAGAGTGTCGCGCAACGCGGTCTCCACGCGATTGACATCGGTTCCCGGCGCCGCTTTGATGAACATGAAAGTGACCACATCGGGAGTGCCGTTCAGCTCCTGAAGAGTCTTCAACGACGCAAAAACCCGAACGGCGGCTCCCGCCCGGCAGATACCGCTCACTGTAAACTTGTGTTGCTTGAACATAAACTCCGACCCGGGCTGGAGATGCCGTGGTCTGGCGTACAGCTCGTCGACAATGATTTCGTCGTTTTCCAGCGAGTTGCGGCCTGCAATCATCTGAAGATGACCCGGAAACTGATTATAGGTAGGCGGATCGATGCCGAAAACCAGATTGAAGTTTCTGGTGTCGAACATCGCCAGCACGGGCGTCACCAGACCGACCCCGGGCACTTCCTTGATCCTGGGCGCCAGTTTTACGGGAAGTGTGGCACCGGTCATCGCGTAAAAGATCGATGCATCGCTCGGCTGCAGAATGAAATCCGCTCCCACGCTCATGGTTCGGTTCAGGTAATCGTTCAGCGTGCCTGACATCATTCCGCCGATGATGAGCATCAGAACGACGCCGATGGCCACGGCGAGAACGCTGATGAACGTCCGCGTCGGACGTGAGCACATGTTGGCTGCCACCATGCTTTCCATTACCAGTTTAACTCCTCAAAGGCCTGTCATTCGCTTTTCCTTGAGCATCACCCGTTCAACATCGGGAGGCACATTCAGGATAAAATTGTCATCCTCGAGCTTAGGGTTGACCTCCCAGTCGCTCGCATGAAGATCCAGGGAGTACCCATCCATGGGGCGATCGATTCTGATGCCCTTGGCGAGGAGGAATCCATCAACACGCGAGAAATCCGAATAATCGACGGTGCCGGCAATTTCACCCTCGTCTGTAAAAGAAACATCCTTGACCACCACCATTTGGGATCGTTCAATCCAGAGCCAACGCAGCGTGTGCGACTCCGTGCTCCCGACATCCTGCGTTATGGCCAGGATATAGTACTTTGCCACCGCGTCCTGAGATTCGACGCTGGATAGGCGCACACCCGGCGCTCCAACCGGCAGCGGTGCCGGAAGGATCGCATCAAAAATGTGTGTAGGACGCGCCGTAAATGCGATCGGCTTGCCGTTGTCTTCCAGTTCGAACCCCTTCGCGCTGTTGCGGCCGATATAAAGCTTGCTGTCATGAAGATTCCATAGCTGGAATTGATCGCCCCGAGAGCTTAGCTGAACTAGAGTTGTCAGAGCTATCGGCTCCTGAACCGTCAAAACCAGATCATCAGGGCGCCGGAGCAGCATGTAACCACGAGCGCCGTGATATTTCTGAAGAACGCCACTCTCCTCTTTGCCCGTAGTCAGGGTGATCTTTAGCGAACTCGACTTCAAAGAAGTGATCCGATTTCTGGAATCCTGGATCATGGTCACAAGTTCCTGCAGGCTGGCCGTTCTGGCGGCACTAATCATTGGTGGTACCGTCACCTTTACTTCCCGCTTGATTCCACACCCCGAGAGTGGGACGAAGAGCAAGGCCAGAAAAACCCATGAACAGATTTCGAGCCTGCTCAATCTGAATGGCATGCAATGCAGCATAACCTTATAGTTTACCATCTTTTCGACAAAATTCCGCGTCCATCTCCAATTCTGGCCTGAGTGGATCGGTACGGCAAGCCACAGGTCTTACAAAATGTATGATTTGCGGAGAATTGACATGCCAGGGATCAGCCAGTACAATGCCTTTCGTCTTGGCAAAGAACATAACCAAAACACACTCGCCAAAGAAGGATCCGGCAGATAGCCGCCGTTCCCCGGAGCACCAGTCTGCCTTGTCGCAACCCGTCGCGAAGCGGCCGCCCCTCGGCCAGGATCTCAAGGCGGCCCGCCTTGGCAAGCAAATCGCGCTCGAACAGGTCGCCGCAGACACACACATAAGCCTTCGTCACTTTCAGAGTCTGGAGGAAGGACGCTATCGTGACTTGCCAGGCGGGATGTATAATCGCGCGTTTCTGCGCAGCTATTGCGTATACCTAGGATTCGATGCAGACGAATATCTGAGTCGATACGAGGAGGAGTCAGTACCTCCAGGCGATAGGACCGCCAAGACGAAGATGCGTGCTCCGCAGATGCCCGCCCCCTCTCTTCGCATTCCTCCCCTGCTGATCTGGAGTGTAATGCTTCTGGTTTCTGTGGTCGGCCTGTATTTCAGCCGCCGCTGGATCGCCGCCGTTTTTTCACCATATTTTTCTCATCCCCCGTCCACGAGGCTGGCCGCATCCCCTCCTTTGCCGCCGCCCCAGGTTAAGGACTCGGAGCCGCCCCCGGCCGCCGGTGATACGCAACAGCCCGAACAGCCAGCTGCACAGCTGCCCCCCGCTACTGAGGCGGTCACAGCCAAACCCATCCTTCCGACGGAAGAACTACCGGGTAAGATTCATTTGGAGTTTCACGTGCTGCAGGCATGTTGGATTTCTGTGATCAGCGATGGCACTCGGATTCCGTCGAAGACACTTCTGCCCGGACAGGACTCATCCTACAATGCCAACGAGCGCTTCGAAATCAGGCTGGGGAACGCGGGGGGTGTAAATCTCATCATCAATGGGAAGCCCGCGAAATCGCTCGGCAAGCCGGGATCCGTCCTGAACCTGCTGATCGATGCGCAGAGCATACCGGGCTTGCTCGAAAAGACGCCCTTGTAGCGGTATTCCTTGAACTTCTTGCCGCATACAGCAGTCGATGCCAACGGATGACCCATGCCGCAGAGTGAATTCCAACAGAAATTCTTCGATGGGAACCCTCCGAAGGGGATCCGCTTGGTAGCTGCGCGTGGGCTTATTCCGATTTCGCCCGCCGACATGTTGCCGCTCCTCATTCGTCTCGTCGAAGACGAAGAGAAGGAGGTATCCGACACAGCAAAGGAGACACTGAACAGATGGAGCGAAGCGGAAATCGTAACGCATTTGCAGACCCGCGGCTGCAGCGTGGCAGTCCTGGGGCATTTTTCCGGCTCCCCTGCTCCGGCGATCCAGGAGGCGATCATCCTCAACCCCGAGACGACAGGCGCCATAATCGCCAGCCTCGCAGCTCACGTCACCGCTCCGCTTCTGGAAGCAATCCTTTACAATCGCACGCGCTTGTTGGAATCACCGGAAATCCTGCAAAACGTTAAGCGCAATCCGGCGGCAACGACACAGATCTTGCGGGTGGTGGATGAGATCGAGACTGAGTTTTTCGGGAACAAGAAGCGCGACTACAACGTCGGCGAATCGGACCAGGAGAACGCAGTTACTGAGGAAATCGTCGAACTCGAAACGGAAGAGCCTCCCGCTGATCTTGACCTCGAGGGGCTTCCCCTCGATCCTCAGGAGCGCGATGCCGCGATCTTAAGCCGCATCGGCGCACTGACCGTCCGCCAGAAAATACAGCTGGCATTGTTGGGCACACGCGAGGCGCGTTCGGTTCTGATCCGGGATTCCAATAAGGAAGTTTCACGCAGCGTTTTGCAGAGCCCCAAACTCACCACGAACGAAGTCGAAAGTTTTGCCGCGATGCGCAACGCCTCCGATGAAGTGCTGCGACTCATCGGCTCCAATAAAGGATGGTTGCGAACCTACGCCGTCGTGCACAATCTGGTCAAGAATCCGAAGACTCCGCCGATGATATCGCAGAGATTGCTTTCCAGGTTGCATGCGCGCGACCTTGCCGTGCTCGCTCACGATCGCGGGATCTCAGAAGCAGTGCGGCGGAACGCGGAGAGACTCACCAAACATCGTGATGCATCAAAATCGTAATTCGCTGTTAGGTAAACCCCCAACTTTGCTGGGGGCTTACCTAACAGCGAATCAATGAGGTAAACGTTGGCCATGACGAAAGAACCCGTTTCTTCAACAACGAAAGAGCTAAGCGTGTCCGATTTGAGCGCGCCTGCCGTCCCGCGCTACCAGGCCGGCCATAAAATCCCGCACATGGAAATTTTGAAGGCCCTGCAACACCCGGCTCTCGGCTTCTCCGGTATCATGGAGCTGTATCGATTGCGCGTGCTCCCCGTCAAGACGCGCAACCTGCAGCTTCTGGGACGAAAGTCTCCGGCGAGGATCATCGAAACTCTGTTGGGCTACGAGGTCAAGGCCTCCTACAAGCGCATCCACTGTCCCGACAAGGTCACCGCCCGGTATGTAAGACTATTCTCGGAGCTGGGCTGCCGCACTATCCGGATACCGTACGATCCGACCGTCACGGCCGAGCTCATTCCATACCTTGAGCAAGCCGTCGCCAGCATCGAAAACGGCGTGCGCGAACTCTTCCCCAAAGACCACGGACTGCAACTTTACGTGCTGCGCAAGCTCTACAGTCATCTTCGAATTCAGCTGAAAGCAGCCGGCAGAAACCTGCCTTCGGAAAGAGCCCCGGATAATCCGCCCGTCAATGCTTTTTAATGATTTCTTGTGCCTGCGGGACCAAGTCCTTGCGCACCACCTCAAGATCTTGATCGTGAATGATGAGGCGAACGAGGCGTCCGCTCGTGTCCGTCGAGAAATACCCGGTCTTTGACTCAAAAAAATCGATCTTAAAGTTACGCACGGCGATCGTGCTTTTGCCATAATCCAGCTTGGAATCCTCAAGCCAAGTCACCGCCACCGGCACGAAACTCCCGATGACCGGAAGAAAATTGTTAAAGGTCTGCCGGCCGCGCTTTTTGAAGTCATAGACGCGGGAAAAAATATCGTACTGGTAGTACACGTTGACATCCAGAATGATGGCCGCCGGTTGCAGCGCGGCCGTGGCCTCGCTGGGATTGCCGCCTCGGCTCAACATGCGGCTGATTTTTCCGTTCGTGACGGTCACGTTGCAGAAGTCCTTCGATCCGGAGAGGTATTTAAGGGAGTAACTCAGTGGAACCGTGGTGTCTTTGACGAAGATCATCGTCGTCTCGAACGCCATGCGTTTGGTCTCGAGGCTGTCCGTCACCAGCATTTCATGTTGGGAGCTGCACACCCGGTTGCCGTTCTTGTCACGCCGCTCGCTGACCGATTCGGTGCCGGCGAGCGCGCCGTGGATGTAAATGGAATACGTCTGCTCATAGAGAGGCGCCGGCGCATCCTGGAAATGCAACCCGGCAAGGACGGTCAAAAAGAAAAGGAAGGGCCTCATTTTTTTTCGCGGCTGCTCCGTATGATCGTCCTGGCGGGAACGCGCACCAGAGCATTGCGCCTGGCCGCCACGCCCGCGTGGCCGATATTCTCACGAACGTATTGGATCATCTCCTCCATTTCGCGCTGCATCCGCCCCATCTTTTCGCGCATGCTCAGGATGACCTCCACTCCCGCAAGGTTGACCCCCAGATCGCGCGTCAGGTTGAGAATGATCTCCAACTGGTGCAGGTCGGCTTCCGTGTAGAGACGTGTGTTGCCGTCGCTGCGGGATGGCTTCAAAAGGCCCAGGCGTTCGTAGAGCCTCAGCGTTTGCGGGTGGACCTGGAACGTGTCCGCCACGACACTGATCATGTATCCTGCACTTCTTCGCGCGCTCACCGTAAGCATCTCCCCTTAATCGTGAACCATGTTCGCACGGGGGTCCTCCGGATTGAGACGAGCCAGTTCCCTCAAGATCTCTTTGGATCGCTCGTCGGCGACCCGCGGGACCAATACTCGTACCTCCACGATCTGGTTGCCCGTTCCCTCGCCTCGGAGCGAGGGAACGCCCTTTTGGCGCAGCCTGAATTTCTGGCCGCCCTGCGTTCCTGGAGGAATACGCAAGAGGGTCTTTCCATAAACCGTAGGCACCTCAATCTTGGTACCCAGCGCCGCCTCGGGCACTGTAATCGGTACCGTGACATGGATGTCGTTGCCTTCGCGCCGAAAGTAATCATGCGGGCGCACGGCGATGATCAAATAGAGATCTCCCGGAGGGGCGCCTCTTCTGCCCGCGGAACCCCTTCCCGAAACGCGCATGCGGTAGCCCGTGTCCACGCCTGGGGGAATCCGTACCGTCACCGTTTCCTGTTTTGACAATCTTCCGGCACCGCCGCAAGCCTTGCATTTGTCGCCCGTGCGGCCTGAGCCGCCACACGTGCGGCAGGGCGAGGAAAAACGCATAACCCCATGCATGCGCACTTCCTGCCCGCTTCCTTTGCAGGTCGGACAGACCGACTGTTCCCGCGACATATCTGAACCGGAGCCGCTGCAGACGCGGCAAGTTTCTCCGCGATCGATGCTCAGCTTCGTTTCCAGTCCCCGAATGCTCTCATCGAATGAGATGTTGAGGTGGTGTTCGAGATCTTCGCCTCTTTCGGGGCGCGTCTCGCGCGCGGCCCTCGACCGGCTACCGCCACCGAAGAATTCTGAGAAGATGTCGCGGAAACTGGTCTGCCCTTCCCCTCCGCCGTCCGCCTCCGAAAAGTCGAACCCCCATGCAGTGCCGTCACCGGGACCGCTGCCGCCGGCCCCCGGGTGATCCTTGATGTTGTCGGAATAAAACCCGTACTGGTCGTACACGACCCGCTTCTTTGGATCGCTCAAGACGTCGTAGGCTCCCTGAATCTTCTTGAAACGATCTTCGGCAGCCTTGTCGCCGGGATTCACATCCGGGTGAGTCTTGCGCGCAAGCCGCCGATACGCCTTTTTGATATCGGATTCCTTGGCGTTGCGGGATATTCCCAGAATCGAGTAGAAATCTTCCTTCGCCATATGCGCTCAATGTCCCGCGCGCGTGGGTTCGATGCTAATGCTGTGGGACTTCTTCGACTTGGCCAGTTCGACGTGCAGGACCCCATCCTTCATCGTAGCATGGATTTGAGCGTTGTCGTCCATTGCCTCGGGCAAACGGAAAGCGCGGTGGAAACGACCCTTGATGCCTTCCAGCCGGTGATAGCTTTCGTCCGCACAGCAAAGATCCACCTTGCGTTCACCCCAGATGCAGAGCTCTGCTCCCCGCACCTCTACGTGAACGTCCTCACTTTCCACACCCGGCAACTCCGCGTTGAGTACGTAACATTCCCGCGTCTCATACAAATCGACGGCAGGAATCAACGGCAGTGAACCGTCGGCCAGTTTGTCGCTCTCACCGAGAAATGAATCACGCAGTATCACCAGGCCCGGCAGCTTTCCTCTCGGTCTCGTCACGGCATCTCCCGGGGTTTCGCGGCGGAACGCCAACCAGGGGGGGGGCTGGCCTTCCGCCGCGGATCTATGCTTCCTCAGTTCTTCTTGTCATCCACGTCCACGTATTCCGCGTCGATGACTTCCTCTTCCTTCTTTTTTCCGGGCTCACTCTGGGGCCCGGCTCCCGCGCCGGGAGGAGGTGTTTGCGCCGTTGTCTTCTGATACATCACCTCCGCGAGGTGATGTGAAGCCCGCGTAAGTTCATCCAAAGCCGCGTTCAGTTCGCTCACTTCCTTGGACTGATCCAAAACAGATTTCGCGCGTGTAAGCGCCGATTCCAGCGAGGACGCCTCACTCTCAGAGATCTTGTCTCGATTCTCTTTCAGCATTTTTTCCGTGCTGTAGATCAGACCGTCCAGCTTGTTCTTGGCCTCGATCGCCTCGCGGTTCTTCTGATCTTCCTCGGCATGCGATTCGGCGTCCTTGGTCATTTTCGAAATTTCGTCCTTGGACAGGCCGCTCGATGCCGTGATGGTGATCTTCTGCTCCTTGTTGGTCCCCAGATCCTTCGCCGAAACGTTGACAATGCCGTTGGCATCGATGTCGAAAGTCACCTCGATCTGCGGCACGCCGCGCGGTGCCAGCGGAATTCCTACCAGATGGAATTTGCCCAGGGTCCGGTTGTCACGAGCCATGGCCCGCTCTCCCTGCAGCACGTGCACTTCCACAGAGGTCTGATTGTCAGCGGCAGTCGAAAAGATCTCGGATTTCCGCGTGGGAATCGTCGTGTTTCGCTCGATCAACCTGGTGGCAACACCACCCAGTGTCTCGATCCCGAGTGAGAGCGGCGTCACGTCCAGCAAAAGCAAATCTTTGACATCACCCGCCAATACGCCTGCCTGGATGGCGGCGCCAACCGCCACCACTTCATCCGGATTCACTCCCTTGTGCGGCTCGCGTCCGAAAAAGTCGCGCACGATTTGCTGCACTCTCGGGATGCGCGTCGATCCACCCACAAGCACCACCTCATGGATGTTCTCTGACTTGACACCTGCATCCGCCAGCGCCTGCTTGGTTGGACCTACCGTTCTCTGAAGAATGTCCTCGACCATCTGTTCGAATTTCGCCCGCGTAAGCTTCATGTTGAGATGCTTGGGCCCGCCTGCGTCGGCTGTTATGAACGGGAGATTGATTTCCGTCTCCATGACCGTGGAAAGCTCCATTTTGGCCTTCTCGGCGGCTTCGCGCAGCCGCTGCAGAGCCATCTTGTCCTTGGACAAGTCGATTCCCTGATCCCGCTTGAACTCGTCGATGATCCAATTCATCAGGCACACGTCGATGTTGTCGCCCCCCAGGTGGGTATCACCGTTGGTGGACTTGACCTCCACCACACCTTCTCCGACTTCCAGAATCGAAATGTCGAACGTGCCGCCGCCGAAATCGAATACCGCTATCGTCTCATCCTTCTTCTTGTCCAAACCGTAAGCCAGGGCCGCGGCCGTCGGCTCGTTCACGATGCGCACGACTTCCAGGCCGGCGATCTTGCCTGCGTCCTTAGTGGCCTGCCGCTGACTGTCGTTGAAATAGGCAGGAACGGTAATGACGGCCTTCTCCACTTTTTCACCCAGATATTCCTCGGCCGCGGAACGCATCTTTTGCAGAATCATCGCCGAGATCTCCGGAGGCGCGTAGCTGCGATCCCCCATCTTAACGTGCGCATCCCCGTTGGAGGCTTGGCTGACCTTGTACGGTACCAGCTTGATCTCTTCCTGGACCTCAGGGAACTTCCTTCCCATGAATCGCTTGATCGAAAAAATAGTGTTCTCGGGATTTGTAACGGCCTGCCGTTTGGCTACCTGGCCAACAAATCTCTCGGCGTTTTTACCGGTCGCCACGACCGACGGCGTGAGCCGGCTGCCTTCCGGATTTGTGATAACCTTGGGCTCACCCGCCTCCATCACAGCAACCACCGAGTTGGTCGTGCCAAGGTCAATTCCAATGATCTTACTCATTTACCGTCCCTCCTTAGGTTCCTTTCCCATTCTCTTCTCCAAAAGCACATCGGAAATCAGTGCAGTCGCATTAGCGCTCTGTTTATATAAAATCTGAGTGAGACATTGTCAATCCTTGAATGCAGAAAACGCTGATTTCAGAAACCGGGTGCGTGCCAGTGTAGTTTTGTTGTCATTCAGGCCTGAAGATCTAGACAATGCTGGGGAAAGCTCCGCAGGGACGAATGATATGGAAAACACGAATGGTGAACTCCCAATCCAATACGCCGTACGTACACGTCTTGAAATGACTCAACCGTCCCTACGGGACTTGCCGCGCAGGTATCCGACAGTCCCGGCACTGAAGTGCCGGGCTACTCTCGTCGCGTCCCTGACGGGACGCAGCTCTGAGGATTTGATGATGGTCCATCAAACAAACCAGGTGCGGCTGCGAATCCTACGCCATACATTCTGTCCGGGACTCGAAAGTACTCTTGACACTCCATCTGTTTTTACCTCTTCCACTTACCCGCTTCCGTAAAAGAGTCTCTCCACCAGGGAACGCACCGTGCGCGCATGGAAATCCCACTCGTTAAGCAATGCCTTGCGGGCGTCTCCGGGCGTTGAACCTTGATAACTCAGGTTGCGTGCCAGCCGCTCGAGGATTGGAGATTCACGCGAGACCTCCCGGGACGTCCATTCCTCGATGAGCTGATAGTGATTCTCCAGCATTCGCTGGAATCTGTGTGCCTCCTGCAGTCCTTCGCAGTCCTGAGGCGAAATGACACCCATATCGCGCAAGCACGAGAGTGCTTCCGCAGTTTGCGGCGTGCGCAATGCCGAAGCCTTGTTGCCGTGCAGAACCTGCAAAAGCTGGACCAGAAATTCGAGATCGGCGATTCCACCACTGCCGAACTTGAAATCCACGTACACGCGATCCTCCTTGTTGCTCTCCGATTCTATTCTTCGCTTCAGGTGCCGTATCGCGCCCACGGCATCTTTGTCCCAATTGAAATCGTAGACAATCTCCTTCATGGCTTCAGACCAGCGCGACCTGATTTCTTCCGAACCAGAAACGACGCGGCTGCGCACCAGGGCCATTCGTTCCCAAGGCTGCATATAGCGTCGTGCATGCTCAAGGAAGCTCGACCAGGATCTCGCCAGGAGGCCGGCTGTGCCTTCCGGGCGCAGCCTGAGGTCGATTTTGTATGCCACACCCTCTGGCGTGACGCCACCCAGAAGCCCCAGCAGCCGTTCAACGCGGCCGTCGGCGCACAATTGCCAGTCGGTTCTGGTTTCCACCGAGGATTCGAGTGGCGGGTCATCATAGAGTATCAGCAGGTCGAGGTCGGAGGAGTAGTGCAATTGCCGGCTGCCGAGCTTTCCCAGAGCTATGATGTGCAGTGTGGGCGAGCCATCGCCGTGCGGTAGTTTGCTTTTCCGACCTGAAGCCTCGCCGCACGCGGCCAGTTCCATGCCGGTAAGAAGGCAGGCTTCGGCCAGCTCGCTCAATTCGGAGCTGATCTCCCGGGGGACGGCTAGTCCTGCGATGTCACGATATGCTATGCGGATCATCTCTCGCTGGCGGTACCGGCGCATGACCTCGCCGGTTTTCCGGTCGGACGCCGTGCGGATGCGCTCTTTCAGTTCCTTCGCCATTTCCGTCCTGGACCGTCCTTCGTGAAGATGGATGCCGCGCGCGAGGCCGTCAAAATACTCGGGATGCCTCATCAGGATCTGATGGCACAGTTTGCTCAGAGCAAGCAGGTTGGCAAGCCGTTGCAGATGCGCACGGCGAGAGGCCAGCGCGCGCACAAAGGAGACCCGATTCCCACTGGCAGCTGCGAAACTCTCCAGATGATGCAGGGCAAGATCGGGATCGCACGATGCGCGCAGCACCTCCAGGATCGGGAAAACAACCTCCAGGAAAGCACGCCTTTCCCCGGGCGGCAGAAGTCGCCCCGCAGGCCCGAGAGCCATCAGCCGGATGTTCTGCCACGCCTTGTCCGCATCCTGGAATCCGTAATGAGATAGCAGGCTGCGCACTCGTTCCTTGGGTGTGCGTTCGCTGAGGAGCTGCGCGAACTCCTCTTCTCTTTCTCGTGGACGCAGAGTGCCGGGCGTGAGGTAGATCCTCTCGAGAATCGAGCGCACGCGCATGCGGTGGCCGTCGAGCGTCCTCTTGAAATCTTTGACGGCAACCGGACCGGAATCTCCAAAGTCCAGCCCGCGCGCCAGGAGTTCCAGTTCATCAGGGTTTTCCGGAATCAACACCTCCGGTGTGAGAGTGCGCAGCTGCAGCCTGTGTTCGATCGTTCGCAGAAAAACGTAGGCGAGTGAGAGTTGGGAGTCCTCTCCTTCAAGCAGAGATTTCGCGGCGGCCAGCTCGCGGATCGCGGCCAGAGTCGATGCGGAACGCGCCTCGGGCCGCCGGTTGCCAGTGATCAGCTGGAGATACTGCACATAAAACTCAATATCCCTAATCCCCCCCGCGCTCTGCTTGACGTGGAATCGCTTGTCCGCGCGCGCGTATTCCTTCTCCGAACGATGCTTGACCTGCTTGATCTCCTCCAGGGAGGAATCATCCATCTGGCGCGCGAACACAAACCGCTCGGCGAAGCGCCGGAAGCGGCCTTGAAGCTGCTCATCTCCGGCTATGGGCCGAGCCTTGATAAGCGCCTGCCGTTCCCATGCCTCACCCCATGATTCGTAGTAGTTCTCCAGACTGTCGATCGTCGGCACGAGCGCACCGGTATTGCCATGAGGGCGCAGACGCATGTCCGTGCGATAGAGGAAGCCGTCGGGACCCGGCTGCCCGAGGATCTGCACGAGGCGTTCTCCCAGCCGCGTAAAAAAGCGCACTTCCTCGTCATCATCGGAACGGCGGCGGCAGAAAATCAGATCCACGTCGGAGCTGTAATTGAGTTCGCCACCGCCAAGTTTCCCCATCGCAATGACGGCGAAACCATCGCCGGCGCTGAGCGCGGCGGGTTTTCTCGAGGTCATTTCCTGCCAGGCGAGCTTCAGGGCGCGGGAAATGATCCATTCGGCGAGCCGGCTCAGACGTTGCACCGTCTCTTCAAACGGCGCCAACCCCACAAGGTCGCGAAACGCGATATCGAGGTACTCGCGGAATCGAAATGTTCGCAGCGACGCGAGCTCGTCGCCTTGCGGTCCAGACGAGTGTGACCAGTTTTCCCAGGCATCAGCCAGGCCCCTCTCCGCCTTCGGATGCTGGACGCGCTCGTGCAGCCATTCCTGCCATTCCGGCCGGCTCCGCAGCGCATCGCGCATTACCGGCGACGCGCGCTCCAAACGTTCCAGTTGTTCGCGGAAATCCATATGAGTTGCCTAAGTACGGTGGTTCACAAATACGACAACGTATTTTGGGGGACACGGATAACCACGGATCGTTTTTGCACTATCCGTGTTTATCCGTGCATATCCGTGTCCCAAGAAATACGTCACCATATCTATGGAATGGTATCCTAAGTCTTTCGTCTGGCTATCGAGGTTTGAAAGCTAGGTTTCAGCCATCCAATCCCTGGAGCGTACGAGCCAAGGCTTCCTTCCAGAAGTGCAGCTCCGCATCAGGGATCTGCCCGCCCGCCAGGGTCGTGACGTAAAAATTGTTTTCCGCGCGCGCTGCCCACGTAGCGACCCGCGCGGAATGAATATGCAAGCCCGAACGCGAGACCGCTCGCGTCATCAGATAGAGCAAGCCCTGGAGGTCGCGCGCAATGACATGGACGACAGTGTGTTCTTCCGAGATGTCATTGTGCAAATCGACGCTGTCGAGGGGAATGCCTGCAGGCGGGCGCTTTCCCACGCTGCCGAGAAACGCATCCACCGTGCGACTTCCGGCCAGTACTTCCCTGAGCGCGTTGACGATTCGGCGCGCCCGGGGCGCGGAGACCTGTCTGCCCCCGGATCGGATCCACAGCGTATCGAGAACCACCGGGTGTCCCGTGTCCATCGTGTATACCTGGGCTCTATGGATGTCGGCATCGCAACCGTACAGCACTCCGGTTATCTTGGCCAGCATTCCAGGTTGCGGATCGTCGTACGTGCATACCGTGAGCTCCGAAAAGTCGTCCCCGGGACGATCGTAGATATCCAACACGACCTTCTCCGCTTCCAGCCTGGAAAGGAGTTTGATGTGGAATGCAATCTCATCGAGCGAGGTGTTGAGGATGTAACTCGCAGGCATGGCGTCGCAGTGCCGCCGGATAGCCTCATCCGAGTGGGGCTCCGGCGCGCGCGCCAAGGTGTGCCGGATCTCGCCGATGCGGCCCTCGACAACATCGGCGCCGCTTTCTTCCTGGGCCCGGCCCATCAGATGGGACTGAACCTTGCGAAATAGCTCCTCCAGGTCTCGATAATCCATCGAGGTCCAGTTTTTCTCGGAGACGGCACGGGTGTCGACATACGTGAAGACGTAGAGATGGCGCAAGGCTTCCACGGTGGAAATCTTTTCGGCGACGCTCTGGATGACGGTGGGCGACTTGAGGTCCTGCAGCCTGCCGGTCCGAACCAGCAAGAGATGCTGGCCTACAAGCAGCTCGAGCAGTTCCAGCTTTTCAGGCGCCAGTTTGAGTCTGCGAGAGACGTCGGCGCAAAGCCCTCGCGACGCCTCGCTGTGATCTGAACCGGGCAACAACTTGCCGGCGTCATGGAGCAAGGCTGCGAGGCAGAGCACGTCAAAATGCGAGCACTCCGCCATCAACTCAGTGAAGCGATGGCCGGCGCCGTCATGCCCCGCGCGCAGGTTTTCGAGATATTCGATGATTTTGAGCGAATGCTCTCCTACGGTGTAGCTGTGGGCCGGATCAGGGGGAACATAACGCATCACCTGGGAAAAGTTCTCAACGAACCGGTCCATGAGCCCGTAACGCACCAGCCTGCGCAGTGTGCTTGCAACTTCGCGGTCCGCGCGCAAAATGCCCAGAAAGGCCCAAGCCTCCTCTGCCGAGGGCTCGCCCACCATCCCGGGCGCGTCCTTCGCGCTCCCCAGATCCTGGATATCGGGCAGACTGATAGGAATGTTGTAGCGCTGCGATAGTTGGCACAGCTTAACAGCACGTCGCGGGTCCGGACATCCCTCGAGGCGTCGCCGACAAAGGAAATTGTTATCCAGCAGGATGCCGCCAAGATCGATCGGACCTGCAAGCACCTGGCGTACCGCCGCATCGCGGAACAGCGCCAGCGTTTCGGCATGGGCAAAGTGTTGCGACAGCCATTCCTGCGCCGTCACAGATCCCAGTTCACGCGCGATTTTGTCCTGGTAGTTGTTGATCAGGATATCAAATTGCTTTCCGGCGCAAAGATGCAGCCAGTTGCGAGCCTGCCAGAACCACTCCGCGGCCGTCTGGATCGCATCCACCCTTGCCTGCGACATCAAACCGCGGCGGGCAAGATCCGGAAGCGGATCGGTGTCGTCAACACCCAACAGGAGCTTGTAGATCCATCGCCCGCGGTGAAGGTCGCGCAGGGCTCCTTCGCCATCCTTGAGGTTCGGTTCGACCGCATAAAGAGCCCTATCCGTGCGGGTTCGGTAGGAGTCCTGCAGCTGTTGAATCTCTAGTACCAGATCCAGTGGAGACAGGTGCTCGCGCAGATGCTTCCGCAAGCGGTCCGACAGGCGAGGATCGCCGCATAGATGCCGGGCATCAAGCAGCGCAGCCTTCACGGTAAGATCCCATGTGGGCAGATCCGAGATCGACCGAAACGAATATCCGACGCGGATTTCCCTGAATGAAAGAAACACGTCCATGACCAGCTTGAACGCCGCATGGACCGCCGCTTCGACCCAGGGATCCTGTTCCTCAGAGGGAATAAACGCGATGTCAACGTCGGAAAAGGGACTCAGCTCCATGCGGCCGTAGCCGCCTGTGGCCACGATCCCCAATCCTGAATGTTTGCCGCGTGCGGCGCGCTCGTCCGCGAAGCGGCAGGACGCCGCATAGATTTCTCCGACGACGCCGTCGATCAGTGCGGCGTGGCCGGCCATCAGTTCGCGGCAACGCACCGTGCGCGCGCTGTCCGGAAACAGCCCCGCCCGTCCTTCCCGAAATCGGCGTTGTAGCCGGGCAACCTCAGTCTGCATCGTGGTGGCTTAGCCTCAATGCTGTTCACTCAAGCACAACTTTAAAAACTTGCCACAGATTTCACTACGTTTTCTTTCCCACCACCTGGGCTTTTTCTCTTTTGAATCTGTGTAATTTGTGAAATCTGTGGCAAGCTTTTTCGCCCATGTGCACGACGTCGGTCTTAAGTGAACGGTATTGGGGTTAGAAAAGGCAATCAGCAATCCACAGGGGCACAAACCTCAGGTCTTCCGCCGAAACGGCGGCGCGCAGGCGATCCCGGAGATCCGTACCCCCAAGCCGCTTTCTTAAATATCGTAATATAAGTAATACTCGTATGGATGCGGGCGCAATCGCACCGGGTCGACCTCGTGCTCGGTCTTGTACTTCAACCAGGTTTCGATCACATCTCTGGTAAAAACATCCCCCTTCAAAAGGAACTCGTGGTCCTTCTCCAGCTCGACCAGAACGTCCGCCAGTGAACTGGGTGTCGACCTGACCAACGCCTTCTCCTCGGGAGGCAGATCGTAGAGGTTCTTGTCGATCGGCTCGCCGGGATCGATCTTGTTCTGGATGCCGTCGAGCGCGGCCATGAGAATGGCGGAAAACGTCAGGTAGGGGTTGCACGATGGGTCGGGACAGCGGAATTCAATGCGCTTGGAGCCCGGACTCTTCGAGTACATCGGAATGCGCACGGCTGCACTGCGGTTACGCTGTGAGTAAACGAGATTTACCGGCGCTTCGAACCCGGGAACGAGGCGCCGATAGCTGTTTGTGCTGGGCGCCGCGAAAGCCAACAGAGCCGGCGCGTGCTGCAACAGTCCGCCGATGCAATAGCGGCCGATCTGGCTGAGCCCCGCGTAGCCGCGTTCGTCGTAAAACATGTTGACGCCGTTCTTCCAGATCGAGAGGTGGACGTGCATGCCGCACCCGTTGTCCTGAAAAATCGGCTTGGGCATGAAACTCGCCGACAGGCCTGCCTTCTTGCACATGTTTTTTACGACGTACTTGAACAACATGACCTTATCCGCCATGCGCACGAGTTCGTCGTATTTCATGTCGATTTCCGCCTGCCCCGCGGTCGCGACCTCATGATGATGAACTTCGCCCCGGATCCCGACCTCTTCCATAACCAGCATGATCTGGCTGCGCAGGTCCTGGAAGCTGTCCATGGGCGGCACGGGAAAGTAGCCTTCCTTATAGCGGGGACGATAGCCCAGATTCGGTTTCTCATCCTTTCCCGAATTCCATATCCCTTCGCGCGAATCGACAAAGTAGTAGCCGAAGTTAGGCCCCTGGTCGAAACGAACATCGTTGAATATGTAAAACTCGGCTTCCGGGCCCCAGTAGGAAACGTCGCCAATGCCAGTTGAGAGCAGATACT
The DNA here is from genome assembly GCA_050011535.1 of Acidobacteriota bacterium. GTDB lineage: Bacteria > Acidobacteriota > UBA6911 > UBA6911 > UBA6911 > JAFNAG01. The sequence goes on from JBEKIX010000010.1 coordinate 49,050, forward strand.
TCTCGGCCTTGTGGGCAATGAAGCGTGGATCGCGCGAAAATGGTTCGAGCGTGAGCGGATCGCGCACCGAACATGTCAAGTTGAGAGTCGGCACCTCGAGCAGTGGATCGAGAAAAGCGGTTGCCGGGTCAGGGAAAACCAGCATATCGCTCTCCTGAATGTGTGCAAATCCCCGAATGCTGGATCCGTCGAAACCGATCCCATCCTCGAAGAGCGATTCTGTCAACCGGTGCGCCGGAATCGAATAGTGCTGCCAGATTCCGGGCAGGTCTATGAACTTGAAGTCGATCATCTTGATATGTTTGTCCTTGACGAATTTCACCACCTCTGCGGCCGTTGCAAACTCCATTTCCACCTCCTCATTATTTATGCACGTAACCCATATCGTCCGGGAGCGGCACGACTTCAACGCCAGATCTGATGTTTGAAATTCGAAATTCGAGATTCGAAATTCGAGATTGAATACTCCCAATCTCGAATTTCGAATCTCGAATTTCGAATCTACAACGAGTCCTCTCCTCGCTCGCCGGTGCGTACCCGGATAGAATCCTCCAAGGGCAAAACAAAAATCTTGCCGTCACCGATCTCGCCCGTGTAAGCCGCCCTGCAAATCGCCTCGACGACTTCCTCACACTGATGGTCGAGAACCGCCACTTCGATCTTCACTTTAGCGAGCAGATCAATACTGTATTCTGAACCGCGGTACCTTTCCACCTGGCCCTTTTGCCGCCCGGCGCCGCGCACATCGATTACCGTCATGCCGACGACTCCGATGTCCGCCAGTGCATCTTTGACATCCTGCAGGCGATGAGGCCTGATGACCGCAAATATCATCTTCATAGAAGCCCGCGCGAGATAGGAACACGGATCAGCACGGCCGCGATCGCGACCTGTTTGGTTCCGCAAAGTGAGCGTCCGGCGCTGCAGCGCTTACTTGCGTTTGTTGATCCGGTACACTTCGGCGTAAATCCGGCGCAGAGGAGCGACGCAGTATTGATGGATGACCTCCATAAACGCAGGAGGATCGGAAATCAAATCGTCCAGATACTCGTCCCCGATGCCGAAGGAAAGCCGCACGATGTCTGCCTTCCCTTCCCTTTGCTCCACCACCAGGCTGTTCTGAAGATTGTCCGGCAGGCTGAACACGTCGGCGTTGTGCACCTTCTTGAGCTTTTTGAAGCCCTCGATCGGTTTGATTTTGGCGCTCTCGTAATGCACCGAGAGCCGCCGCACGAGTTCTGCGTAGTTAAAATTCGGAACTTTGTTGTTGATGCTTGCCTCCAGAAGCATCGACTCGCCGTCGCCTTCCAAAGCCAAGCCGTAGGTGAAGTCCAGGTCGCCTTTGTCGAATTTAATCCGGTGGGCCGAACTGTCATGGAACCGTTTCAGCTGTTCCGGAACCTGCAGGTTCGGATTCTCTGCTTTCTTCTCTGTGGTCACGTAATAGTCGCTTACGCTGAGGTACCACTGATCCATGATTGCGGCCAAGGCCTCGTCGATCAGCTTAAGTGTCTTTGGCGCTATCTTTTTCTTGCCAGCCAACCCCGTTTATCCTCAAGTATAAGGTTTAAATGTCTCATATCGCTTAACCAACAAATGATCTCATAGTATATCACGTCACGGTCTAGATATGTGAGGGTGGAACAACAGTTGAACGAGATTATCGTCTGGATCTCGAAAGTAGAGGGAGCGCGATCCATCCCGATGCGTCCGCGGTGCCTGGATCAAAGGCACTCCTTTCGCGGCCAGATGCACTGCCCATTCATCCACCTCTTCGGGCCGGGAAACCAGGAAACCGAAGTGGTCGAGGCTTGAACCCGCGCCGGTCAAGTCTGCTTCAGGCGCCTCCCATTGGTGAAGCGCCAGGTTGTCGGCACCACTGGTGAGATAGGCATTGCGCTCGTCCGGCTGCCAGTCCATGCGCATTCCCAGAATCTCTGTATAAAACTCCACGGAGCGCCGTATGTCGCGGACTTTCAACGCCAGATGCCTCAGTCCGAGCATGCGTTCCCTCCTTCTCAAATTCGAGATTCGAGATTCAACACTTGAAATTCACGATTCGAAATTCAACATTTTCAATCTCGAATCTCGAATCTCGAATCTCGAACCAATTGCTGCTCCTCGCAACCCTGGTTCTGGTATTGTTAGGATATGAAAGCTCGAACCCTTTTTGACAAAATCTGGGACGGTCATGTGGTGAGTGCCGAACCGGGCTGCCCGAGCGTCCTGTACATCGATCTCCACCTGATTCATGAAGTCACCAGTCCCCAGGCATTCCAAGGTCTGCGCAGCCGCGGGCTGCGCGTGCGCCGCCCGGATCGCACCATTGCCACTATGGATCATATCATCCCGACGGTCAACCAGCGAGGTCCCATCGATGATCCTCAGGCTGCGCGGCTCGTCGCCGAGCTCCAGGCAAATTGCCGCGAATTTGGCATCAGGCTTTTCGGCACTGGCGACCCGCGCCAGGGAATCGTGCATGTGATCGGGCCGGAATTGGGCCTGACCCAGCCGGGCAAGACGATCGTTTGCGGAGACAGCCACACTTCGACCCATGGCGCTTTTGGCGCCCTCGCGTTCGGTATCGGTACCAGCGAAGTCGAGCATGTTCTGGCCAGTCAGTGTCTTCTGCAGCACCGGCCGAAGACATTCGCGGTGCGCGTCGAGGGGAGCCTTCCTCGCGGGGTCACCGCCAAGGACCTGATCCTGGCACTGATCGCCGAAATCGGCGTGGCAGGCGGCACCGGCCATGTGTTCGAGTTTACGGGCAGTGCGATCCACGGCCTCGACATCGACGATCGCCTGACGGTATGCAACATGTCGATTGAAGCCGGCGCGCGCGCCGGCATGATCGCACCCGACGACAAGATTTTTGAGTACTTGCACGGAAAGACATTCGCGCCGGCGGGCGCTGACTGGGACGCCGCGATTGCCAAATGGCGCCGCTTGCGCACTGACGACGAGGCGGTCTTCGACCGGTCGTTCGAAATGCGGGGGCAGTCGCTGGAGCCTATGATTTCCTTCGGAACAAATCCGGGAATGTCGATGCCGATCTCGGGCCTCGTGCCCAGCCCGGATGCCTTATCCGATCCGTCCCAGAAAAATACTCTGGGCAAGGCACTCGCTTACATGGGCCTCGATCCCGGCAAGCCTCTTCTGGGTCACCCCGTGAACGTGGTCTTCATCGGCAGCTGCACAAACTCCAGGGTCTCGGATCTGCGCGCGGCAGCCCGCATTCTCTCGGGACGCAAGGTCAGCCCGAAGGTGCGCACCCTCGTGGTGCCGGGATCCAGCCAGGTTAAGGCCGCCGCCGAGAGCGAGGGACTGGACAAGATTTTTAAGGCCGCCGGCGCCGAATGGCGCGAGCCTGGATGCAGCATGTGCATCGCCATGAACGGCGATGAGCTGGCGGCAGGTGAATACTGCGTCAGCACCAGCAATCGCAATTTCGAAGGCCGCCAGGGCAGAGGCGGCCGGACGTTCCTGGCGAGTCCTCTGACAGCCGCGGCCTCGGCCATCCGAGGCACAGTCGCCGATGTGCGCGAGCTGATGTAGGCCACAGAATTCGAGATTCAAAATTCGAGATTCGAGATTGGCGATTCGAGATTCGCGATTGGGATTCCTCAATCTCGAATTTCGAATCTCGAATCTCGAATCAGGAGGTGGACATGAAGTTCAGCAGTCGTGTGGTTCCCTTGCCTAACGAGAATGTCGACACAGACCAGATCGCTCCCGCCCGTTTCCTGAAAACGACAGGCAAGGAGGGGCTGGGAAAGATCCTGCTTTGCGACTGGCGTTACGACGCGAACGGCAATCCCCGACCGGATTTTGTTCTGAACCGGCCCCAGACGAAAGGTGCAACGATTTTGCTCGCCGGGAACAACTTCGGTTGTGGCAGCTCGCGCGAACACGCGCCGTGGGCCCTTGCAGACTTCGGTTTCCGTGCGATCATCAGCACCTCCTTTGCCGATATTTTCCGCAGTAACTGTCTCAAGAACGGCCTCCTGCCCATTGTAGTCGCAAAGGAAACCCACCAAAAACTGTTCCGGCTGTCCGACGAAAATCCCAATGGAGAAGTAGGCGTGGATTTAGCGCTTCAGACTCTGACGCTTCAAGACGGCGAATCGGTCATCTTCCCGGTGGATCCTTTCGCCAAGAAATGTCTTCTCGAAAACATCGACGAGCTTGGCTATCTTCTGAACCTCTCCGACAAAATCTCTGCATACGAGGCCAGGAGCTGACATTTAAGAAGGTAGGTCACCTGATTCCCGATTCGAGATTCGAGATTGAGAATTTCGAATCTCGAATCTCGAATCTCGAATAGGTTGCATGTCATGTCTGTCAGCTCCTCGCGCACGTTCGCGCTGTGGTTGTTGTTCGGGATCAATTTCATCAATTTTTTTGACCGGCAAATTCTGGCGGCCGTAACCGAGCCGATTCGCCTGGAATGG
>JBEKIX010000011.1:0-53422 GCA_050011535.1 Acidobacteriota bacterium
ATGGATGCCGTTGGTGATGTGGCCGATGGGGACCTCATCCACCGGCAGGTGCGGAAACAGAGAATGCCACATCTTGCGGCTCACCCGCCCGTGGAGTTCGCTGACCGCGTTGGCAGTGCGTGATGCCTTCAGCGCCAGCACGGTCATGCAGAAGGTCTCGTTCTCATCTTTGGGGTTCACGCGGCCGAGTGCCAGAAATTCTGTAAGCGAGGGGGTAAGCTGCGGCTGGACCTTGTGAAACGCGTAGCGCATCAATTCCGGCGTGAATCGATCATGCCCGGCAGCCACGGGAGTGTGTGTGGTGAAGTGGCATTGCGCGCGGGTCTGGGCCAGCGCGGCCTCGAACGGGACGCCTCGCGCAATCTTCTCCCGCATGAGTTCGAGCGTAAGAAAAGCCACATGCCCCTCATTGATGTGGAACACGGATGGCTTGATTCCCAGTGCGCGCAGGAAGACCACGCCGCCCATGCCGAGCAGCACCTCCTGCAGGATCCGGGTCGTGCTGTCGCCCCCATACACATGAAGCGTCAGGTCGCGATAACGCTGCTCGTTCTCAACACGGTTGGTGTCCAGCAGGTAGACGGGGCAGCGGCCCACGTTGACGCGCCAGGCATGGAAACTCACGCGGCTCAGATTGATATCCACCTGGCAGACGAGAGGCGTGCCGTCGGCGTTCAAGACAGGTTCAAGGGGCAGGATCGAGGGGTTGAGCAGCATGTAGTACTCGGTCTGCCAGTTGGCGGGATCGATCGCCTGCTGGAAATAGCCTTCGCGATAAAACAGGCTCACGCCGACGAAACCGATCCCCAGGTCGCTCGCCGAGCGGGCCTGATCCCCGGCCAGAATTCCCAGGCCGCCGGCCGCGATCGGCAGCGTTTCGTGGAAGCCGAATTCGGCGGTGAAATACGCGACCGGACTCTCGAGCAGTGCCGGCGCGTGCCGCCGCCCCCAGGTATCGGTTTCGCTCAGATGCGCTTCGAAGGCTCTCAGCGCCGCGCGCACCTGGGCCGCGAACCGGGGATCCTGCAGGCGCACACGCAATTCGTAATCCGAAACCTCGCGCAGAACCGCAACCGCGTTGTGGTACAGGTTCTGCCAGGCGCGGGGAGAAAGCTCCTGAAAAATGTCCTGACAGTCCTGGTTCCACGTCCACCAGAGATTTCCCGTCAGGCGCTTCAGTCTTTTGACAAGGGAGGTAATTTCATCTTGCGAGAGAGTGATCTTGCCCATTTATCTGCCATCCAATCCTGCTGACGCGCGCACAAAAGAATTGCGACCCACATCATTATCTTGTCTACCGTTGCGGCCGAAATTTACAACTCTAGCAACACAGCCAATGCAATTACAAGGATTTCGCTTGACGGGCCGGCATCACGATGCTAATAGTGCCGTTATTCCGTTTCAATGATTCAGGAAATCATCAAAGGAGGAAACACCTTTGAACAAAACCGACCTGGTAGCGAAGATTGCAGACAACGCAGCCATCACGAAACGTCAGGCGGAGGCGGCATTTGATGCAATGGTTGGTGGGATCGCCTCCTCTCTAAAAAAGGGGCAGAAAGTGACAATCGTCGGTTTCGGAACATTCTCCGTCTCGAAAAGAAAGGCGCGAATGGGACGGAATCCGCAGACCGGCGCCCCGATCAAAATCGCGGCGCGAAAGGTTCCCAAATTCACTCCCGGGAAAGAGCTGAAGAGCACAGTCAAATAGGCTTGCCGGCTAACCGTCGCAAAAAAAGCCCTCCGAAAAATCGGAGGGCTTTTTCTTTGGGGCTTCCGCAATTCCAGGTCAGTTCTTGCTTGCGAAATCGGAGAACTCGCGCAGTTTGCTGGAGCGGTATGGGCTGCGCAGTTTCAGAAGCGCTTTCTCCTCGATCTGCCTGATGCGCTCCCGCGTCACCTGAAACATCTCGCCCACTTCCTGAAGCGTGTATTCCTTCCCGGTTTCATTCAGTCCGTACCGCATGCGCACGATCTCCTGCTCGCGGGAAGAGAGCATCTCGAGCGCCGCGTACGTCACTTCGCGCAAGCTGTGCCGCATGACATCGTCGTCGGGGGAAACCGCGGTTTTATCTTCGATGAACTTGTTCAGCACGGCATCCTTGTTATCGGAGATCGTGGCCTCCAGGGAGATCGGCTCCTGGGCGGCTTTCAGAATCTGCGTAACCTTGGAGACCGGCGTCTTCAGCTCTTTGGCCAGCTCATGAACGGTAGGTTCCCTGCCCATGCGTTTCGACAATTCGTTCGAAGTCTTCAGAACTCTGTTCATGGCTTCGACCATATGGACGGGGATGCGAATCGTCCTTCCCTGATCCGCGATCGCGCGCGTGATGCTCTGACGGATCCACCACGTCGCATACGTTGAAAACTTGTGGCCCAGGCGGTAATTGAACTTGTCGACGGCCTTCATCAGCCCTATGTTGCCTTCCTGCACCAGGTCCAGAAGATCCAGCCCCGGGTAGGAGTAGTTCTTCGCGATGCTGAGAACAAGCCTCAGGTTGGCCCTGACAAACTCGTCCTTGGCGCGGGCCATCTCCGCCTTGTTTTCATTGATCAGATCGACGATCCTGCGCAACTCGCCGGCATCGGTGAGGTATTCGGACTCGAGAGCACGGCGGCGCGCCCGGGCCGCACGCAGGTTGGCGGGATTTTTCTCCGCGGATTTGTGTATGCGGCTGACCTTTTCGCTCCACTCCATCCTGTTCAAAACGTCTTGCAGGCCGCCGACCAGGTGATTGATCTGGTTCTCAGTCAGTTCGATGCGCGAAAGGGTCTGGAACACGGCCTCGCGGCATTGGTGGATCTTGGCAAGCGCCTTCATGCGGCTGCTGTCGCGCCCACCCTTGAACCTCATGCCGAGCTTCATCTCGCGATAACGCTTCTCGAGCTGCTCGAGACGGTGCAAGATGCGGCGGATTTCCTGCTCCCGTGCCTCGTTACGCTCCTCAAGGGAAGCCTCGCTCTCCACTTCATGAACCAGTTCGGCACCGTTCGGAACAACCTGGGTATGGATCATGGATGCAGGCTGCAATTCCGCGCCAAGCTCCATGAGGCGGGCAGAACTGATCGAAGTCAGCGACAAAAGCCGCAGGGTATTGATCTTGGCGGCTTCGATCTTTTTTGCGAGATAGACCTCCTCCTCGCGCGTGAGCAAAGGAATTTTGCTCATGCTTCGATAATACACGTAGAGCGGATCCGTCGATGGGGCAGATTCCCCTCTTACTACAGGCCGGTCTTCAGACGGCACGCGGCTGAAGCGCACGCGGTCGACATAGTTTGCGCGCGTGACTCCGGCAAACTCCTCCGCGGCATGCAGCCCGTCTGCCTCCCCATCTTCGGACTCGTAAAGGTCCGAATCTTCCATTACATCCTCATCTTCCAATGCGATCATAGTAGTCTCCACCCCAACTCTGGTGTCAGATTTGTCCGGCTCTGCCGTACGACCTTACTTCTGAATTATGTTGGGAGCCGCCGGTTGCTCACGAACCGGTCGTCACTCCCTATTCCCGAGTAAATGACAACAATATAGATAGCAATGTGCAGGAAATAGTTTCAAATTGGCGGAGATTTTTTGGAGCAAGAAATTTCTGTCCGTTCAAGTTCATCTCATCCTATATCTACTGGCACTAGCTTTATACGCAGCGTTGCGTTCGTGGTTGCAAATTCTTGCGATTTTTCTCCCGGGCTTCTCCACGGGCCCCGCGGGAAAAGACGCGAAAAGGGGACATTCCACCTCTCCAGTCACATGCAGCGCTTGCGAATGCAAAAACTGAAAAAGAAGAAGGTCCCCTTTTTGCGTCCTCGGTGGCCGTGCTTTGCTGCGACGGCTCCACCCGAGAAGCGGTGACCACCACCTAAAAACTATCTCTTATACCACGATGATGAGACGCAGATCAACCAAAAAATAACGAAAAAGAAGTTTTCCGAAATGCTGCCCGAGCGATCCGCCGGAATTATCGGTCGGATCTGCGTTGAAGTTGACGGGGGGGCTCGAATTCACTAATATTCCCCTTTTCACGAGCCAGGCTCGGGAGGATCAGGCGTGATTGAAGTAGATCATCTGACTAAGGTTTTTAGCGGCCGCAAGGCGGTGGACGGGATTTCTTTCACCGTTCAGAAGGGCGAAATCCTGGGGTTTCTCGGGCCGAATGGGGCCGGGAAAACCACGACGATGCGCATTCTCACCTGTTACATGCCCGCTACGGACGGCACGGCGCGCGTTGCCGGATACGACGTTTTCGAAGAAAGCCTCGAGGTCAGGCGGCGGATCGGCTATCTCCCGGAAAGCCCGCCCCTGTATCCGGAAATGTCCGTCGAATCGTACCTGCACTTCGTAGCGAAGATCAAGGGAGCCCCATCGGCGCAGCGCCAGTCGATGGTGGACGACTCCATGCGAAAGTGCGCCGTCGAGGACGTTCGCCACCGCATCATCAGCAAACTTTCCAAAGGATACAAACAAAGAGTGGGACTGGCGCAAGCCCTGCTGAACAACCCGGAGGTGCTCATCCTGGATGAGCCGACGATCGGGCTGGACCCGAAGCAGATTTCGGAAGTCCGGGCGCTCATCAAGAGTCTGGCGGGGAATCACACCGTCATTCTGTCGACCCACATTCTTCCCGAAGTCAGCATGACCTGCGATCGCGTGGTGATCATCAACAAGGGGAAGGTCGTCGCCATGGACACGCCGAGCGGCCTGACCAATCAGATGAAGGGCGCGGAGAAGATCGCCGTGACGATCGACGGACCGAAGGACGCGGTGGTCGATACGATCACGGGCATCCACGGAGTGTTGAGTGTGAAGCCCGAGGACGGCGCCAATGGCGGCCCTTACAATTACATCGTTGAGTGCAAGCTCGAGACGGACTTGCGCAGCGTGCTCGCCAAGGAAATCGTATCCCAGGGTTGGGGCCTTCTCGAACTGCGCGGCGTCTCGATGAGTCTCGAAGACGTCTTCATCAATCTCGTCACACAGGAATAGGGCGGCGGATGTGTCCGCGTTCCTGATCCTGAGGATTCCTCTATGAAAAACATTCTGGCTATCTGGCAACGCGAGATGAAGAGTTACTTCGTCTCCCCCATAGCCTACGTGGTTCTCACTGTTTTCCTTTTCATCTCCGGCTTTTTCTTCACCACCATTCTGACGGCGTGGGTCCAGCAGACGATGATGCAGGCGGCTTACGGACAGGGCGCGCCGCCGGCAGATGTGCCCGGCATGGTGAGCCGCAGTTTCTTCGGCACGATCAGTGTGGTTCTCCTCTTTATGATCCCGATGCTTACCATGGGTCTGTTTGCGGAAGAGAAGAAGCGCGGCACCATCGAACTCCTGCTGACCACTCCGGTCAGCAATCTGCAGGCGATGATGGGAAAATACCTGGCCAGCCTGTCCTTCCTGCTGATCATGTTTCTGTCATCCGTTCTCACGATATCGGCCCTGTTTATGTACGGGCAGCCCGATTGGAAGCCGATCATGGGCGCCTACATCGGCCTGGTGCTGTACGGCGCGGCCCTGCTGGCGATAGGACTTTTTATCTCCACGCTGACGGAAAACCAGATCGTGGCAGGTGTGATCACCCTGGGCGTCATCCTGGTTCTCTGGCTGATTGACGCTTTGGCTGCGAACGCGCAGGGCATGATGAAGGATGTGCTCAGTTACATGTCCGTCATCAGCCATTTGGACGATTTTATCAAGGGAGTGATCGATACCACGCATGTGATTTTCTATGTCACATTCGCGTTTTTCGGACTTTTCCTGACGTATCGCTCGCTTGAATCGCTGCGGTGGAAAAGCTAATGAATAAAATTCTGCAAAAACTGGATACTATTGGCCTGTTGCTGTTGGTGGGGGCCGCCCTTTACTATTCCGTCAACAATGTCTGGGATCGATACGCGATCGGACTCGCTCTTTTGGGCGTGCTGTCGGTTGTCGTGGGACTGATTGCCAACTACAAGCAGATCATGCTCACGCTCGGCAAACGGTCGACAAAATACTTCACCAACTATGTCGTCTCCGTCGCGCTCGCCCTCGGCCTGGTTGCCGGACTCAACTTTCTCGGGCAAAGACATTCCAAGCGGTTTGACTTGACCGGCACCGGGCGCTACAGCCTGGCTCCCCAGACCAAACAGCTTTTGAGCAAGTTGAACAACGATCTCGAAATCAAGGCGTTCTTTCCGGGAGGCGACTATCCGCCGCTGAAAGAGCTCTTGACCGAGTACCGGGGAGTCAGCCGCCACTTCCGTTACGAATTTGTCGATCCCGACAAACATCCGGATGTCGCCAAGCAGTATGGGGTCACGACCTACGGGACCTACGCGAATCCGTTTACCGGCTCGTCCCTCAAGTTCGGCACCGTGGTGGTGTTGTACGGCGGGCGCTCGGAGAAAATCGAAAAGCGATCCGAGGAAGTCAAGGAAGAGGATCTCACCAACACGATCGTCAAGGTGGAGCGGACTGAATCCAAGACCGTCTACTTCGTTCAGGGACACGGCGAGAAGGACCTCTCGAACAGCCAGCGCGGCGGATACGCGGACGTCAAGAAGGGGCTGGAAAAGGAAGGTTACAAGGTCGAGACTCTCAATCTGGCGAGCGAGGCGAAAGTGCCCGCGGATGCCAAGGTGGTGGTTTTGGCAGGCCCCAAGACCGAACCTTTCCCCAAAGAGCTCGATTACCTGAACGATTTTCTCAATCACGGCGGTGGCCTGCTTGTGATGGTCGATCCGCCGCCTGCGGCCTCCCTGGCTTCGTTTCTGAAAGGTTGGCAGGTGACACCCGACAATGACATCATTCTAGATGTCAGCGGTGCTGGACGATTGATGGGCGCCGGCCCCAGCATCCCGCTGGTTTTCCAGTACGAACCGCACGAAATAACCGATCGCTTCAAGGGTCAGATGACCTTCTTCCCCATGGCCCGCTCCATTGAGCCCGCCAAAGAGACGGTCAGCGGCGTGACCGTCACCACTCTTTACAAGAGCAATGAGCATAGCTGGGGTGAGACGGATCTGAAGAATCCTGAAGCGACGTATGATGAGAAGACTGATCTGAAGGCTCCGTTGTCCATGGCCGTAGCGGTAAACAAGCAGATCAGTCCCGCCGGAGGAAACGGCCCGGCCGTCAGTGCCCGCATGGTCGTGGTCGGCAACTCGGAATTTGCCTCCGTCCCCTACTTCGGCGCCCAGGGGAACGGCGATCTGTTTCTTAACATGGTGAGCTGGCTGGCGCAGGACGTGGATATGATCTCCATCCGTCCCAAGGCCCCCGAGGATCGCAAGGTGATCATGACGGAGAGCCAGTTGAAAATGCTGCAGTTGTTCACGCTGGTCTTCCTGCCCGCCGCCGTGCTGGTATGCGGCATCGTCGTTTGGACTCGCCGGAGACGTTAGCATGCGCTTCAAAGGAACCTTCATCCTGCTGATTATTTGCCTGGGACTAGGCGCCTTCCTCTATTTCTACGAAATCAAAGGCGGCGATGAGCGCAGCAAAGCCAAGGACCAGGAAAAGGTCGTTTGGAAGGTGCCTGTTGATGATGTGCAGCAGCTGGATCTGGCCAACTCGGACCAGCATATAACAGCCGTCCGCACGGGGGACAGGCAATGGAAGATCACGAATCCACGTTCCCTTGACGCTGATTCGGACGCGCTGAACCAGATGGCCGGCTCGGCGGCGGATATCAGCCGGGAAGATGTCGTGGAGGAACACGCCACGAATCTCGCGCCTTTCGGGCTGGATCCGGCCCGCATGACCCTGTCGGTCAAAACCAAGGACGGCAAGGTTCACGAAATTCGTTTCGGCTCCGACAATCCTACAGGCAGCGATGCCTACGCGGCCCTCAAGGGCAACAATCAGGTGTTTTTTGTTTCGTCCTCCGTCGCCGGCGCTTTCAACAAGAAGCTGGATGACCTGCGCAATCATGCGATCCTGAATTTCGAGCAGGCGGAAGCTCAGTCCCTGGATCTGCAGGATTCCAAAGGAAATCTTAGACTGGAAAAGGAAGGCGACCGGTGGTGGCTTCAGGCCAAAGAAAGCTGGGCAGCCGACTCTTCGGCTGTCAACAGTATCCTGAACGAACTTTCCACGGGGCGGACCAAAGAGTTTTTCGACGGCAATCAAGATGACTACACTACCTTGGGCTTCGACAAGCCTTTCCTCGACGTGCGCCTGACGGTGGGGAAGGACAAGGCCATCAAGCATCTGGTTGTGGGCCTGGAAAAATCGAAGTTGATCAAGAAAGGCCAGCCGAAACCAAAGCCGGATGCGAAAAAGGATCAAAACGCGGGCGGCGAAACTTACATCGCACGGGACGATAGCCGCCCTGAGCTCTTCTTCGTCGACAAGGACTTCGTCGACAAATTCCTGAAATCCCCGGCGGATCTGCGGGACAAGGCCCTTGCGGCGTACCAGCGCTTCGACATCGATTCGGTCGCGCTCACGAACGCCAAAGGAACAGTGAGCTTCACAAAATCGCAAGGCGGCACAGACTGGACGATCGGAGACGCCAAAAAGAAGGCGAAGTGGGATGCGGTCAATGATTTGTTTGACGCCATGGAGAAGCCAGTAAAGGAATTCATTGATGTACCCGGGCCGCTCTCGAAATACGGACTCGACAATCCCACCGCACATATCGTGTTCAAGCAAGGAGGGACGGTTAAGGTCGATTGCAGGTTTGGCAAAGAAACCAAAGACGGCGTGTACGCTCAAATTCAGGGAGATTCTTCAGTCAAAGTCGCAGACAAGGAAAGCCTGGACAAACTGATGAAGGGCGAAGCTGATTTCCTAGAACCGCCGCCGGCTCCCGCTCCAGCAGCCACTCCCAAAAAATAGTCCTGCGCGCGACTTCTACCGGGCCGTGGGACCCCGCCTCTGTGCTACAAATTCGAGATTCGAAATTCGAAATTCGAGATTGAGAATTTGAATATCGAATTTCGAATCTCGAATCGGGATCGCAATCGGCTCTTGTTTGCGCTTTGACGATCATTTTGTGCACTGGCAGTCCCACTGTCTGAATCACAGACTCCGCCCGGGCTGACTTGATATTTGGCTGTCGTTCATATAACATGTCGGTCAGCTAGCTTTGAAAAAAGTGGGCTTGTTTTGCCCACTTTTTTATTTTGGGGTCAAGAATTGGAGCCCGGACTGAGATGAGCCAGCGCGAGAATCTGGCGGCACGGATTCAAGACTTTGCCGAGCAGCTTGCGGCTTCGATGGGTCTGGAAATTGTTCTTGTTGAGATCAAAGGTGGCAGCAATCGTTCCATAGTGAGAACATATATAGACAAACCCGGAGGCGTTACTATCGTGGACTGCGAGAGTTTCAGCAAGCGCATGTCGGTGTTGCTGGACGTGGAAGACTGGATTCCTTTCAGCTATACGCTGGAAGTGTCATCCCCGGGTTTGGATCGGCCTCTCGTAAAGGAAACGGATTTTCAGCGTTTTGCCGGAAAGAGCGCCCGATTACGTACCCGCGGCCCGATTGGAGGGCAGAGGAACTTCCGGGGAAAGATCCTGGGTGCCGTCTCCGGCAAAGTTGGGATCGAGGTCGCGCCGGGCAAGCGGGTCGACATCACTGTCGGGGAAATTGAGAAGGCGAATCTCATTATTGAGATCTAGGGCGGTAGCCGCGGGGATTTTGACTATGTCAAACATCATCACTCAAACCATCGAGCAGATTAGCAAGGAAAAGAACATCGATCCCAAGGTGATCATCGATGCGTTGGAAGATGCCATGGTGGCCGCGTCCCGGAAATATTACAGGACCAACGAAGACATCAACGCCAGGTTTGATCCCGAAACGGGAATGGTGGAGATTTTTGCAGTCAAGCGAGTGGTAGAGCAGGTCGAGAATCCGAGTCTCGAGATTTCCGTCGAGGAGGCAAAGCAGATCGACGAGAGCCTCGAGGTGGACGACACGGTCGAGATGCCCAAGCCTACGGATGTTCTGGGGCGCATTGCGGCGCAGACGGCCAAGCAGGTGATTCTGCAAAAGGTGCGCGAGGCGGAGCGGCAGAATATCTACAACGATTATTCGCAGAAGATCGGCGAATTGGTCAATGGCGTGATCAAGCGCTTCGAGGGGCCGGACATTATCGTCGACGTCGGCAAGACTGAGGCTCTCTTGCCGCTGCGCGAGCAGTCGCGCGCCGAAACCTATAAGCAGGGCGAACGCGTCCGCGCGGTGATCGTCAAAGTTCTGCCGGTGGCCAAGGGCCCGCAGGTGATTCTCTCCCGCACGGATTCCCAGCTTTTGATCCACCTGTTCGAGATGGAAATCCCGGAAATTTACGACGGCACCATCGTGGTGAAGAATGCCGTGCATGAGCCTGGGGATCGCGCCAAGGTCGCGGTCGCCTCGATGGACCGGGACGTCGATCCGGTCGGCGCCTGCGTAGGAATGAAGGGCTCGCGCATCAACTCCATTATCCGGGAGCTGCGCGGCGAAAAGATCGATATCGTGCAGTGGTCGGATGATCCGGCTCAATACGCCGCCAATGCCCTGAATCCCGCCAAGATATCGAAAGTGCTGATCCTCGATCCTTCCGAAAAGCGGATGGAGGTGATTGTCGAGGAAAAGCAGCAGTCTCTGGCGATCGGGAAGAAGGGGCAGAACGTCAGGCTGGCATCCAAGCTCATCGGCTGGCAGATTGACATCAAGAGCGAGGAGCAAAAGAAGCAGGAAGTGCTCAGCGTGATGGAGTCTCTCACCTCCTCGTCCACATCCTTGGGTGAGTTGGAAGGGATCAGCGAGCGGATCGTAGAAAAACTCAGGGAAGCAGGTATCGAAAACGTCGAACGGATTCTGGAATTGGGCGAGAGCGGACTCCAGGAAATCCCCGGAGTGGGTGAAAAGACCGCGGCGAAAATAATGGAAGCCGCGCAGGATTTGTTTGAGGAGGTCGAGATCGAGGTTCCGGAGGGAATGGAACTGCCTACCGCCATCGAAGCTCCCGGAGCCCAGCCCCCCGGGCAAACGGATGAGGCAGCTCCGACCGCCGCAGCTGAAGGGACCGATGTGGAAGCCGCGGAAGAGGAGCCTGCGGACGCAACAGCCGAGGAGGCGCCAAATCCGGCAGAACCGAAAGAGAGCGAGAACGGCGGCGCTTCCGATACGAAGGAAGATTGAAGGGCGGCTTCGCGGCCTGGTTGAAAAGCGGAGTCTGCTTGATTTAAGATCAAGGTTTTAGCAGTCCTCTGATTTCAGGGCGAGCCGTACGTTCGAGGTGCTTGGTCGAGATGGATAAAATCACGGTTGGAGAACTGGCTGCGGAATGCACGGTTCAGAACAGCGTCATTCTGGCTGAACTGAAACGGCTGGGCCTCTACGTGTTTTCGCCCAGCGCCATTATCGACGCCAGTTTCGCCGAGACCATCCGCAAGAAGATCCTTTCCCAGCGCGAGGCAGCCGAAGCCAAGAAGGTGGAGGCGGAGAAAAAGAAAGAAAAGGAAATCGAGGCGAGCCGCAAGGCCGAGAAAAAAGCCGCCAAGGAACCCGAAGTCGAAAAAAAGCCGGTCGGCCGCCGCGCCCAGGTAAAACCCCAGGAAGCCGCTCCGGTCAAAGAAGCACTGCCTGCGCGGAAGGCGAAGAAAGCCGCGCCTGTCGTGGAGGTACCAAAGGAGATCGAGGAGCCGGCGAAGCCCTCGCTGGCACCGAGAAAAGGGCGAAAACATTACGACCGTGAGGCTGCGACCCTCGTGGAAGCCGCCGTGCCGACCGAGCCGCCGCCAATGGTCGAGGCGGCGCGCGGACAGATTGTTGAAGCAGAACCCGCCCTCGCTTCTGCGGAAGGCGCGGCCCCGCCCGTTGAGATCGAACCCGAGATCATCGAGGGCCAACCACCGGTGGAAGCGCCGCCGAGCGCGGTTCCGGAAGGTCTTCCCGGAATGGCAGTCCAGGCAGGCGCGCCGGCCGAACCCGCACCCGTGGGGCAAGCCGCGGCACCGGCCGCGGAGCCCGTGCACACCCCGGGGATGGTCTCGAAGAAGGTAGTCGTACGAAAGACCAAGTCTCAGATTCTCATGCGCACCAGCCCGGAGAGAGTGGTCGCTCCCGAGGTCTCGGATCGTATCCTGCGGGGATTGCATGAGAGACCCGCGGTGACTCGCATCATCACCCCCGCCAGGCCGCTGAAGAGGAAAAGAACCGATCGAGTGGAAGCGCCGGCCGCGAAAGTGGTGGAGTTCCCCCGTCCGCCCATATCACCAGAGGAGTTTAAGCCGATTGCAATAACGGAAGGTGTGACGCTCAAAGAGCTTGCGGAAAAGATGGACATCAAATCCAAGTACATCATCCAAAAGCTCATTTCCAAAGGAATTTTGGCTTCCATCAATCAAACGCTGGACCTCGACGTGGCCAAGGAAGTCTGCGCTGAGTTCGGTTTCAAGGCGGCTGTCATCAGCTTTGAACAGGAAGCGGAGATCAAACAGGAAGTCGAAGACCGCCTCGAGGATCATGTCACTCGTTCGCCGGTGGTCACCATTATGGGACACGTGGATCACGGCAAGACATCGCTGCTGGATGCCATCCGCGAAACCAACGTGACGGCGACGGAAGCGGGCGGAATCACCCAGCATATCGGCGCCTATCGCGTGAATTCCAAGGGGCGCGGGATCACTTTTCTCGATACTCCGGGGCACGAAGCCTTTACTCTGATGCGCGCGCGCGGCGCCCAGGCGACCGACATCGTGGTTCTCGTGGTGGCGGCCGACGACGGCGTAATGCCTCAGACGATCGAGGCCATCCACCATGCCAAGGCTGCCAATGTGCCCATCATCGTGGCGATCAACAAGGTTGACAAGCCGGGCGCGCAGCCGGAACGAGTCAAACAGGCTTTGTCCGATCAGGGCTTGGTCGCGGAGGATTGGGGCGGTGACGTGGTCATGGTTCCGGTTTCGGCGAAGATGAAAACAAACCTGGACCTGCTGCAGGAGATGATCCTTCTGGTTGCTGACCTCAAGGATCTTAAGGCCAATCCCAAGCGGCTGGCGCAGGGGGTCGTTCTTGAAGCGAAAGTGGACAAGGGACGCGGCTGCGTGGCGACCGTATTGGTACAGAACGGCATGCTGCGCGTCGGTGATTCGTTTGTTGCCGGAGCCGTGCATGGCCGCGTGCGCGCCCTCATAAACGATCGCGGCACGCACACGGACGAAGCGGGGCCTTCGGTTCCGGTGGAAATCCAGGGCCTGCAGGATCTGCCCCAGGCCGGCGACACGTTCCAGGTTTTCGAGGACGCCGCGAAGGCGCGGCACGTGGCGGAGTACCGCCAGGCCAAGTTGCGCGAGCAGTCGCTCCGTTCTTCGGCGCGCCTGTCATTGCAGGCCCTCTTCCAACAGATGAGGGAAGGCAAGGTAAAAGAACTGCAGCTGATTCTCAAGGCGGACGTTCAGGGCTCTGTCGAAGTTCTTACGGACATGCTGAATAAGCTCAGCACCGATAAGGCTAAGGTCCACATCCTGCATGGAGGCGCGGGCGCCATTACGGAGACCGACGTGCTCCTGGCATCGGCCTCGAACGCCATCATCATCGGGTTCAACGTCCGACCCGAACGCAAAGCGCAGGATCTGGCGGATGAAGAAGGCGTCGAAATCCGCCTGTACACCGTCATCTATAACGTCGCGAACGATATCAAGAACGCGATGATCGGTATGCTCGAAGCCACGACCCATGAGAAATATCTGGGCCGCGCCGAGGTCCGTGACACCTTCAGAGTGCCTAAGTTCGGTTTTGTAGCCGGCTCATACATCGTGGATGGCGTCATCCGGCGGAACGCCGAGATCCGGCTGCTCCGCGACAACGTTGTGATTCACGAAGGCAAGATCGGTTCCTTGCGGCGCTTCAAGGATGACGTTTCGGAGGTCAAGTCCGGCTACGAGTGCGGAATTGGGGTCGAGCATTTCTCCGATGTGAAGATCGGAGACATCATCGAAGCCTACATAATCGAGAGAGTTCAACCCACAACGCTTTGAGATAGCGAAACTGATTCGAAATTCGAGATTCGACATTCAATATTCTCAATCTCGAATTTCGAATTTCGAATCTCGAATTTCGAATTTGGCTTCGACTTGGCTGCTTTTGAGCCGGCGACACCACCGCGGTGATCATCATGCCTATCGCTTATTGCGTCCTGGAGATCTACCTGCCCTACTCGCAGTCCCTGAAGGATAAACGTATGGTGCTGCGCAAGGCTCAAGACCGCCTGCGGGCGCGCTCCAATTTTTCCATCGCCGAAGTGGATTACCAGGACCTCTGGCAAAGATCGAAACTTGCGGCGGTCACCGTCAGTTCCGACAATGGCACCCTGGAACGGGTCACCCAGCAGTTTGTCCGCGAGGCCGAGAACATTCTGGAAGACCTCCTGGTCGACTGCCAGGTTTCTTACATCGATCCTTAACCGGGTGGAGAACCTTCCGCTTTTCGAGGCGGGTTGGAGTTTTTATGCAATCGTCACGCAGGCCGCAACGGCTTGGCCTTCAAATCCAGCACGAAATCAGTCTGATTCTCTCCCGCAACATGAAGGATCGCAGAATCGGATTCGTCACGGTTACCGGCGTGGAAATGAGCCCGGACTTGCGCCATGCCCGCGTGTTTATCTCTTCAATGGGTGACGACAAGGAAAAACAGGCCAGCCTGGAGACGCTTGAGCACGCGGCGGGTTGGATCCGCCATGAGCTCGGACAAAGGATTCGGATGAAGTTTCTGCCGGAGATCCTATTCCACGCGGACAGCTCCCAGGAGTACGGCGAACATATTGACCACCTCCTGGACGAGATTCAGGATAAGTCGTGACGTGGGACGAGTGACGCATGACGAGTGCCAAACGCGTCGCGCGTTGCATTTCAGCAGGATTGAACATGGATGGAGTTCTGGTCATCGACAAACCTGAGGGTTGGACGTCTCACGATGTCGTGGCCAAAGTGCGCAGCATCACCAAGGTCAAGAAAGTCGGGCACACGGGCACGCTGGATCCTTTCGCCACGGGGGTTCTCCCGCTGACGCTCGGCCGGGCCACCCGACTGACGAGCTATTTTCTCTCTTCCGACAAGACTTATCATGGCGTGATCCGGTTCGGTTTTGCCACTGCCACGTTTGACCGCGACGGCGAGGCCGTGGGCCAGGATACCCATCCGCAGCTGGAGACTCCTCGTCTCGAAGAAATATTCCAGCACTATCGGGGAACCATTCGTCAGACGCAACCTCCCTACTCCGCCAAAAAAATCCAAGGCAAACCGATGTACCGCTACGCGCGCAAGGGAGTCATCCTGGACGGTGAAACGAAGGAAGTTACCATCAAATCACTGAGACTGCTGGCTGTAACAGGATCCGATGCGGAATTCGAACTCTGCTGCGCCGCCGGAACCTACGCCCGCAGCCTTGCCCACGACGTAGGGCGCGATTATGGATGCGGAGCGCACCTGGTGAAGTTGCGGCGCACGCGCAGCGGGGAATTTCCCATTGAATCGGCGACGTCGCTGGTAGAAGGCGACCGTTTCTATCCACGCGATTACTTCCAGTCCCGCCTCATTCCCATGCAGGATTTGCTGCCGGAGCTGCCCGCGATCCGGCTGTCCGCAGGCGATTGTGACAGGATCAGACACGGAGTGGATCTGAACCTGCTCAGTTCCGCTTGGGACGCGAATCGGTACCGGCTGCTCGATGAAAACGGCGAGCTCGTTGCGCTCGCCCAACGCGTGCAGACTTTTGTCTCTCCAGTCGCGCAACCTGTTCGCTGGATTCGAATTCACCCGGCCATCAACTTCCTCTCATGATTCGAAATTCGAGATTCGAGATTCAATGCTCTCAATCTCGAATCTCGAATTTCGAATTTGGCTTCGAAAGGATCAGGTGAGCCGGCGCCCAAGCCGCGGCAAACGGTGAACCGCGATAAGCAAGTGATGAAATGAGCAATGAATTATTCCTCGCTCTTCGCCCGTCATTCGTCGTTCATCCCGCGCATCAGATCGCCGGCTCTCTCCGGAAGATGAGGGAACCATGGCGCCCAGGCCGCAACTAGACAACCAGACGGTCCTTCATCTTCTGGAATTTCTTCTGTCCCACCCCCTTGACATTGATCAGCTCCTCAATCTTGCCGAATTTCCCGTTTTTGGTTCGATGATCGATGATGGCTTTTGCCAGCGCAGGGCCAATTCCGGGCAAAGTCTGGAGCTGTTCGGCCGTAGCCGTGTTGATGTTGACCTTCTCTGTCAGTGTCGACTTGGACTTCTGAGCCAAAACCGATGTGGATGCGAGTACCAGCCCGAGACACAGAATCAAGGTCCAGGCCAAATGCATTCTTTTGAGTCTCATGTTTTCCTCCTGAGGACTGTTTATTTGTGGATCGAAGCTGCCGTTTTCTTTTCTTCTCACCTTCTCTAACGGGCCGTCCCGGTTTTGAGCGAAAAAATCTGGGCAGACGAAATTGGCGACAGTCACCTTTTTCGCCATTCCTTCTCGAATCTGCCGAGTTCCTCCCGGCGAAAAAGGTGACTGTCGCCAATTTCGCAATCGATTTCCGTTCTGCGCGCGACTTTGCAGGGGCCTGCCAAACCGGAGGGCGGTTTGACAGGCTTGGAAACGCTGTGTCATAATTTCAAGTCAAGCTTTACCTTGGGAAAGGCTATCGCCATCTTATGAGACTCTCTGCTCGGCAAATTAAAGGAATCACAACACTTTTGCTTTCTGCAACCGCAGGTGCCGCCATGATCCTAGCTGGTGCCCGCGCGAGCATGGCATTCCAGAATCCCATTAATCTCGATAAAGCCCTGCGGGACAAACCAGCGCAGGATCGAGCCCAAAGCTATTACCACTATGCTCTTTCCAAGTGGTATGACGACTCGGGAGATATGGCCAATGCCCTCTTGGAGATGCAGGAAGCGATTCAATTCAACGAGAACGAGCCGAGCCTTCAGGTGGCGGTGGCCGACATCCTGGCACGCATGGGCCGCGTCGCGGAAGCCGCGGACGAAGCTCAAAAGGCAGTCTTGCGCATCGATCCGAAAGACGCGGATTCCCACTGGCTGCTGGCCAATGTCTATCTCAGGTCGACGGAATCGGCTCGTAGCCGCCAGGCCGCGCAGGATACTTTAAAACAGGCAGTCAGGGAGCTGGAGATCGTGAAGGCAGCCGCACCCGACGATCAACGCTCCTACTTCGCGCTGGGCAGCTGTTATCTCGAATTGGGAGAAGAAGACAAGGCAGTCGCCGTTCTCGAGCGTTGGGAAACTCTGGAACCAGACAGCGACCAGGGCTTCGTCAATCTTGCGCAATACTTCGAGCGCAAAGGAGATGCTGCAAAGGCAATTGGATTCCTTGAAAAGGCCGTCGCAGGCCAGCCCGACTCAGTCCAGAGCCTCTCCATGCTTGCGGCGCTGTACGACAAAGCAAAGCGCGAAAAGGACGCGATTCCTCTCTATCGTAAGATCATGAAGCTCTCGGGCGGCGATCCCAACGTGAAGAAACAACTCGCCGCCGCGCTGGTGAACTCCGGAGAATTCTCCGAGGCCGCCGGCATCCTCGACGAACTGGCGAAAGATGACCCACAGGATACATCGATCAAGGTTTTGATGGGCCGCGCCCAGGCAGGCAATCATCAGATTACCGAAGCAGTACAGACGCTGAAGTCCGCGGTGGCCGGAGATCCCGAGGACATCGAAGCGCAGTTTTATTTGGGAACTGTTCTTGAACAGGCCAGCCAGCCCACCGAAGCGGTCAAGATCTTTCAGAGCCTGTTTGATCAAGCCGAGAAAGGATCAGAGGAGCTGAAAACCAACAAACCACTGTTTCAGCAGTATCTGGCGGCTTCTTATGAGGACATGGGAGAATACGCCAAAGCCATCAGCATCTACGAGCAGATGGTCAAGAACGATCCGTCGCCGCGCACGTACTTTCTCCTGATCAACGCCTATCGCGTCGACCGGCAGTTCGACAAAGCTCTGAGTGTCGGCAAGCAGCAGCTCGATAAGAATCCCAAGGACGACGAGCTTGCCCTGGTTTATGCGCGCTCCCTGGCTGACGCCGGCAAGGCGAAAGACGGAGCGGAGATCCTGGACAAGAGACTGCAGGGTGATCCGACCAATCTTGACCTCTACATCAACCTGAGCCAGATCTACGTTCAGGCAAAGCGTTTCAATGATGCGGAGAAAATCCTGCGCCGCGCCGAGGAACAGAACTTGGACAAGTCGCGTCTGCGCTTTCAGCTGGCGACGGTCTATGACAGGCAGAAGGACTTCGGGAAGGCTGAGTCTTTGTTCAAGGAGATTCTCAAGGAAAACCCCAAGGATGCCCCGACTTTGAACTACATCGGTTACATGCTGGCGGACCGGGGAGTCCGGTTGGATGAAGCTCTTCAGTACGTGCAGCAGGCATTGGTTCTGGATCCCAACAATCCTGCGTATCTCGACTCGCTCGGATGGGCTTTCTTCAAAATGAACGAGCTGCAAAAGGCGGAGAAGTACCTTCTCCAGGCGGCAGACATGGAAAAGAAGGATCCTGTGATCCAGGATCACGTGGGAGACCTTTACTTCAAGACGGGAAATCTCGAGAAGGCCCAGGAGTTCTGGACTAAATCGCTGAGCAACGGCGGCGAGCCGGAGGATGCCCAGAAGGTCCGGGAGAAGCTTGATAAAGTGAAGGAGACAATCCGCAAGCAAAAGCGAGTGGAGTAGGTCATTTCTGGCTCACGATCGGCTGGAATTCGGGTCACTTCGCGGGTTTTAATTCGAGATTCGAGATTCGAGATTCGAGATTGAGAATTTCGAATCTCGAATTTCGAATCGGGCTGGCGCCGGCAAGCCGCCGGAGCCTTCCCTCGAAACGACAGAGCGTGACGTTTTGCACGAGTGGACAACGCGAATGAATCCCTCTCCGCTTGTGATCCGATCGTTCGCAAAAGTAAATCTGGCGCTGGCCGTGTTGGGACGACGCGCGGACGGCTACCATGAAATCCGCACTGTATTTCAGAGCATAGATCTGCACGATGAGCTTGTCATCAGGCCATCCCGCCGGCTCGAGTTGCGCTGCGAAAACCTTGACTCCGTTCCCATGGAGGAGAATACCGTCTGGCGCGCGGCTGCCGCGCTTTCGCAGGTGGCCTCGCCTGCGTCCGGCGCCGAGATCGTTCTGACAAAGCGGATCCCGCCGGGCTCAGGATTGGGCGGAGGGAGCGGCAACGCCGCCGCCGCGCTTCTTGGGCTCCGCCGTTTCTGGCGCCTCGATGTTTCTTCAAGTGAGCTGCGGTCGCTGGCGGCCGGTATCGGCTCCGATGTCCCATTCTTTCTTCATGGCGGGACGGCGCTCGGAATTGGCAGGGGCGAGGAGATTTATCCCCTGCCGGAAATCAGGCCGGCTCATTTGGTTGTGGTGTACCCTGGAGTTCATGTTTCAACTGCGGAGGCATACCGGTCCTTGAGATTGGGGTTGACATCCGAACGGGCCGTCAATAGAATTTTGAGTTTCTGCGGTCGTCTGGAAGATGATGCGGGCTGCCGCACTGAGATCTTTAATGATTTCGAGACTTCGATCCTCCCTGCCTACCCGTCCATAGAGGAAGCAAAGATATTCCTCAAGGATCGGGGAGCGACAGCCTCGCTGCTGTCCGGCAGCGGATCTTCTGTCTTCGGATTCTTCTCTGATGAGGAGTCAGCTCTCGCAGCCTCCCGGGTCAAGTTGCCCAGGGAGTCCTGGCGGGTGTTTCCGGCGAAGACCCTTTCTCGTTTTGAGTATTTCCAAAGCATGTTCGGGTAGTCGTCGGCGGACCGGAATTGAGTACTGGGGCGTCGTCAAGCGGTAAGACACAGGTCTTTGGAACCTGCATTCGGAGGTTCGAATCCTCCCGCCCCAGCCAGTTCGCACCGATATCAGGAGATCGGACGAGAATGAAGAGCATGGGTTTCAGGCCGATGAACGGAGAGTTGAAGGTTTTTTCCGGCAACTCCAATCCGATTCTGGCAAAGGAAATTTGCCGTCATCTGCGGATAGCGCCGGGACAGGCGAAGCTTTCCACTTTCTCGGACGGTGAGCTTTATGTCCAGATCCTGGAAAACGTGCGCGGCCGGGATGTTTTCGTCATTCAGCCCACGTGTGTTCCGGTGAACGACAACATGATGGAGCTGCTGATCATGATCGATGCCTTCAAGCGATCGTCGGCAGCGCGGATCACCGCGGTGATGCCTTATTACGGCTATGCGCGCCAGGATCGCAAGGACAAACCCCGGGTTGCCATCAGCTCCAAGCTGGTGGCTGATCTGCTGACGTCTGCGGGCGCCGACCGGATCTTGACCATGGATTTGCATGCCGGGCAGATTCAGGGATTCTTCAACATTCCCGTGGATCACCTTTTTGCCGCGCCGGTGCTGATCGATTATCTGCAGAAACTGCGGCTTCCGGACCTCACGGTGGTGGCCCCCGACGCCGGCGGCGTCGAACGGGCGCGTGCCTTCGCCAAGCGGCTGGATGCCGAGCTGGCGGTAGTAGACAAGCGGCGCACGGCGCCCAATCAAGCCGAGGTCATGCACATCATCGGCAAGGTGGGAGGAAGGAACATCATTATCTGCGACGACATCATCGACACCGCCGGAACTCTGGTTAATACGGTCGTAGCCTTGCACAAGCAGAAAGCGAAGAGAGTGTTTTCCTGCGCGACCCACGGGGTGTTGAGCGGACCCGCGATTGAAAGGCTGGGGCGCGCGCCGCTGGAAGGAATCATCCTGACCAATACCATACCCATCGACAAGTCGAAGTGCCTGCCGAACATGAAAATCCTCAGCGTGGCGGGCCTGCTGGCGAAGGCGATTCGCAGCATTCATGAAGAGACCAGCGTCAGCAATCTATTCGTCTAAGGAAGGAGTCGGATTTCATGGAACAGATCGTGATCGAAGCTCAGCAGCGGACGCCGGGGGGCAAAAACGCCAACCGGAGGCTGCGCAAGTCGGGCAAGATTCCCGCAGTCGTTTACGGCGCTGGACGAAAGGCGCTGCCGCTTCTGGTGGACCCGATTGAAATATCGGAAATCCTGCACTCGCACAGCGGGCACAATACTATTTTCGCCGTGACCGTAGATGGCGGTGCGCAGGCCAACGTCATGGTCAAGGATTATCAACTGGATCCGGTGCGCGGAAACATCATCCATGCGGACTTTTATGAGATCGCCATGGATCAGCTGCTCAAGCTCACGGTCGACGTTGAAATGGTGGGGACGGCGGAAGGCGTCAAGCTGGGCGGCATCATGGACGTGGTCACACGCTCGCTGGAAGTGGAGTGCTTGCCCTCTGACATCCCCGAGTCAATCAAGGTGGACGTGAGCGCGCTCATGATTAATGACTACATCAGGGTCAAGAACCTACCCGGGGATCCCAAGGTCAAAATCCTGAGCGACGCCGAAGTCGTAATCGTCACGATCGTGCCGCCGGTCAAGGAAGAAGTCGTTGAAGAGGTGCCGGTCGCGCCTGCTGAACCGGAAGTAATCAAGAAGGGCAAAACCTTAGAGACTGAAGGAGAGGGAGAAGAGGAGAAAGGCAAAGCGGCCAAGCAGCCTGAAAAGGCCAAGCCCGAATCCAAGTAGTCCCGACACCACGCCGTGAGACTCATTGTGGGACTGGGCAACCCGGGCTCGCGTTATGAATGCACCCGTCATAACGCGGGATTCATGGTGATCGACGAGCTGGCCCGTCATGCGCGGGCCGGGCCCTATTCGATCAGGTGCCAGTCGCTGGTAAGTTCGGCCATGATCGGAGCGGAACCGGTGCTGCTGGCGAAACCGCTCACTTTCATGAACATGAGCGGGCGCGCCGTGCAGCTTCTGTTGGAGGAGAGCCGGATCGATTCCAATGAAGTGATTTTGATTGTCGACGATTTGAACCTGCCCTTGGGCAAAACCAGGATCAGGGAGCGAGGATCGTCTGGAGGACACCGAGGCCTGGAATCGATTCTGCGGACTCTCGACACTGATGAGATCATCCGCGTGAGGCTCGGGATCGGTGAGGAAAATATTCCCGATGACAAGGCCGAGTTCGTGCTCTCGGACTTTCCCGCGGATCGGATGGCTGAAGTCGGAGAGATGATCTCCAGGGCCGTGCAGGCTGTCCAATGGATCGTTACGGGAGGCGTTTCCCGAGCCATGTCGTTCCTGAGGCAGGAAAAGGAGAAAAACCAGTGAGAACATACGAAGTAGCTTTCATCGCCGCGCCGACTCTGACACCGGAGGAAGTGGACGCGTTTGTCGCTCAGATGAAGACCGTGGTGGAAGGTAAGAACGGGACGGTGACGAAGGTCGATAATTGGGGCAAGAAATCCCTGGCTTACAAGATCAAGAAGTTTCGGGACGGCTACTATGTCATCCTGACGCTGGAAGCCGACGGCGCCATCATTGCCGAGCTGGAACGCAGATTCCGCGTTACCGATTATGTCATCCGGTTCATTTCCGTTCGGACCGATCAGGATTTGAAGCGCTCGGAAAAGATGAAAGTCTCCCGGCAGCGCAAGATGAGTTCGGCTCCCGCGCCGGCGTATGAGCCGTTAATCGAGCCAGAGGCCGCGCCCCCGGTGGAATAATTACATAGAAAGAAAGGGTCTCAATTTTATGCCAGCTCCCAAGAGGTTCTCTATCAAGCGCAAGCGGGTATGCAAGTTCTGCGCTGAAAAGATCAGCTACATCGACTTCAAGGATGGGAAGCTTCTTTCCCATTTCATTCCGGAACGCGGCAAGATCCTTCCGCGCAGAATCAGCGGCGTCTGCTCCGTTCATCAACGCCAACTTTCAGAAGCCATCAAACGCGCCAGGCACATGGCGATTCTGCCGTTCGTCGCTGACTGACGGACCCGGAGGGGAAGATCATGGAAGTGCTATTGAAACAAGACGTGGAGAAGCTGGGTAAGATGGGCGACACCGTCAGGGTGGCCGCCGGATACGGCCGGAACTATCTCATCCCACGACACATCGCCGTCGAGGCCACCCCGGGCAACCTCAAGATCATGGAGCAGGAGCGCGTGGCAAGCGCCCGGCGCGACCAGCGCGAAAAGTCCGCGGCAACCATCGTGGCCAAGGAACTGGTGAATCTGGTGGTTACCATCCGGCGCAAATCAGGCGAGGGGGGCACCCTCTACGGCTCCGTCACGGCGCTGGATATCGCCGATTTTCTCATCACACATAAGATCGATATCGACAAACGCAAGATCCAGCTTGAAGATCCCATCAAAGCCATCGGCGAGTATGAAGTTCCAATCCGCCTGCATCGCGAAGTCACCGTCCCGATCAAGGTGATCGTGGAAGCGGAACCAGAGCCGCTGGAACAGTGACGAAGAACGAGTGACGAGTGAGCAGACAGATTCTCACTCGCCACTCGTCACTCGAATAATATTTCCCTCCCAACCTCGCTTGTGTAGAATTGGCCACAATGGCAACCGACATCAGTCTTGAGAAGACCCTTCCCTGCAATCTGGAAGCCGAGCGCTCCGTCCTGGGAGCCATTCTCCTCGACGACAAAGCGATCCATACCGCAATCGAGACGGTCCGCAAGGAGGATTTCTATTTAGACAGCCACCGCCGGATCTTTGAGAAGATGTTCACACTCACTGCCAGCGGCACGGCGATCGACTTGATTACGCTCAAGAACGAACTGCAACGCTCGGACGAGCTCGAGAGCGCCGGAGGTCCGGCGTATCTGGCCAGCCTTACCGACGGGATGCCGCGCGCCGTCAACGTCGAGCATTATGCTTTGATCGTAAAAGAAAAAGCCACGCTGCGCCGGTTGATCCAGGTTTCCAATGAGATCATGGCGCGCAGCTACCAGAGCGAGGAATCGGCACAGGACATACTGAATGAAACCGAAAAGGCCATCTTTGAAATAGCCAGCCGGCAATTCATGGCCGGGTTTGCGCCCATCGAGCCCCTCGTCAGCTCCGTGTACAAGCAGATCGAGGAGGTCGCCAACCGCAAAACCCTGGTCACCGGCGTGGAGACCGGATTCGCGGATCTGGACAGGTTGACCGCGGGACTGCACCCTTCCGACCTGACCATCGTGGCCGCGCGCCCGGGTTTGGGAAAGACCAGCTTGTGTCTCAACATTGCCCAGCACGTCGCCCTTAAGAAGCGTCAGACTGTGGGAATCTTCTCTCTGGAGATGAGCAAGGAGCAACTGGTGAAGCGCCTGCTGTGCGGCGAAGCCGAAGTCGACTCTCACAGAGTCAACACCGGCCATCTCAACAGAGAGGACTGGGGAAAGCTAGGCCGTGCCGCCGGGGCTTTGTCCCAGGCAAAGATGTTCATAGATGACACGGGGGCGATGACCATCGCGGAAATGCGCTCGAAGGCGCGGCGCCTCAGCCTCGAGCACGGACTCGATCTCCTCATCGTCGATTACCTTCAGCTCATGAGCGGCAGCAATTCACGCTTCGAAAACCGCACTCAGGAGATCTCCCAGATCTCGCGCGGCCTCAAGGCGCTCGCCAAAGAGCTCAATGTTCCCGTGCTGGCCATCTCGCAGCTTAATCGCGCCATCGAAGCGCGCCGGGGTGAGCGCCGCCCTCAGCTTTCCGATTTGCGGGAATCAGGCTCGATCGAGCAGGATGCCGACGTCGTGCTGTTCATCTACCGTGAAGATCCGGGTGACGAAATGGCAGACAGCGGAAATGTTGCTGAGATCATCATCGAGAAGCAGCGTAACGGTCCCACCGGCAAATTCCAACTCGCCTTCATAGCGCAATTCACAAAGTTCGCCGCCCTCTATCAAGGCGGCGATCAATAACCAGGATGGAATCTTGGCCTTTTCGAGTCCCGTGGGGACGCGGCGAAAATAGCCCGGCACTTCAGTGCCGGGATTTTGCATCGTCCTGAGGACGAGTCCCGTAGGGACAACCGATAGGAAGAACAGCGGCATAGGCTCAGGATTGTTAAAGGTAAGTAGGGAGCATCTACCAATCACCACGCCGGTCGGTTAGCTTCGCAGGATTCTGGTTTCCATGTTTTGGTCCTAATAAGCTATTGGGATCCGGCCAGCAGACCTGTTTGCTTTTCAGGAGGGTTTAGATAGGCCTCCGGAGCATAGGGAGGATCTCCTCTTCTCCTCAGTTCGGCTGCGGCAGCATCACGCAGACCGTGTCTGCTGAGATCCGCCTCATAAAACAACTCGCCGATGGAGTTGTACTCCATAACACGTCCATCAGGCATTGCGGCGATCCGATGCAGCAAGTTTGTCGTGACAGGCGACACTTCGGCAATGATGTTTTGAACGGCCTCGGCGGCAGTCTTCTGTTCCAGACGGCAGGCGCCAACGATCCAGCGGATGATCTGGGGAGAAAGGCAGGAAGATCGGACAAATACGAGGAGGGCCCTCTCGACTGTTGTAAGTGAATATTCGCGCTTGCGGGTGAAAACATATCTAATTAACGGGTCAATGGCCTGCGGATCGGCAAGTTGAGTCAAACCCAGTATTGCTGCGGATTGCACCGATTTCTCGTCGTCTGCAAGGAGGTCCGCCAGGACATTGACGACACCGCAGGGCCGGATCCTTCCGAGTCCCTTCGCGGCTGCACAGCGATGGCGGGGATCTTGATGCTTGAGTTCCCTCAAAAGCCCATGCAAAGCAGGCTCGCCCATGGCAGCGAGCAGGTCAGCAACCTTCTCGTCGCCTCCTGTATAGGTCAACGCACTTACTAACGCTTCTAACGCAGTGGGGTGAAGGAGCACGTCCCTATCCCACCAGTTCTCGAGCGCAATCGCGCGGGCAGCGCGATCCTGATGCTTGGCGGCGATCCAACCAATTCCGTCGAGTATGTCCGCTGCCGCCCTCCGGCACTGCCGGTCATAATTTGTTAGCGCCTCCACCAACCACGGAACAGCCATTTGGGCTTCTTCGGATGTGAGCCAGTTGGGATCGATCTGCGTCAACGAAACCGTCGCCACATCCGAGTCACTTTGTCGACATGCGAATCTGACGTGGAAGCGTATCAACGGTTCGATGGCGCCGCGCGCATGAACCTTCCCGAGTATTTTCGCTGCCGCCATCGAATCTTTTTCCAGAGCAGCCAGGAATGTCGGAATCGCGTCTCTTGCAGCGGATGAATTCTCCCAATCCGCATTAATCTTTGTAAGGGCGCTGATTGCTGCCTCCTGAAGATCAGGATCGACAAGTACCTCAACGAGCCCTCCGATGGCACTAGGGTCTCCAATTTCACCCAATGCATTGACTGTCGTTGATCCGGGCATTGTTTTCAAAGTTTTCAGAAGCGCACCTGTCGCGCGCCGATCGCGCATTTGTCCCAACAGATGCACTGTAATCTGCTTTCCAAAATCACCTTTGCGATCCTCCAAAAAACGCACGAGCTGGGGCACCGCCGCTCTCGCGAGTTCTGAATGAAGCCAGTCAGGGTCGATCTCATTCAGGACACCCTCCACACTCCGCCTTACTCTGTTCCCCAAATTGGGCAAAGCGGCTACCAATGCAGGAATGGTGATGCTTCGGTCCAGCAGCTTCATTATCTTGTTGTCAAACTGCGATGTGCCGGAGCTTTCGTACTTCTTTAATCGAAGCAGCACGGAACTGACCAAATCCGCCGCTGCATTTGACCGTGTCCAGTTCGGATCGATCCTTCCCAGTGTTTCAAGGATCAGTTCGTGGTCAAGCCTGACTAGTCCAGCTTCCTTGAGCAGGTCAAAAAGGGGCGGCACGACAGCTTGAGCTTTTTCCAGGGCTACCCAGGTGGGATCGATGGTCGAAACGGTTCTCAGTGCTTCCATTTTCGGGCTAACTCGGAAGCGATCTCCGCCAGAAAGTATGGATAGGAGCGATGGGATCGAATCTTTGGCCTCTTGTGAGGCTTGCCAGTTTGGGTCGATTTTTTCCAGAGCTCGGAGCCCAACCTCCTTGAAGGTAGTAAGAAAGAAAATGAGAAATGGGATCGCCTTGCGATTGCCGAGTTCTCCCAGAGCGTTAGCCGATGCTATCCTAGTGCTTGGATTCTTCCCGTCGTCCAGTTGTCTGCAAAGAGGATCTACGGCGCGGCTGTCGCCTAGAAGGCCTAATGCCACAGCGGCGGCCTCGCTGACATTCCCATCATTGTCCTGCAGCATCTGCAGCAGGCTCTCAACAGCGGAAGGATCGCCCAGTTTGCCGAGGGCCTCGGCAGCGTTTTTTCGCACTTCCTGATGTGGGTGACCCAATGCCGCGATCAGCGGTCGGACTGCGCGCCTGTCCCCAAAATCACCCAGCCTCCGAGCCGCCTCAGCTCTCTCGTAGGGGTTATTAGAGCCCATTTTCAGAAGGCACATCCGTAACTTCCATGTACTCACCATGGCAATGCTCCGAAGGCACGTCTTACGCAGGCTTGGTTACTACTCCTGCGGCAATGCCGAATGCCGTCATTGAAACTCGTTAGTGCAAACCATCGGAGAAGTCACAGTTAAGAAACCCGTCCAACCCTCATCTGCCGCCATGCTTTCGCAGAACGCGCATGACGTCGTTCAGTTCCGGGTCGTTTTCGAACATCCATCCGAACTTGCCCTTCTTGTTCTGTTTGCTTTGTTTCTCAAGACGGCGGCAGTAGGACAAGGGAGTTTCCTTTGTGGCATTGACGGCATTCACGTCAGCGCCAAAAGTTATCAAAAGCTCAGCTGTTGCTATATCTCCTTTGCCGGCAGCCAGATGGAGTGGGGTTCTGCCGCTGTTGTCGCGTGCGTTAAGGTCCGCACCGGATTCGAGCAGCAACTTATAAATCGCGGGTGCATCCGGCCCTTTTGGAACGATATGCAGGGGCGACTCATTGGCGGAAAGGCTCCCCGGCGCATTTACCTGGGCTCCCTGGGAGATGAGAAATGCGGCGATTTCTCTATGACTACCGCTCACTGCTAAGTGCAAGGGTGTCCCCTGCCAGCGCAAGAGTGTCCCTTCCGACCCAAAACGTGCATTTACGTCCGCCCCTCTGCAGACGAGGCGCTTTGCGACCTCCAAATGGCCGGCCCCGCAAGCCAAATGGAGAGGATCTCCGCGCTTGCATGGCTCGTTCACGTCGGCTCCCGCGGAGAGCAGTAATTCAATAACAGTCAGGTGTCCGTGCTGGCACGCCAAATGCAGCGGCTGTTCCTTCTCCTGAAAGGTCCGCGAGTTCACGTTTGCACCGTGATCGATCAGAAGGGCAACAATTTCGACATGTCCTGAAGATGCAGCCCAATGAAGCGCTGTCCGTTGGTCAACGTCTACAGATTGAACATTCGCTCCACCCAGGATCAGCATTTTCGCGATGTCGAGATGTCCATTTCTTGCTGCTCCCATCAGCGGCGTATCGCGCTCAGGGTTATCTCCATAATCGTCCAGATGGGCGTTCCTGGCAATCAAGAGACGAACAAGGGGCGCTTTACCCCGCATTGCCGCCCATCTTAACGCCCACCCGGTGATTGTGGCACCACGATCAAGCAGAAGCTCGGCGATCTGCGCGTCGCCGCAGTGAAAGGCAACCCAGTCCAACGGGGTGCGCATTCCCTGGATTGATGCGGCATTTACGTTGGCTCCTCGGTCGAGAAGGACTTTGGCTGCAGCCACGTGCCCATTCGCTGCAGCCGAGTGCAGCGCTGTGCCGGATCGATGGGTGTGTTTGATGCGATCGGGATCGCTCCCGGACAAGCGGAGCAGTTTGGATCGCCAGTGCCATGGTGGCGGTTCCTCGATTCCGCTGTTGGCGTGGATGGCAGCTCCGTGGTCAATGAGGAAGCCCACAATGTCCGCGTGGCCATAATGCGCGGCACGGTGCAGAGCCGTCACGCCACAGTTGGGACCGAGGTTGACCTTCAGCCCTCTTTCCACTAGCGACTTTACTCTCTCCAATTCGCCGGCGGCAGCAGCGGCGTGGAGCGGGGTATAGTCCGCGAGTTCCTGAAGATTGTCCCAACTGCCACCAGGTCCGACCGGCAGAGGTGGTTCAGCCATGATTGCCATTTGTCGCCACGCATCCTCAAGCGGTGATCGCGTGAGAGGACGTCGTCTCTTCAACCAATTAGTCCAAGGCATGCCTGCCTCCCTGATGAAAAAAGCGCGCCAAGACGCGTCAGAACCTCTTTTTCAACTCTTCATCATATTGCGCACCGCGATCTCAGTTCCGGTCCGCTACCGTTCAAAATATCTGATTTTTTCGCGTCGCTCCCCCTTGATCCTTGCGAGAGCGTCCCTCACACACTGAGGGCGCATATCACCTTTTGGATAGGTGCCAGACCATTCGTGGAGTAAGCGTTCTAGTGGCGCGATCGACGTACTGTCTCCAATATTTCCAAGAATCCTTGTAGCCAACCATCGGACATGCCAATCATCAATCTGGAGCGCAGCCGTCAGGGGACCTACTGCTGGCTTCGCGATCTTCTCGAGAGCGAAACACGCAAATTCCTGTACATATGTATCCTCATCCCTCAAGGCAAGGATGAGGGGTTCTACAGCTCTGATATCCTTAATGTTTCCCAGAGCATCAGCAGCGCGTGCCCTGACAGGCTGGTGCTCATCCTTTAGCGCAGAGCTCAAACATCCTATCGCTGCCTCGTTCCCGATGGCCGCCAAAGTTGCCGCCGCGGCCATTCGGACGTCTTCACGTTGACCCTTCAGGACAGTACTCAGGGCCCCTATGGCTGAGTCATCCCCGATGGCCCCTAACGCCGCCGCCGCGGCTACTGGGGCATCTTCACTATCATCATTCAACGCAACATCCATTAGATGCTCTGTCGCTTTAGTGTTTCCAGGTCTCCCCAGCGCTCGGGCGGCTTGCGCCCTTACACGGGGATCCGTATGATGTTTGAGAATCCTGATCAATTTTTCCAGGTTGCCTCTGTCTTTCAACCTTGCAATGTTTGGAGTGAATAACGCATCAAACAGCCTCATTTGTCCCCCTCAACGATGCTCGCCCAACAAAAGTCACCGCCAACATTTTTTGTGCAGAGATAGAGATCGGGTTGGCTGAGGGCGCCGCCACATCAGTTTCCAGGGCTAGAAAACACGAGCGTGACACCCATTACGGCGAGAATCACAAGCGACAGGGCCAGAACTGCTGCTATGCAAAGGCACCATTTCCAGGCGCCGGATCGACAAAAGCGTTCGAAGACGGCATCCCTGCGCCTCGACGGTACGACGATAGCGGCGAACAAAATGGCGAATCCAAGTGCAGCTTTTGCACTCTCAAATATGAAGGCCGACACGCCTAGCCCAAACACGGCAAACGCACCAAGAATTGGCAAAACTGCTAGTTCGCTGTGTCGCCTGTTGTCCACAACCTCTCCTTCAACAGCCGCAGCGGATTAATCTTTAGATCTTGTCCTAAAAGGAAAGCCTCGACATCTCCGGACGTTCTGATTGGAAGGTGATCCAAGCTGTGATTCGGATAAACATCTCGGGTATACCTGCCCGGCGATTACACAACAGTGCATTCCGCCCGAACTGCCGGTTTTTGCCAAGGCCAACTGTTAACGAGGCCCACTTCCGCATGTGTTCCGCCGCTTAAAGGAAGATCTGTGTAATCGTATGGGGGCATTATACTTGAAAAGATGAAAAACAATGCCTCTACGGTGTGTTGAGCGCGGCGGAACAAGGCGAGCATCACGGTCGAATAAAGGCTGCGCGGGAAAGGTCACTGTGCAGGAGGTATGCTACATCCCGGCACTGAAGTGCCAGGCTATTCTATTGCGTCCAGTCAGGGACGCAATAAACTAAGGCAATCTGCGGGGAATTGGATTGTGCGAGAATGTGTGGTGCTCTGTAGATCCCTCAAAGAAGCGTTCACAGTGTCTGAAAATTTTGAAGGTATCGGCGGATTTCGTCCCGGACTAACCGAAAAGCCGCGAGCCGTTGCTCTTCGCTGCCCTGGACGCCGGCGGGATCGCTGAAGCCGTGATGGATCCGGTTGGTGTGGCCCGAAAAAATAGGGCAGCTCTCCCGGGCGTTGTCGCATAGCGTGAGCACGTAATCGAACTGCTGGCCTGCAAACTCCTCCACCGATTTTGAGCGGTAGGCGGAAATATCGATTCCGATCTCGCGCATGACGGCGATCGCCTCGGGCCTGACCTGACTTGGACGTGTGCCGGCACTCTCCACTTCCAAGCAGTCGCCGGCATCGTGCCGAAGGAGTCCTTCGGCCATCTGGCTTCGGGCGGAATTGCCGGTGCACAGGATGAGGACTCGTTTCACTTCAATTCTCCGTTCCATGCAGCGCCGGAATGGGCGGCGGAATCGCAGAAAAGAATTTCCTAAACCACAAGGCTACGTTGACCAGAGAGATTAGGACCGGCACCTCGACCAGAGGGCCGATCACAGCCGCGAAAGCAGCTCCGGAGTGGATTCCGAAGACCGCGACCGCCACGGCGATCGCCAGCTCGAAATTGTTGCTTGCCGCGGTGAACGAGAGCGTGGCCGTCTTAGAATAATCGGCTCCAAGCTTGTGTCCCATCCAAAAAGAGACAAGGAACATCACCACAAAGTAAATCAGGAGCGGGACCGCGATTCGCACCACATCGAGCGGGAGGCGGATGATATAGTCGCCCTTGAGCGAGAACATCACCACGATGGTAAATAGAAGCGCGATCAGAGTCAGAGGGCTGATGCGCGGAATGAATTTCTGCTCGTACCAGGTTCTGCCGCGGCGGCGAATGAGAACGAATCGGGTAAGCATGCCCGCCAGAAAGGGAATGCCCAGATAAATGAAAACGCTGCGGCCGATGTCCCGGATCGAAACGTTCACGATCGAGCCCTGAAGCCCGAACCACCGAGGAAGCACCGTTATGAAGACCCACGCGTACGCCGAGTAGAAAAGAACCTGGAAGACGGAATTCAAGGCCACAAGACCCGCGGCATACTCCGTATCGCCCTTCGCAAGCTCGTTCCAGACGATTACCATCGCAATGCATCGCGCAAGGCCGATCATGATGAGGCCCGCCATGTATTCGGGATACGCGCGCAGGAAGAGAATCGCCAGGGCAAACATCAGAACGGGACCGATGATCCAATTCTGAAGAAGCGAAAGGAAGAGGATTTTCCGGTCGCGGAACACCTCTCCCATCTCCTCATAGCGCACCTTCGCGAGCGGCGGGTACATCATCAGAATGAGTCCCGCCGCGATGGGAATCGAGGTGGTCCCTACCTGGAATTGGGTAATGATCCGGACGAGGCCGGGAAAAAGGTAGCCGGCGCCTACTCCGGATACCATCGCAAGGAAAATCCACAGAGTGAGGTAGCGATCCAGAAACGAGAGCTTGCGTCCGATGTGTTCCAAAGGAACCCTCCTGCTACGCGAGCGGCTTGCGGGCGCGAATAAATGCGCTCATGAATTTACCCTCTACTTGCGTGGCGATGGCCTCCAGGTCGATATTATTGTCCCGGAGGAACGACATCGCATCCTCGAGCCCATAAATCCGAGTCGGCTCGATGTCGACACCCTCGAAGCCAGCTGAAGCAAGCTTCTGCCGGTACTCGGTCTCTTCCAGTGCCCCGGCTACGCAGCCTGCCCACAGCAGAACGCTTTTCCGGATCTCCTCCGGAATCGCGCCTCTCGTGACCACGTCGGACACAGCAAATCGTCCTCCCGGCTTAAGCACCCGGATGGCCTCGCTCAGGACCCGATCCTTGTCGGCCGACAGGTTGATGACGCAGTTTGAAATGATCACGTCGACCGAATTATCCGGCAAAGGAATGTTCTCGATTTCTCCCTTTAAGAACTCGACGTTTTTCACTCCGGCCTTCTTCTGATTTGCGCGCGCAAGAGCGAGCATCTCTTCGGTCATATCGAGTCCATACGCCTTGCCTCCCGGAGACACGCGCCTGGCCGACAGCAGAACATCGATGCCGCCGCCGCTGCCCAGATCCAGCACCGTCTCCCCGGGTTTCAGCTCAGCCAGAGCCGTCGGGTTGCCGCAACCCAGGGAAGCCAGCACTGCCGTATCAGGCAGTTCATTCTTCTGCAGCTCGCTGTAAAGATTTGTAGTGATCGGGTCGCCGCCGGAACAACAGGAAGGACTGCCGCTGCAGCAGGCGCTGCCGGTTCCTGAAATCACTTTCAATGCGGCTTCTCCGTACTTCTCTTTCACGATCGCTTTCACATCCATGGATGTATCCTCCTTTTTATGATGAGAACTTCCTTTCATTTGCAGAGCTGGACGATCGACTTGGGCTCGATCGCTTTGTTCCGCGTGCAGCATTCCGCGTACAGGAAGGTCAGAATCTCCTGCAGGGCTTCTGTGTTTGCCGTATACCAGAGAAACGTCCCCTCACGCCGCACGCACACCAGATCCTCGTTCTTGAGCTTGTCGAGGTGGTGCGACAGCGTCGAGTTTGGAATTCCGAGTTCGGCCTGAATGTCGCCGACGATCATTCCCTCGGGATGGGCCGACAGAAGCAGCCGCATAATGCGCAGCCGGGCATCGTTGCCCATCGCGGCAAACATGTCGGCATAGCGAATGATCTGTTCAGAAGACGGGCTGCTCTTGGCACGATTCATTTCGGTTCTCCTCGAAACATATTTCTATGTTTGCAGAAATAACGAAATTGGTCAAGGGAATTTTCCCCGGAAAGTGTCGTCGCGGCTTTACAGAGCGTCCCAAGTAATGCCGCCAACGAAAGATTATTTCTGGCGGTCGACAAGTTCAGGGGATGTCTCGAAACAACGATTTTTGAGGCCTTTCGAACCTCGGGAGATCGACCATTATGTGTCCCGTGGGGACGCTGCCGATACGGAGAATCGCGGAGACTGCCTTACGGGACGCGCTCGCCAATTGATGACGGTTCAGCGGACCAACCAAGCACTGCTACGAATCGTGCGGCAAGTCTTCTGTTTGGGTTTCGAGGGGAACCGGTTTCGGATGAAAAATCGAGCGCCGAAGGTGTGGCACTCTCGAAGTTTCAGGTGCCGCACCTCCGGCGCTCGATCTCTCTGCAATCAATAACTACCCGTTTTTCTTTTCGAACTCCTGCATAAAGGAAACGAGGGCTGTCACGCCTTCCCCGGGGAAGGCGTTGTAGATGGACGCACGCAGGCCGCCGACCGAGCGGTGCCCCTTGAGGCCGTCGAGCCCCGCAGCCTTCGATTCCTTGACGAACTTGGCCTCCAGCTCCTCGTTGGGCAGGCGGAACGTGACGTTCATGCGCGACCGGTCTTCCTTCTTGGCGTGTCCGCGATAGAAGCCCGTGCGGTCGATCTCCGCGTACAGCTTGGCGGCCTTGCGGATGTTGATCTTTTCCATCGCCTCGAGGCCGCCGAGTTTCAGCAGCCAGCGGCTGACGAGGTTCATGATGTAGATCGCAAACACCGGCGGCGTGTTGTGGAGCGATTTGTCCTCGACCTGCGGGCCGTACTGCAGCATGATCGGCAGCTTCTCGTACGCGGGGTTGGCCAGGGCCTTCTTCAGCATGTCGTCTCGGAGGATGACGAGCGTGCAGCCGGCAGGGCCGATATTTTTCTGAGCGCCCGCGTAAATCGCGGCATACTTCTTCATGTCGAGCGGACGGCTGAGCATGTGCGAGGACGTGTCCACGATCAGCGGCACGTTGCCGACGTCCGGCAGCGCGTGGAATTCGACGCCGTGGATGGTTTCATTGCTGGTCATGTGAACGAAGGCGGCGCCTGGATTGAGCTTCAGCTCATCCTGCCGGGGAACGCGCGTAAAGTTCTCCGATTCGGCTGAGAAGGCGGTGTTGATCGTTCCGACCTTCTTGGCCTCCTTGATGGCTTTCTTGGACCACGAACCGGTGACGATGTAATCGGCCGTCTGCCCCGGCGCGAGCAGGTTCAGCGGCACCATCGAGAACTGCAGCGTCGCTCCACCCTGCAGGAAAAGGACATGATAGCCTTCGGGAATGCCGGCGAGCTTGCGGATGTTCGCCTCGCACTCCTGGATAATCGCCTCAAAAGTCTTCGAGCGATGGCTGATCTCGAGAACAGACATGCCGACGCCCGGCAGCGATACGAGGTCGCGCTGCGCTTCCTCCAAAACCGGAAGCGGCAGAACGGCGGGGCCGGCGGCAAAATTGAAAATGCGAGTTGTTGTTCCCATGATTAACTCCTTTGTTTCTAGTGCCTGCCTAACTCCACAAGATGCATGTCCAGGATATCCGGACACGCCTGCTTGATGCCGTCAAGTAGTTCTTTCGCCGGCGCTGCATCCAGGTTGATGCGCGCGATGGCAGCCTGGGCGCCTTCAAAGATGATGTTCTCAGTCTCCTGGGCGTTAATCGAATGATCGCGCAACCGGTCGAAAACGCTTGCAAGCACTCCCGGCTTGTCCAGATGGCGCACGATCAGAGAGTGGCTTGCGGGGCTGTGCTGAGCCAGGTTGACGACATTGGGTACAACGCCTTTTTCTTTATAGGTCTTGACGATGCGCACCGTTTCCGCGGCGATTGCCTCCTGGGCCTGATCGGTCGAAGCGCCGATGTGGTGCGTGCCATACACACCCGGCAGTTTTGCGAGGGCGAAATCGAAATCACAGCTCGCGGCAGTGGGCTCGCCGGCGTAGACGTCGAGCGCGACGCGGATGTTTTTCTCCTTCACGATCTGCTCCAGAGCCTTGTAATCGACAACCTCGGACCGCGCGGTGTTGACGAAGTAGCTGCCGGGTTTCAGGCGTCCGAGCACGTCGGCGTTGAGAATCCCTTTCGTCAGGGCATTGGCTGCCAGGTGCACGGTCAAGATGTCGCACTTCTCGGCCACCTCGGCCGGGGTTTTCGCCACCTGGATGGTTGTTTCGATGAGCGAGCCGGAAGCGGGCCGGAATCGCAGCAGAAGAGGCAGATCGACCGGGAGGCCGTCATGATCCGTGGCAATGCCCAGTTCGCTCCAGATCACCAGGTTCATGCCGAACGCCTGCGCGCGTTTGGCTACCTCCTGGCCGATGTTGCCGAATCCCAGAATGCCCAGCGTCTTTCCGTGGAGGCCTCGAGCCTTGGAATATTCCTTTTTGTTCCACTTGCCCGCGCGCAGATCGGCACAATTGTCGGGGATGCGTCGGTCCATCGCGATGATCAAGCCGAACGCCAGCTCCGCGACGGCCACCGAGTTCTTGCCCGGACAGTTGGAAACATAAATGCCGCGCTTCGAGGCTGCCTTGACGTCGATCGTATTGTATCCGGCGCCCGCCCTGACGATAAGCGCGAGGCACCCTGCGTCCAGCATCGGCTCCGTGACCTGAGTGGAACGCACGACCAGCACATCAGCGCCCGTCCTGCCGACGGCTTCGACCAGAGTAGCATCCTTTAGATCTGGTTCGTAGATGACCTCGCATCCGGCTGCCTTCAGCCCTTCGATTCCACTTTTCTCAAATTTATCAGCGACTAGGACTTTCATGGCTGTCCATTTCCTTGATTAGTTGGTTTATGGCGCAATACTCGCTCAACGAGACTCGTCTGCCCACGGTGAGGGCATTAAAAAAACGTTTGCCCGCTGCTGCGCGACTCTGTGCGGCCAAGCCATGGGCACCGGCTTCAGATCAAATGACTCAACAGGCCGTCACGCAATTTTGGCTCAAACCATGTCGACTTGGGCGGCATGATCTCGCCTTCGTCGGCGATACGCATCAGGTCGTCGACACTCACGGGGAACATTGAGAATGCGATCGCCACCCTGCCATCTCTTACAAGCCTCTCGAGCTCGCCGGCGCCGCGGATGCCGCCGACAAAATCAATTCGCTTGTCGGTTCGCGGATCACCTATCTTGAGCAACGGCCCAAGCACCTGCTCCTGGAGAAGACTGACGTCCAGCGTACTGCCGATACTGGCGGCGTGCTCCGGTGTTTGAAGCTGCAATGAGTGCCAGCGTCCGGCAAGATACACGGAAACCTCTCCCTTTGCGGCCGGTTCCGGCTTCCCGGCGCTCAGATGAAAGCGCGCCTTCAGCTGCGCCAAAAGCGCTTCGGGAGTCTGTCCGGCCAAATCCAGAACAACCCGATTATACGGCAGAATCTGAGTTTGATTATCAGGAAAAGCCACGGCCAACATCCAGTCGGCTTCCTCGTGGGCAATCCCCGGTTCCTTTTCGGCCAGGTATTTGCGCGTGCGTGCGGCGCTTGCAGCGCGATGGTGGCCGTCCGCGATGTAAAGGCAGGGCAATTCGCCGAAGGCGTTGACCAGTGCAGCCAGATCGGTGCCGGCCACGGGCCAGACCGAATGATGCACTCCGTCCGCGGCTTCGAAATCGAACAGGGCAGCGCCGGCAGTCACTCTTTCGGCCACGCTGTCGATCGCCTTGGATGCGCGATAGGTCAGGAACACAGGCCCGGTCTGGGCCCGCAACGCCTCGATGTGCCGGGTGCGGTCGTCTTCCTTGTCACGCCTCGTGCGCTCGTGTTTCTTGATGAGATCGCGCTCGTACTCGTCAATCGAATAACAAGCGGCCAACCCCGTTTGTGTGTGATCGCCCATCTGCAATCGATAGAGATATACCTTGGGCACGTCTTCGGTAACGAGAGGCGCCGATGACCTGAGCGCGGCGAAGTTTTCCCGCGCGCGGTCATAGACGGCATCCGAGTAATGATCGATCGATGGCGGCAGATCGATCTCCGCGCGGGAGACGTGCAGAAAACTGAGAGGATTGCCGGCGGCGAGCGCCCGCGCCTCCTCGGTGTTGACAACGTCATAAGGGACGGCAGCCACGAGGGCAGCGTTGCCCGACTGGGGCCGAAGTGCCTTGAAGGGACGGATGATAGACATTTCTTTACTCACAACGACATCCGGAGTCCGGACGCCGCATCAAAAGGTTGATTCTTGGCCGGGAGGAATCGACGGCGGCGATCGTCGAAGAAACCTAGATACCCGAAGGAGCAAAAGGTGTCAAGCGAAAGAACCTGAGGCCGAAATTGGGAACAGCTGCCTCTTTTCGCCATCCTGTCGCGAATCTGCTAGGATACTCCCGGCGACAAGAGGCAACTGTTCCCAATCTCGGCCTTTGAGCATGGCTACGAAACAGCACAACTACGACGAAGACAAAATCAAATCGCTCTCGGCGCTCGAGCACATTCGCAAGCGCACAGGAATGTACATTGGCCGCGTTGGCGACGGCGCGGATTACGACGACGGCATTTACATTCTGCTCAAGGAGATCGTCGACAATGCGGTCGACGAATTCATCATGGGCTACGGCAACCACATCGCGATCACAGTCACAGGGTCCCGTGTCACAGTGCGCGATTACGGCCGGGGCATACCCTTGGGCAAAGTCGTTGAGTGCGTGTCGCGGATCAATACGGGCGCCAAGTACAGCGACGAGGTCTTTCAATTCAGCGTGGGGCTGAACGGCATCGGCGCCAAGGCGGTCAACGCGTTGTCGCAGAGATTTTCGGTGCGCAGCTTCCGCGACGGCAACTATTCCGGGGCGGCCTTCGAGCGCGGTGTGTTGCGCGAAGAAAAAAAAAGCAAAGCGCCCGAAGAGGCAGACGGTACATGGGTCAGTTTTGAGCCAGACCCCGAGATTTTCGGCGGGGCGAGCTTCGTTGCAGATCACATCATCCGCCGCCTTCGGCTCTATGCGTTCCTGAATGCCGGCCTGCGCGTGGAGTACAACGGACAGGTCTATATCTCGCGTAACGGCCTGCTGGATCTTCTGCGCGACGAAGTCGGCGACGAGGCGCTCTATGCCCCGCTGCATTACCGTTCCAAGACCATGGAACTCTCATTTACCCACACTCAGCGTTTCGAGGAGGCCTTCCTGTCGTTCGTCAACGGCCAGTACACCAGCGACGGCGGTGTGCACCTGAGCGCGTTCCGCGAGGGACTTGTAAAGGGGTTCAACGAGTTTTCCAAAGGCAAGTTCGAGGGAGA
Source organism: Acidobacteriota bacterium (assembly GCA_050011535.1). Taxonomy (GTDB): domain Bacteria; phylum Acidobacteriota; class UBA6911; order UBA6911; family UBA6911; genus JAFNAG01. The sequence goes on from JBEKIX010000011.1 coordinate 38,740, forward strand.
CGACATTCGCGAGGGCATGGTGGGCGCGATCGCAATCCGGCTCAAGGAGCCGGTTTTCGAGTCGCAGACCAAGAACAAACTCGGCAACACGGAGTTGCGCGGTGAGCTGGTAGCGCAGGTGCGCGAAATCGTCGCCGACCTGCTTCACCGCAATCCCAAGGCGGCGGAGAGCGCGCTGCTCAAGATCGAAGATACGGTGAAGCTGCGCAAGGAACTGCAGTCGATCAAGAAGATGGCGCGCGAACGCGCCCGCGCCACGTCGATTCGCGTGCCGCAGCTCAAGGACTGCAAAGTTCATTTCGATAAACGCACGGGCCGCGGCGCCACATCCATGATCTTCATCACGGAAGGCCAATCCGCCGCTGGTTCGATCGTGAGCTGCCGCGACGTCAACACCCAGGCGATCTTTGCGCTGCGCGGCAAACCGCTGAACGTCTGCGATCTGCAGCGCGACGTTATGTACAAGAACGAGGAACTGTACAACCTGATGCGCAGCCTGGACATCGAGGAGACCGCCGAGCGGCTGCGCTACCACAAGGTCGTCATCGCAACGGACGCCGACGTGGACGGACTGCATATCCGCAATCTGCTGCTGACTTTCTTCCTGCGTTTTTTCGAACCCATCATTCACGAGGGGTATGTGCACATACTCGAAACCCCGCTTTTCCGCGTGCGCAACCGCAAGGACACTATCTATTGCTATTCCGAGGAGGAGCGCGACGCCGCCATGAAGGAACTGCGCGGAGCTGAAGTGACGCGCTTCAAGGGACTTGGCGAGATCTCACCCGCAGAGTTCAAGCAATTCATCGGACCCGATATGCGCCTGACTCAGGTTCGTCCGGCAAGCCGACACGGCATTCCGGCTATCTTGAGCTTTTACATGGGCCGGAACACTCCTGAACGCCGGCAGTACATCATGAACCACCTGACCGTTGAGGCTGAGGCATAGGAAAACGGGCGCTGCAGGCCTGAAGGAGCGGATTCAAAGAGGGATTAGGATGGTGTGTCAACCATGACAGACGGGCAGAGGAACCTGCCGTTGTTCGGCAATGAGGAGCCGCTCGCGCCCGCGCCGGACGCAGGTGGCGCCGCGGCCCCCTCTGCGTCCGAGGGAAAGTGCCAGGCCATGGGCGACGGGCCGTTGAAGCGGCTGATAGATGACAACTTCCTTCAGTACGCAGCCTATGTGATTCGCGATCGCGCGATCCCCCACCTGGACGACGGGCTGAAGCCGGTGCAGCGCCGGATTCTTTTCTCCCTTCATGAGAACGACGACGGGAAATTCATCAAGGTTGCCAACATCGTCGGCTACACCATGCAGTTCCACCCGCACGGCGATGCCTCCATCGGCGAAGCGCTGGTCGCGCTGGCAAACCGCCAGTACCTGATAGAGCGCCAGGGCAATTTCGGCAACGTGCTCACCGGAGATCCGCCGGCAGCCGCGCGCTATATCGAATGCCGCCTGACCGATCTTGCCCGCGGCGAGCTTTTCAATGACGAGCTTACCGAATTTGTCCCCACCTACGATGGGCGCAAACGCGAACCGGTCACGCTCCCGGCGAAGATTCCGCTGCTGCTCATGCTCGGCGCCGAGGGAATTGCGGTCGGGATCTCCACGCGCATCCTGCCGCACAATTTTGCCGAGTTGCTCGAAGCTCAAATTGCCATTCTCTGTAAGAAGCCGTTTCGGGTAATCCCGGACTTTCCCCAGGGCGGCCTGATGGATGCCGATGCATACGAGGACGGACGCGGGCACGTGATCGTCCGTGCGCACATCGAGAAGAAGAATGAGCACACGCTCGTCGTTCGCGAGCTCCCGTTCGGCGCCACCACTGATTCACTGACGGCCTCGATTGAGGACGCGGCCCGCAAAGGCAAGATCAAGGTCAAAAGCATCAATGACTTCACCGCCGGACAGGTTGAGATCGAGATCCAGCTGCCGGCGGATCAGGATGCAGACCGCGCCATAGAGTCTCTCTATGCCTTTACGCAGTGCCAGATGCAGATCCCAAGCCATGTGGTGGTCATCCGTGAGGACAAACCGGCTGAAATGGATGTCTCCGGGATTCTTCGCCACAACACCGCGCGTCTCGTGGAAGTCCTGCGCCGGGAACTCTCACACAAGCGACGCCGGCTGGCCGAAGAAATGCACCACCAGTCGCTCGTTCGCCTCTTCGTTGAGCACCGCATTTACAAGCGCATCGAGACTTGCGACTCCACCGGGGCAATGCAGGAGGCCGTGCTGGAGGGGATCGAACCGTTCCGCGCGCAGCTCCAGCGTGAGGTGACCCGCGAAGATGTGGAGATGTTGCTGGGCATCCCGATCCGGCGCATTTCGCTATTCGATCTCGAAAGGAATCGAAAGGATCTCGAGCGCCTTCAAGGGGAACTCGTGGAAGTCGAGCAGGATCTGGGCACCCTCGTGCCGTATGCAATCCGCTATCTGCGCAACCTATTGCGGAAGTATGGCCCCGATTCTCCGCGGCGCACGCGCGTCGTGAAGTTCGGCGAGATTTCCGAACGCGAACTGACGGCCAATGAACTTACGATTGCCTACGACCGGGACAAGGGATATATCGGCTACAGGATTGCCGCCGCGCCGCTGCTTGCGTGTTCGCCTCTGGACCGCCTGCTGTTGGTATGGAAAGACGGCCGCTGCCGGGTACTGGCTCCACCGGAAAAGATGTTTGTGGATACCTCGCTCATATATTGCGCCGTTCTGGATCGCGAACGCGTGATGACGCTGGTCTTTGAGTGGGATCTCTTCGCGCACATCAAGAAGTTCGTCGTGGGCGGACTGGTTACCAACCATGAGTACAGGCTGATTCCAAAGGGGGCCAGTATCCGGTTCTTCGCCGATCAGGTTCATCCGATGCTTTATGTGCGTTATGCGCCGGACAGCCGTTCCAGAATCAGGCAGCAGGAGTTTTCCCTCGATCGAGTCCCCGTGCGCGACCGTGATGCCAAGGGGATGGTGATAACGTCCAAACGCATCGAGTTCATCGGCGCCGAAAAGCCCGCCGACTGGGACGATGGCCTTACAGGCCCGAGAGGCCGATTCAGCAATCTCGGTTAGAAATAGTGGACGCTTCCCTTTATTTTGCTTAAACCGCTATCAGGGAAGTAATAGGTACCAAAATATAGGGAAGCGTCCACTATTTCCCCGAATCTATGTTATCTTGCCAGCGCTCTTGAACGCGATGTTCCATAAATCACTCTTGTCAGGAGTTCTCCCTCATGAGACGACCGATCACCCTGCTGCTGGCCGTTTTTGTCGTGTTGATCTCTTCGCTTGCCGGACCTCGAGCCCAGGCCGCCAAGCGGCGTCCGCTAGCTCCTGAAGATGTTGACGCCATCACCCAGTTAGTGAAATTGGAAGACACGCGTCAGATGGATCCAACGATCATTGCTAAGATCCTTCAGTCCGCACACCCGGAAGTGCGCCGGCGCGCAGTCATCACAGTTGGGCGGATCATCGACCCTCGAAGCCCTGCGCTCTTGATCTCCATGCGCAGCGACCCGGATGCCGAAATCGTGGCGAGCGTAGCCTTCGCAGAAGGGCAGTTGAAGGACGCCGGTGCGGTGGCCTGGTTGGGTGACCTGTTGAGGTCGCCGAAGACGCCACCCGTCGTGGCTCGCGAGGCGGCCTGCGCGCTGGGCAAAATTCGATCTGCGGAGGCTCGCGCCGCCCTGGCAAAGTATCTGGCCGAGGCCCCTTCAAAAGCGGCCGCCGCGCCTGTGGTCGGCGAGGCGCTGCTCTCGATCGGGCGCTTCACGCCGCCGGGTGACATTGCGCCGATCGTGCGCTGGATGACGTCCGGCAACGCAGAATTGCGGTGGCGGGCAGCGTGGGCGCTCTTCCGCCCGCGGGACCCGGCAGCCATCTCTCACCTGCTCAAGCTCAGCAAAGACGCCTCTGGCGAAGTACGGTTTTGGGCCGTGCGCGGGCTGGCGCCGGCGGTCGTCGATCAGTCCGGGACGAGTCGCGCAGTGACGTCGGCCCGTCTGCGAGATGCGGTGAAGGATCCGGACCGCCGCGTTCGCACCGAAGCCCTGCGCGCGCTCACGGCCTATGATGACGACGAGTCTTTCGCGGTGGTGATCGCAGCGCTCGATTCGCCGGACACGTGGCTGTCGGTTTCGGCAGCCGAAGCCCTGGGCCGCTTCAAGTCGCGCAGTGACATTGTCGTGCCGAAACTCGTGGGCGCCATGGCGCCGTCCCGGCCGTTGTCGCTGCGCATCACGGCCCTCACGCCGCTTGCGGCTCTGGCGCCTGATGCCGCGGTCAAGCCTGCGGAGGCCCTGATGCATGAATCCAGCATCGTCGCGCGGACGGCGGCGGCGCAGGTATTGCGGGCAAGCGAGGCAGGGCGAGCCAGGCTGGATGCTCTGGCGGCGGATCCCGCCACACAAGGTATGGTGCCGGCAGCCGGCGGTGGCGGAGGCCGTGGCCGGTCGGGTGCGCCGTCCAGGCCGGCCAAGAGCGATGATGAGTACCGCCGGATCGTTGAGCGCTGGATCGTGCCTGACTATAACGGCGGCGCGAAGCCCCGCGTGATCCTCGAGACGCCGCGGGGAACCATCGAGATCGAGTTGTATCCCGGCGACGCGCCGATGGGCGTCGAGTATCTCCAGAGTGTAGTGACCTCAGGCGCCATCGTCGGCACGGAATTCGGCCGCGTCGTTCCGAATTTCGTCGCCCAGCAGCGCGCCATCGGCAATGATGCGCCACTGCGCGATGAGGTCAATCGCCATGGCCTCACGCGCGGCAATTTGAGCTGGGCGTCATCGGGTCTCGACACGGGCCGGCCCGGCTACACTCTTGGCAGCACCCCGCAGCCGCATAACGAAGGCGATTTTACAGCCCTCGGGCGTGTCATCCGCGGGCTGGACGTCGTCGATCACCTCGAACTTGGGGATCGGATCACCGGGGCACGAATAGTTCGATGACCCTGCATGGATCAGGATTGCGGCCCCCTGGGACCGCGCGCGTCCCGCGCGCAAATTCCCGGGTTATGCCGCGTACTAAGGCTGCGGGCGAGACGCCCGCGGTCCCAGGCGGTCGTCATTATATTAGGCGAGACTCAGTATGAAGTTTTAGAGTTTACTGCCGCCGAACGAGCTTCCACGCCAGCCACATCCACGCCGCTATGAATGCAAGGCCGCCGATCGGTGTGATCGCCCCCAGCGCGCTCATGCCGGTGACCGCGAGAAGGTAAAGGCTCCCCGAGAACACGAGGATGCCAGCCATCAGCAGCCAGCAGACCGTCTCCGCGCCCGGTTCCGACACCGCCCCGGTCTTTGGCAGCACAGAGACGATCAGCATCCCCAACGCGTGCAGAAAATGGTAGAGCACGGCGGTCTTGTAGGTATCCAACATCTCGGCGGTCAACCGGCCTCTGAGGCCGTGCGCGCCGAAGGCACCCAGTCCCACGGCTAACGCCATTAATATCGCGGCAATTGCGCTCCAGTTCATGTCGGCCTCCGATTGAAAAGCTTGCCACAGATTACACAGATTTCACTGGATATTGTTTCCCACTACCTGGGCTTTTTCGCTTTTGAATCTGTGTAATCCGTGAAATCTGTGGCAAGCTTTTTCGCCCATATGCACGACGTCGGCCTTAAGTTAACGGCATTAGGTCCGACCCCGATTCCGCCTGGATTCCAGATTGGCTTTTCAAGGACCGCAGGTGTCTACCCGCTCATGCTTCGTCGTTCGCCCGCGTTCATTCTCGGGCCGGCGAGGTCCATAATACCGGGAAAAGATGCTATACTGCGCACAAATGAGGAGAAAGCCATTCAAGACTGGTATTCAGAGTGACGATCCGCGTAACCTGCCCGCCTATAGGATTGTGGAGGCTGCGCGGTATTTGAATATTCCGGCGTCAACCCTGCGGTCGTGGGTATCGGGCCAGCGATATCGAACGCAGGCGGGCTCGCAATTCTTTCAACCCGTCATGACTCCCAGTTCGAAGACGCCCCCTTTGCTGTCTTTTTTCAATCTGATTGAGGCTCATGTTTTGGACGCCATCCGGCGCGAGCATGGGATCCCCTTGCCCAAGATTCGCGTGGCTCTCGATTATCTCTCTCGCCGATTTCCGTCGGAGCATCCGCTCGCCATTCAGGAGTTCGAAAGCGATGGCTTGAACCTGTTCATCGAGAAATTTGGGCAACTCATCAACATCTCACAATCGGGGCAGCTGGCAATGCGCGCGATCTTGGAGGCTTACCTCCGGAGTATCGAGCGCGATCCATTGGGTTTTCCATGCCGACTTTATCCCTTTATCAGAAAGGGGACGCCGGACGAGCCCCGGGTTGTCGTTATCGATCCCTACGTTTCATTTGGCCGGCCTGTTTTAGCTGGCGCCGGTGTTCCTACGGCCGTAATTGCAGACAGGTATAAAGCGGGTGAATCCATCGAATCACTTGCGGACGACTATGGCCGAAACCGGCTCGAAATCGAAGACGCTATCCGATCAGAGCTCCAACTCGAAGCTGCTTGACCCACCCGCGTTCTTTCTGGACCGGGCACTCGGAAAGAGAAAGGTCGCGGATGCTCTCCGCGCAAAGGCGGGGGTTGCAGTTTTCGTATTAACATCGGGCAACCTGACTGGCGATGAGATGGCAACAGCCTTTGTTACCGCATTGCCCAGGATGCAGAAATTGTTAAGTAGCTTGAAACCGCCATTCATTGCCAAAGTAACTCGTTCCGGCATCGTCACACTTCTGGGTGCCCCAAAGCACCACGGTCGAAGGAGAGAATGATTGCGATTTGAGGCGAATCTTATGGCCCTTGCCGACCGGCGTCGCGTCGATCCAAGAATGTGGACACACATCAAAGAAGCAAAAAACAGTGGGTGTCCACAATTTTTGTTCTGTAAAGGCCAAGAGTGTACGGCGGGTAATTGTAGACATGCGACAATATATTGTTGACATTCGACAATGACGAAGATAGGCTCGATCTGCAAATGGAGACTGGAACAACACTCATGACTAAATCAAGCATCAGCCTTTTGCAGGGAACCCTCGATCTGCTCATTCTTAAGACGCTCGCTCCAGGACCGATGCACGGTTGGGGGATTTCACAACGCATCCGCCAGGTATCCGAGGAATTCTTGCGCGTCAACCAGGGATCGCTATATCCAGCCCTTCATCGCATGGAACTCAAGGGTTGGATCGTCTCTCGAGAAGGAATTACGGAGGAGCACCGCCCGGTGCGTTTTTACCGCTTGACAGCTACCGGGCGCCGGCGCTTGGGGGAACAAGTGCGTGACTGGGACCACATGGTGATGGCGATCGGAAACGTTCTCAAAGCCACCTGAGGGAACCCTGCTCCTAATCGGTTCCATCCGGCTCCGCAATCGGGCAGTAAAGGTTTCGGGAGGTAATGTCCATGATCGGATTCGGCGTCCGCAAGTTGTGGGCCCGCTTCTCCCGGGCTCGTATAGAGCATCAGATGGAGGAAGAGATCCGCTTCCATCTGGAAATGGAAACGCAGGCGAATCAGGCCATGGGAATGCCGGCTGGTGATGCGCGCCGCGTTGCGCTGGTGGATTTCGGCGGCGCGGATCAGACCCGGGAAACGGTGCGCGACGTCTATGCCACATTTTGGGATTCGTTGTTGCAGGATATTCGTTTTGCATTGCGCATGTTCCGCCGCAATCGGGGATTCACGCTTGCCGCGGTCATAACCCTCGCGCTGGGTATCGGCGCGGCAACCTGTATCTTCAGCGTGGTGGATGCGACACTCTTCCGCCCACTCCCATACGCCCAGCCCGACAGACTCGTTCGCATCATGGGTTGGATCCCGGACAAAGCAAGCTATTATGAGGGGGTCCCAAAAGACTATTTCGCTGCCTTTCGAAAGGCGCACTCATTTGAAGGTGTGTCTGCCTACACGTGGTATCCGTCCTTACCGATCCTGCTAAATCCCGACGGCGCGGAGAACGTCATTGGCTCCATCGTATCGCCTAACCTCTTGCGCACTCTTGCCACTCAGGTCCTGCATGGGCGCGATTTCCGGCCAGACGAGGAAACGCGCGGCAATGACCGCGTGGTCATCCTAACCTATGGCGCCTGGCAACGGAGGTTCGGCGGCGATCTCAAAGCGATCGGCCTGAACCTGTCGTTCGCAGACGGGCCGCGCACTGTCGTTGGGGTCTTGCCGGAAGAATTCCGATATCCTTCGATTGTGTCATCCTGGACGCCGGAAATGTTGATTCCGTGGGCGGTAGACTGGACAAAAGTACCATCCAGCTCGGAGTACTATCTGCTCGCCCGGCTAAAATCTGGAATCCGGTTGAGCGAGGCTCAGGCCGAGGTGGACGTCATCTCAAGCCGGAATAACTCGAGTCTGCCGCAAGCTGAGCGCGGCTATTTCAGGCTCATTCCGCTGCAGGAACATTTGGTGAAGTATAAGCGCACGGACCTGCTCCTGCTGTTCGGCGCGATCATGTGCCTCCCGCTTATTGGCTGCCTCAACGTATCGAACATGCTGCTGGCCAAGGGACTGGCGCGCAAACAGGAAATGGGAATTCGCATCGCACTTGGCGCCGGGCGGGCGAGGTTGGCAAGACAACTGTTGACGGAAAGCCTGCTCTTGTCACTGGCGGGCGGAATCTTGGGTGTATTGCTATCGTTTTGGATACTTCCTGGCCTGCTGGCACAATTCCCTTCTACACTCAGGTTGGGCCTGAACGACATCGCCATCGATGGGCGCGTTCTGATGTTTTCGTTGGCGCTGACCATTGTGACAACTGTCATTCATGGCTTGTGGCCGGCCTGGTCCGCATCGCGCACAGACATCGCAGGGGTCCTGAGAAAAGGCGACTCTCGCTGCCGGCGGATTGGAGCGGAAGGATTCAAGCCCGCATTGCTGATCGTGGAATCGGCGCTTGCCATGGTTCTCCTCGTCGGCGCAGGGTTGATAATCAACAGCTTCGTACGCCTGGGAGCCCTGTCCGTAGGTTTTCGTACGGATAACCTTTGCCGAGTCAACTTCTACCTCAGTGAGAAACATTATCCAAGCATTCAGAGTGTCCTTGACTTTAATCAGAATATGAGGGATCGCATCCGTGCGATTGCGGGTGTAGCCGAAGTTGCAGCGGTGGATTATCCGCCGCTGCGCGAGGATCGCGTCGGCGGTTCCATCGTTATTCCTGGACACGCCGACGTGCAGAATCTCGACCTGCGCCATGTAACAGCAGAGTATTTCGCGGTTCTCGGCATGCCTTGCGTCTCCGGACGCCTGTTTACGGTTCAGGACGAGGGGTCCGCTCCTCGCGTGGCTGTGATTAACGCGAGCATGGCCCGGCGATATTGGCCGGGGATGAGTCCGCTAGGCCAAACAATCGTGGTGGATAAGAAGTGGCCGGTTCAAGTCGTCGGGATTGTGCCTGACGTTCGTGAAAGGTCGGTTCAGGAAGATCCACGGCCAAGCGCCTATGTCCCTGTGGGCGATCCTGAGTACCCAAAGCTGCGATCCCTGACGTTCGTCATTCGGACCGCGACCGACAATCCCGCAGTCTACCGCGCGATTGCAGACCAAGCCAAGGCGGCCGATATCCGGCAGGTGATCGAGGTAATAAAGTATAGCGATTCTTTTGCCTTTCGCTCACAGCGGTTCTATGCCATCCTCTTTGGAATTTGCGCCGCATTCGCCGTCACCCTGGTCGGTATAGGTATTGCCGGGATCACGGCGTACAGTGTCTCGCAGCGGACATTCGAAATCGGTATGCGCCTGGCTCTCGGCGCCAAGCCTCATCAGGTTGTGCTCATGTTCATGTGGCGATCCATTCTCGCTGTATGTGCGGGCCTTCTTCTCGGCGCCGCTGCCGCGCTTCTCGTAACGCGCATGCTCGCCAGTCTCCTATACAAGGTTACTCCGACGGATCCACTTACAATCGGAGTCTCGCTCGTATCGTTCGTCGCCGTTGCTTCACTGGCAGCCTATGTGCCGGCGCGCAACATAACTCACATTGATCCAATGGTCGCCCTGCGCACTGAGTAACAATCATCGAGGCTAGCTCCGCACCAGCATCAGTCGGAGATAGGGGACGCTTCCCTATATTTTCTAACGTGGAAGAAAAGGCTGTTTCATAGATATCAAAATATAGGGAAGCGTCCCCTATTCCCCCTATTTCCCCAGGTAAGATTAGCATTCCTACGCATTTCCGGTTGATAAGTATGAATAATTATCATACACTTTACCCTACTCTTCAGGAGTTCTTGTGAGCAAAGCAAGGATTACCGTAACTATTGATGAAGAAGTGCTCGAGGACCTCGACCGGGCCGCCAAATCGCAAAGAGAGAGCCGTAGCAGCGTCCTCGAAAAAGCTCTTCGCGCCTGGAAAAAATCACTCTTGCAACGGGAGTTGATCGAAGGCTACCGGGCGATGTCGGACGAGAACCTGAAGGTTGCCGAACAGAATCTGCCCGCCGCTTACGAGGCGCTGAAATGAATCCGGGCCCTTGCAGTCGAGGTGAGGTATGGATGGTGGATTTCAGTCCTGGCCGCGGGAGTGAGCAGAAAGGCACCAGGCCTGCGCTCGTGATCCAGAACGACGTCGGAAACATCCATGCAAGTACCACCATTGTGGCGGCCATCACTACCACGATCAAAAAGTATCCTGTGACCGTTGTCCTGGGCAGGGACGAAGGCGGCCTTAAATACCCGTCGATGGTGAACCTGGCTCAGATTCTGACGTTGGACAAATCCCGGCTGAAGAGAAAGGTCGGCGCCCTTTCTCGATCCCGGCTCTCCGAGGTTGATAATGCGCTTGCCATCAGCCTGGACCTCGGCGAATGAGCAGATCATCGGGAGGCCTGGCAGATGGCGGCAACCATTGCTTCTCACCGGGTGGCCGTGTCGCGATTCCTGACGTCAAGACGACACCCGCAGGGCGAGCTGCCAGGTGCGTGGAATGCCCAGGGCGAAGCTCCCTTAGCCGAAGTGGCGCGGTTGGGGCGGTCGGCGGAGGTAGTGCCATTGATCGAACCGGCCGTGCCAGTCAGCGTGCCCGTGAGCTTGTTGGCGGGCAGATCGTAGTTGGCCACGTTAGTAGCTGCTGTTCGCCGATGTCGTTTGGGAGTCAAGTTGTGGTTAGGCGAGATTTCGGGGTGAATCCGCGCTGCTGGTGGGACATAATCGCACCTTATCGGAAGCGGGATTCGTGCCCGGCAACCGGGGCACGCAGCTTATTTCAACTACCCTCATACAGGCTGATTCCCAAAAGGGTCACTTCGGCAACCTTGGCTTAATCCACCGGACGCGTGGCTAAGGCCGGACGAGAATGTGGACACCCATCAAAGATGCAAAAAAACAGTGGGTGTCCGCGTTTTGCGAGGCCGGGCGCTTCGCCGCAAATCGATGTAAGTCATTGAGTCAATTAATCATGTGAAAGGCGGTGAATAAAGGCTTACTATCGGTTTTTGTTGGCAAAAACAGGGTATTTTTGGAGCAGAAAGACGCAGTCGTAAGCACAGTCGAAGAGCGGCGCGAGTGGCGCGCCGTGGTGCAGAGCGATTCTATCCAGACTTCTGGTTTCAATGGAGGCATGAATGGCTGACAATTCTGAGTCCGAATTGGTGCACTGCTTACAGTTTCAAGACGATTCCAAGATAATCGCAGTCATTCCTTTCAGCAAAGTGCATTTTGTTCCACGAGTCGGTGAACGCGTTACGCTTCCCGGCGAGGGGGGAGTGGGTGGGATTCTCTACGAAGTAGTAGCAGTTGGGTACCGCTATGCAGAAGTCACGGAAAAAGCGGAACAACCGGGCCAAGCCAAACTCACCAAAGTAAGTGTCAAGGTTCAGTACGTGTACCGGAGTAATTTGGCCACCAAATCCGACCGGACTTTGCCAGTGATTCCGGAAAGAAGATGATATTGCGAGGAAGAATAAGAATGTGGACACACATCAAAGAAGCAAAAAACAGTGGGTGTCCACGTTTTTTCCCTGATCAAAGGGAGGAGTTATGAGCCGAAATATGGGACGCTTCCCTATATTGTCTATCATGGAAGTAAAGGCTGTTTCATAGATATCAAAATATAGGGAAGCGTCCCACATTTCCCGTTGTATGATCTCCTCAACAGGAAAGAGCATTCGATTATTATTTCTATACAGGGCGGGTTGACGAAACCCGCCAACAGGGAGCGCTCTATGAAGCGACAGGTCGTCGGCATGGTGATCGCGTGTTTCGCACTGGCTGTGGGCGCGTCCGCGCCGCTCGCGCAGGCTCCGTCGGCGCAAGCCGCAAAGGCGCCGGTGCACGCCAAGCAGGTCAAGCGCCTCCTCATCAAGGGAGCCATGGTGATCCCGGGGCCAGGCACGCCCGCATACGGACCGGTCGACATCCTCGCGGAAGACGGCATCATCGCGCGCATCGGCAATTCGGTTGCCGGCAAGTGGCCCGAAGCTGACGCGGTGATCGACGCGGCCGGCAAGTACGTCATGCCGGGCATCGTCAATACGCACATGCACTGGCATGAAGAGCGCGTGGGTCCGATTCCGATTCAGTACGAGCGCGACCTGTATCTCGCAGCGGGTGTCACGACCGCGCGCGAAGTCGGCGGCAACTTCGAGAAGACAAAGCAATGGCGCGCCGAGAGTGGCGCGCACACGATTGTCGCCCCGCGCATCGTGCTCTATCCGATGATGGGCGATCTGGTCGCGCCAGGGGAATCGGCACCCGTGACGCCGCAGGACTTCCGCAAGCTGGTCGATCGCGCGAAGGAACGCGGCGCCGACGGCGTCAAGCTGATCGGCCCGATGGACAAGGACCAGGTCATCGCCGCGCTCGATGAGGCGAAGAGGGTCGGCCTGCCGTCTACGGTCCACGTGGCCGTGGGCGAAGCGACGGCGCGTGATTTCGTCGACGCCGGTGTGCGTTGCATCGAACATTTCTACGGCATCGCCGATTCCGCGCTCGACGAGCCGCAGGACTTCCCACCCGAAATGAATCTCTCCAACGAGATTCACCGCTTCGGCCGCGCCGGCGAGCTCTACACCCAGGCGAGCCTCAATCACGAGAAGCTCTCAAAACTCCTCGAGGATATGGTCGCGAAAGGCGTCGCGTGGAGCCCCACGATGTCGACCTACGAGGCGACGCGCGATCTCATCAAGGCGCAGAACCTGCCCTGGTACAAGGACTACCTGCATCCGTCGCTCGAGGAGTACTTCAAGCCGTCAATGACGAGGCACGGCACGTTCTGGATCGGCTGGACAGCGACACAGGAAGTGAAATGGCGCAAGAACTACGAAGTGTGGATGGCCGCGTTGCTCGAGTTCGGCCGCAAGGGAGGCATCATCACGACCGGCGACGACTCCGGATACCTCTACGGCTCGATGTACGGCTTCGGCATCTCGCGTGAACTCGAACTGCAGCAGGAAGCCGGCTTCTCGCCGCTCGAAGTGCTGGAACACGCGACGCTCAACGGCGCTAAGGTGCTCGGCCTCGACGACAAGCTCGGCCGCATCCGCCAGGGCTTCACCGCCGATCTCCTCGTCGTCAACGGCAACCCGCTCGAAAACCTGCGACTCATGAACGCGTACGGCACGGATCTCATGGCCTACGACGGCAAAATCGTGAACAACTACTCGGGCTTCGTGATGCCGGGCGATCCGAAAGTGACGATGGTGCACGGCGGCGGCATCGAGTGGACGATCAAGGACGGCATCCCGTACCACGTCCCGACGCTGATGAAGGAAGTGAAGGACATGGTCACGAAGGCGCGCGCGGAAAAGAAGTAGCGTCTGCCGTTTTGCGTCAGGAATCGCTGCCTCCAGCTGCAGATAAGAGGCAATCTGTTAACTTGCGCCATCTCTCCAGCTCGTACTGGCTGATTCCCAAAAGGGCCACTTCGGCAACCTTGGCTGATCCACCCGCCTATCAGCCAGGTAATTCAGGGGACAGGCTACGCAAATCCCGAATTCACTCCTCCGAATGTGCATATTTTGCGGACAATTCGGGAGTTGCGTAGCCTGTCCCCTGAATTCTGAGCACGATGGTTGCCGCGGCGATGTGCATCTTCTTATGTATAATCCCGAATTCGTCCATCGGTGCTAAGATAAACGCTTACGAGCGAGGGATACAATGAAAAGAAGTGCCAACCGGATTACCCTTTGCCTGATTCTCCTCATCCTGCTGCCGGCGCTGGGCGCGGCGCAGCAGGTGTCGTTGACTATTCTCCACACGAACGACACCCACAGTCACCTGCTACCGTTCAGCTATCCCGACGTCGAACCTGCCGGCTCAGACATAGCGGCTCTCAAGGTGCGCCAGAACATCGGCGGAATTGCGCGCCGCGCCACGCTGGTCAAGCATCTGCGCGACGATCTGGAACCTAGAGGGACCACCGTGTGGCTGGTCGACGCGGGTGATTTTTTCGACGGCACGCCTTTTTCGACGGAATATCACGGGAAAGCGGACGCGGAAGCGATGAACGCGGCGGGTTACACCTTCGGCACGCTCGGCAACCACGAATTCAACATCCCGCTCGCAACGCTTCGCGAGGTCATCGCGATGTTCAAATTCCCGATCCTCTGCGCAAACGTTACGGAGAACGCGACCGGCAAGCTGTTGCTCCCCGCTTCCGAGATTCGATCCCTGGGTCCTTTGAAGATCGGCGTGTTCGGTCTCGTTACCCGCGAGGCGAGCAGCTATCCTGCCGCCAAGGACCAGTTG